>CAZJOY010000019.1:0-36179 GCA_964547705.1 uncultured Methylobacter sp. | reverse complement strand
TTAGCCGAGCTTTATACCAAAAAATCTTTTCAAGGTAAATAACAATCTATAAAATGAGTAAGATAAAAAGCACAAGGTTAAAGATTAAAGGTCCGTGCTCCCATGCCTTGCGCCTTTAACCTTGTACCTTTCGCCTAACGCACTTATCAGGAAAAAATAATGCCCATTAAGCTCGGCATGGTCATGGACTCCATCGATCATATCAACATCAAAAAAGATACCAGTTTTGCAATGTTACTAGAAGCTCAAGCCAGAGATTGGGAGCTACATTATATGGAACTTAACGATTTGTTCCTGCGCAACGGCAGAGCTTATGCGAGAACGCGGACAATTAAAGTTCAGCGAGATGAAAAAAGCTGGTATCAGTTTACGGCGGAGCAGGATATTTCGCTGGATGAGTTGGATGTGATTATGATGCGCAAGGATCCGCCTTTCGACCAGGAATATATCTACGCTACTTATTTGCTTGAACGTGCGGAAAGTATGGGGGTTTATGTAATCAATAAACCGCAATCATTGCGTGATGCCAACGAAAAGCTTTTTACCGCATGGTTTCCACAATGCTGCGCGGAAACCTTAGTAGCCCGAGAGCCGGCCAGAATCAGGAGTTTTTTGCTGGAGCAAGGCGAAATCATTTTAAAACCGCTGGATGGCATGGGTGGCACCTCCATTTTTCATTTGCGGCATGGCGATCCTAATCTCAGCGTAATTCTGGAAACAATGACCCAGTACAACAGCCGTTATGTAATGGCGCAAAAATATCTACCGCAAATTGTAGACGGAGACAAGCGTATCTTGCTGGTTAATGGCGAAGTCATACCTTACGCCCTGGCGCGCATTCCCGCACAAGGCGAAACTCGAGGCAACTTAGCCGCAGGCGGGCGAGCCGAAGGCCGGCCATTAACCGAACGGGATCGCTGGATTGCCAGCCAAGTCGGACCTACATTACGCGAAAAAGGCCTGATTTTTGTCGGTATTGATGTGATTGGCGATACGCTCACTGAAATTAACGTTACCAGCCCTACTTGCGTTCAGGAATTGGACCGCCAGTTTGGCTTGAATATTTGCGGTCAACTCATGGATCATATTGAAACAGCTCTTTCCGCACCTGCGCCCGGCAGTTTTGCGGCATACACACCATCCATGGCGATAAATGAAAACAAATCAGGTAATATTTGATCCACCTGCCCCGCTGTCCAGTAATGATTCATTATTGATCGCTTTATTTTTAGCGGCTGTAATTCATGTAATTATTGGACTGGGGATTAATTTCGCAGCACCGCAGCCGGAGCAAGTCAGCCGATCTATTGATATTACTTTGGTCAATATGCCAACCAAAAAAGCGCCCGAGAAGGCGCAATTGCTGGCTCAAGAAAATCAAATTGGCGCTGGCGAACAAAGCAAGAAGCCGGAGCCAACTCCGCAACAACTGCCCAGCCAAGGCAATAGCCCGGCTAAGCAGATGAAAAAGAGCGCGCCGGAGCAGAGCGAACCCAAAGCAGCGAAGAAACTGATTACCCAGCAAAAAGCAGAAAAAAAGGTTATTACTGCAAGCAAACCGAGTACTGAGCAACATGCTGAAAAACACCCGCAATTGACGGCGGAAATGCTGCAACAACAAATTGCACAATTGGGTACAGAGATCAGGCTCAACCAGCAAAGTGCTGAGCAATCCAAAATAAAGTTTGTTGACTCAGTGAGCGCCCATAAATACATCGCAGCTCAATACATGAAAGACTGGGAAGATAAAGTGGAGCGTACCGGCAATCTTAATTATCCTGAAGTAGCAGCCAAGAAAAATTTTTCCGGCACTTTAACCATGGACGTTGGAATTAAAGCAGATGGCAGCATTTACAGCATACGCATCAACCAGTCTTCGGGAAACCCTGAGTTGGATGAGGCCGCAAAAAAAATTGTCCGGATGAGTGCGCCGTTTGCGCCCCTGCCTATAGAGCTGCAAAAAGAGCTCGATGTCCTGGTAATCACCCGGGTTTGGAAATTTTCCGATGAATCAGGTATGACCACGCGATAAACAGTTGCTTAAGTTAACGTAAACTTTGATACTAATATCTATGAACGAAACTACTTACCTGAATAACCAATTCATTATCGCCATGCCCAACTTGGCTGATCCCAACTTTTTTCATACAGTTGCCTATTTGTGCCAACATAATGAAGAGGGAGCATTGGGTATTGTCATTAACAGGCCGACTGACATGAAACTGGGCGAGATTTTCAAGCAGATGGATATAACCGTTACTTCGCCGGATTCAGCTGAAACACCTGTTTTTGCAGGAGGCCCGGTGCAGCAGGAGCGCGGCTTTGTCGTCCATACTTCGGGTGGAGACTGGCATGCGACCATGGCAATTTCAGACACTATCTCCCTAACCACATCCAGAGACGTACTTGAAGCGATTGCCGCCGGCGAAGGTCCGGAACAATATTTGGTGGCTTTAGGCTATGCCGGTTGGGGGGCTGGGCAATTGGAGAAAGAAATCATCGAGAATGCCTGGCTTAATACTCCTTGCGGCAAACAAGTTTTGTTTGATACGCCGGTCGATTTACGCTGGAAAGCAGCAGCCGACCAAATTGGCATCGACATTAACCAATTGACCGCTCCGGCAGGACATGGCTAGCTCCAAGCCAAATTCGTTTGAACACAAACCAGACGCCACACCTGCTTCCGGCAGGTTTACGGCATACACAACACCCCTGGCAATATAAAATATGCACGACCCATTACTAGCCAAAGTCAATACCGACACTTATTTAGGTTTTGATTTTGGTACTAAAAAAATAGGTACAGCCGTCGGTCAAACAACCACGGCAACTGCAAGTCCGCTACAAACCATTCGCTCGATCAATCAAAATCCCAACTGGGAAATAATCGGCAAACTAATACAAGAATGGCGTCCGGCCGGTTTAGTGGTCGGCATATCAAAGCAGGCCGACGGATCGGACAATCCCGTAACACCCCGCATGTTAAAATTTTGCAGACAACTGGAAGGGCGCTATCAACTTCCCGTTTTTCGGCAGGATGAAACCCTGTCGACATTTGAAGCCAAGCAAATGTTGTTTGATGAAGTCAATGTCAATGCAAGTAAACTTTGGGAAGTGCAGGATCAACTCGCCGCCCAGCTTATTTTGCAAACTTGGCTGAATGAACGGACCAGCGCCCATAATTAGAAAAATATGACTGCATGGCGTGCTGGAGATAGAGCAACGCAGATGGCACCGATGCGTGACTAATGATCACTAGTAAAAATACGGCAAGCAAAAATTATTCCTCCAGATTCCGTGTAATAACCCAAGAATCCATGTCATTCGCGTTCCATTATGAAGTCAGCATGACTGAGCAGTTACCAAAAAAGGACCATTAAGTGTTAAAAATTCCCGAATTATTAAGTAACCTGGAAACCGAGCTAAAGCTCATCATCGATGATAGAAAGCTGGTCAACCCATTGATGCTGGGCATTCGTACCGGCGGCGTATGGATCGCAGAGCAAATGCACCAGCGGTTAAATATCAGCGAGCCTTTAGGGTTACTTGATATTTCCTTTTATCGGGATGACTTTTCGCAAATCGGCGTCAATCCCAACGTTAAGCCAAGCCAGTTACCGCCTCATATTGAAGGCCGCGACATTATCCTGATCGATGATGTTTTTTATACCGGAAGAACTATCCGCGCCGCAATGAATGAAATTTTCGATTACGGCAGGCCTAACCAGATTGTTTTAGGTGTGCTGATAGAGCGTGACGGAAAACAAATCCCACTCACCCCGGATTGCGTCGGCACAAAGATCACCTTAAATGCCAATCAGCGCATCAAGTTGACCGGACCGGCACCCATAGACATTCACCTGGAAACCATTGCTGGGACGGCGTAAATAATGACTGATAACTTACAACTAAATGCGGAAGGGAAGCTTAAACACTTTCTAACCATTGAAGGTTTGGACAAGAACTTATTGACGGAAATTCTCGATACCGCTGAATCATTCGCAGGCATGTCAGAGCATCAAGTTAAAAAAGTTCCCCTACTTCGCGGCAAAACCATCGTTAATCTGTTTTTTGAAAACAGCACTCGCACTCGAACCACTTTTGAGCTGGCTGCGACGCGCTTGTCCGCGGATGTGATTAATATGAATATCGCCACCTCGGCCACCTCAAAAGGCGAAAGCCTGCTCGATACCATACGCAACCTGGAATCCATGTTTGTCGACATGTTTGTAGTGCGCCATGCGCTCAGCGGTGCGGCACACTTTATCGCCCAGCAGACCGCGCCGCATATCAGCGTTATCAATGCCGGCGACGGACAGCACGCCCATCCGACTCAGGCCATGCTGGACATGTTTACGATACGCCAAATCAAGAAAGATTTCTCCAACCTTAGGGTTGCGATTATCGGCGACATCCTGCATTCGCGGGTAGCCCGCTCGGAGATCCAGGCTTTAAACACTCTTGGAGCCGCTGAAGTCAGGGTTATTGCGCCGAAAACCCTACTGCCTGCGCATGTGAAAAGCCTGGGCGTCAGCGTGTCGCATAATTTAACCGAAGGGCTGAAAGATATTGATGTAGTGATGATGTTGCGTCTACAAAAAGAACGCATGAGTTCGGCATTACTACCCAGCGAAAGCGAATATTTTAAGTGTTTCGGGCTGACTGAAGAAAAACTGAAAATCGCTAAACCCGACGCGATAGTCATGCATCCCGGCCCCATTAACCGGGGCGTGGAGATTGATTCCAAAGTCGCGGACGGCCCGCAATCCGTAATACTCAGACAAGTCAGTAACGGTATTGCCGTACGTATGGCCATCATGGCGATGGCGATGCAAACGCCGCCACCTGCTCCCAGTAAGTCTACGTCCACACCACCTACGGCGATAACAGGAACGATGTGATGAATCAGATACACATAGATCAGGGAAGAATCATAGACCCTGCAAATAAAATAGACCGCATCGGTTCCGTTTATATCTCAGGCGGAAAAATTATCTCAGTGACTGACGAACCAACCGGATTCAAACCGGATACCGTTATTGATGCCAGTGGCCAAATCGTATGCCCTGGCTTTATCGATCTAAGCACCCGCTTGCGGGATATGGGGCACAGCCGCAAAGCAACATTTAAAAGCGAAGTGATTGCGGCCGCTGCCGCCGGTGTCACTACCTTATGCTTGCAGCCCGATACTGTTCCGGTCATCGATACACCTGCCGTTGTCGAGCTGATTAAAGAGCTGGCGGAAAAAGCCGGTTATCCTCGAATCTACACGGTTGGCGCTCTCACTCAAAAACTGGAAGGTACGGAACTAAGCTCCATGCTATCGCTTAAACAGGCAGGATGCATTGCTGTCGGCAATGCCAATCAACCTGTTAGAAATCTGTTGGTATTACGACGGGCAATGGAGTATGCGGCCAGCCATGATTTATTGATGATGTTCCGACCCAATGATTTCTGGCTGGGTAACAACGGCTGCGCTCACGAAGGCTCGGTCGCTACTCGCTACGGCTTACCCAGCATTCCTGAAGCCGCCGAAACCATTGCATTAGCGCAATGCCTGGAATTGGCTGAGTTGACCGGTTGCCGTGTGCATTTTGGCCAATTAAGCTGTAAGCGTTCGGTAATTAAGATTCATCAGGCGAAAAAATATGGATTAAAGGTCAGCGCCGATGTCGCTATTCATCAGTTGCATCTGACTGAAAATGACATGATACCTTTTGACAGCGCCTATCATGTATTGCCGCCATTGCGCACCGAAGACGATAAGCAATACTTAAGACAAGGTTTGGCCGGCAGCTCCATTAACAGCATCTGCTCCGACCATCAACCGCATGACTTGGACGCCAAGCTGGGCGCATTTCCCGAGACTGAACCGGGGATGTCGTCGCTGGAAACCCTGTTACCGTTAATGCTCAAACTTGTAGCCCAACATGCTATCACGCTGGAGCAAGGCATCGCCTGTTTAAGCGCCAACCCAGCACGAGTGCTGCGCTTAGACAGTGGCGCGTTAACACCGGGTTTTTCCGCCGATGTCTGTATCTTCGACCCGAAACTCGACTGGCAGATTAATCCAGAAAATTGGAAAAGTCAGGGCATTAACACGCCGTTTTGGGGGCAAACGTTGACTGGAAGAGTGACCCATACTTTACAGGCGGGCCTGATTATTCACCGTTTATAGAAATCGATCCTCTCTTTTTCAAAACAGAGGGATGTGGCCAGGGACGGCCGGACAATTCCGTTCACTTTAGTTTTTGAGTAACGCTAAAAAACTTACAAGACATCAAGCCCCTTACCCTAGCTTTGCCACCCTACGCCCAAGCCGTCTTCATGCTCTCCCTTCCGAAGCGCCACAAGCCAATGACACCGAACTTGGCGCCTTTTGCGGCCATGAAAACAAATTGATACATCATGTATAACGTACTGGGTCTTTGTGTATCATGGTCCCAGAAATCGACCCAGCGCTGGCTGTCGCCGTAAACCATCCTTACGACATCGGCGAACTTCTGCTCCAATTCGGTGAATTCGCATCCACAAATGGCACTGCCATTACGATTAGCGAGAAACATGATTTTCGCCGACAATTCGTGTATATCGCCGCGGCTGTCGCTTGTTTTGAGGATAACATTATCGCCCTGCTTCAGAGCCCCACCCTTGGAAAGCTTGAATCCTACACCACTGAGGGAAAGATCCATCATCTCACCATCTATGATTACTGTTTTATCGTGTTCAACAAAAGCAGATATCTTCCCTTTGACGGGAAAGCGATGGTGTCGGCGGATCTGGCTTCGTTCCCAAAATATACCTAGGGAGGCGAAAGAGACAGCAAGATTGTAAAGCACCCAGCCTGTACAGATCATAATAACATCTCGATAGAGAGGGTATTCGATCAATTGATATATAGCAATCGGCACGGAAAGCAGCATGATGGCAACCATTAGATAATAAGGACCGGCCAAAGGACTCAGCATATCACTAGTTTGGTTTCTCCCCTTGGGCGTTACCTTAAATGTTGGCTTTCTCGGATTATAAATGACCCCCAACACTGCAGGGAGAAGAAATATTGATTGCAGCCCCTCGTAACACTCAGAATACATGGGCCATCGATACTTACCGAAAAGATAGTCCGAAGTAATAAAACTGGTAATTAGATTTGGCATGGCATAAGCCAAAATCTGAAGGGAAGAAGCATGGAAAATCTGGAGCCCAAAGAGAATGAACAAAGTAGGGGCAATGAAAAATAAAAACCTTGCAAAACCAAAAAACCAGAACAGATAGGTACTGGTGTAACAGAGGCGTTGCGGTATGCTCAAACCGGGAATACCCATTGGATTCTTTAAAAAACCTATCTGCAACATGCCCTGACACCAGCGCGTTCTTTGTACGAGAAAGTCTTCTAAAGTATCAGGTGACAAACCGCAAACCATGGGACGATCGATGAAAGCGCTATTGTAGCCCTTGCCGTGCAGTCCCAAAGCAGTTTCGGCATCTTCGGTGATGGTATCTCCGGCGATCCCCCCAACCTCCTCTACGAATTTGCGCCGCAGTACAGCGGCCGAACCACAAAAAAAGCTCGCATTCCACAGATCCATAGCAGGGTGGCCAGCGCGATAAAACATTTCATGTTCGCCTGGAGCATTACCGAAAGAGCCCATCCTTTTTTCCAAAGGATCAGGATTGATAAAAAAATGGGGGGTTTGCACCAAAAATAATTTTTTGTCCCTGAGAAACCAACCAACCGTTTTTTGCAAAAAATCTTGCGCGGGGATATGATCGCAGTCGAGGATCAAAATAAGATCGCCGGAAGTTTTTTTTAGTGCTTCATTGAGATTGCCTGCCTTGGCATGCTCATTTCTTTCTCGAGTCAGATAACCAACACCGAGTTTCGCAGCCATCTCTTGCATTTCATTATAGCGCTGCCAAGCTGCCGAAGCTAGGATAGGGTTATTTCGTCTTTGCTCAGAGCTACCATCATCTAGAATATAAACATTCACCTTGTCCTTGGGGTAATCGAGCAGAGTGGCTGCGGTTGCCGTAACATAAGTGATTTCTATATCTTCAGTGTAAGTAGGGATAAAAATATCTACAGTGGGCCATAAACTCTGATTCTTAGGCAAAGGCGCTATCCTACGCTTAAGAGGCCAGAGATTAACAAAAAGATTGATGTAATGCACCGAGGAAACTTGTAGCTCCGCCAAGTAAACCAAAGACATCATGACGCAGTCTATAGGCCCCGTATAAATCAGTGTGTCGGATGTGCGCCACAGAAAATAACGCAACGAGATAAAAGTAACAATAACAAGAAAAAGTATGCGCCCAAAAGGTTTTTGAAAAAAGGCGTGGCGCTTGGCGGCGACTAAAATAAATACCCCTCCCCAGCCCAGCATAAACTGCTGAGATATATCTAAGGTCAGGTTGGCCATGTATATAAGCAAAAGAAAGCAAAGGAGAAGGACAGCATTAAGCAGCTTTCTGCCGATCTTGTCGTCAAAGCGGTAATTCATATTGAGCTTGTACTGCAGGGCAGGAGATCTAACGGATAACTTTAATTGGCGATAGTATGTTTAGCCGAGCGCTTTTCTTCGCTAGAAGAGAAGTTTGTGAAGAGTTCGTTCCCTTTAATTAGCAATACGACCGCAATGGTTCCAATGACGATCATGGCGAGAATAGATGCCCAGACAAAGAGCCCGGACTTGGGACGGGCTTGGGGCTGACCTGTAGATATACCAGCGATCACTTCGGCCTTGTCTTTTTCAATGTCGGCCGGGTCCCAGATGATTTTGAAGATTTTGAACTCTTCCTTTTTACCTTTCAGCTTGGCCATGCGGAAGTATCGGCAATAGATTTCCGCCTTGTCTTCCAGGGCGTTAAAGGTTTCCTCCGAAACGCAGATTTCGTTACCTTGAGCTTGTGCATCGAAACGAGCAGCCACGTTTACCACATCACCGTAAATGTCGTCTTTTTCTACAATACCCTCGCCAGTATGAATACCGGCGGTAACTATAATAGGGATTTTGGGCTTTTGTGTGGCGTTATATTCCTTGAGTATGCGCTGGAATTCACTGGCGGCTCGCGCTGCATCCTGTGCTTTAGTAAAATAGGACATGGTGCCATCGCCCATGGTCTTGACTAAGATACCATTGTGTTTCTTCAGAATAGGGAAAAGCATGTCATTGTGCTTCTTCATCAGCTCGCGGACAGCCAAATTCCCCTCGGCCTCGGTGATCGCCGTTGACCCTTTCAAGTCCGTAAACATCACAGTGATGACTTTCGTGAATTTTTCATGAAATAGCGCCTCTAAACGCTGCCTTTCGGCCATAAGGCTTTCAGCGTCGAGCTCCTCTGATTCCTGCTGGAGTAATTGATTCTGATCTTTCATTTTTAGATGTGCGAGTTCATTTATTGTTATAAAGACTACAATACCGATATTCCCGACCTGCATCCTGCAGTCTCATGAAAAACCGGTTTTTCTTTTGCAATGCTTGTAGTCAAGCCGTAACTGTAGGTCGTGAATTATTGCAGAATTCTTGTCAAACTGGAAGATATAAGAATTCAAGGCGATTACGCTGTTTATTCTATGCTACCTGAAATTTTTTGTGGCATTTTTGCTAATCAGCTCAATTGTGATTTGTTATATTTGGTAGCCATATATTAACAATATCATCTAGCATTAATATTGCCACAGTGAAATTACAAACTGGATATAGGTTAATCCATTAGATAATTATCCGCTTTATCTCTCAATATTCAGCATTCCATCCTTGTTGAATCTATATTTTTGCTCTAACCACCCTTTACCAAATAAGGCCAAAACACTATCGTAATAATGATCAGGTTTATTCGAGGACTCACGCGCTTCCAGTTCTTTTACAAACTCATTGACTCTGGGGGAGTTATTCCCACTGACTAAAAAAGGCAAAACGGCTGCACGAAAACCCAACGGTTTATAACCCGTTTGCATTTTCGTTTTAGCATCATATTGCTCTGCGATATAACCATCTGTTCCAATGGTTCTTAACATAGGCTCGAAATGCTCCATTAACGCAGGCTTGTCCGAATCGTCATCACTCAACATACCTAGCCAGAGATAAACACGAATAGCATTATAACCGCCGATTTTACCGTCTTTCTCGTCTAAACTAACATGGTTATTGTCATCGAGAATCGCCCACTCAGGACTAAACCCTTGTGGTGCTGATTGTTTTACAAATTTCACACTGTTTTGAGCGATCTCTTGCCATGGCGAATGAGGATACATACCAGCAAATCGTCTAAGGATTTGTATCGGCAAGTAGCTTGGATTCAATCGCCACGATTGCTCTGATAATTGAAACCCCTTTCGTCCAGGCAAAATCATCCAACCATAATTAGGCACCTGCTTCGCCTCTTCACTCAGAATCCGCATTGCCATAAAATAACCTAATGACTGATAACGATACTCACCCCATAATCGACCTGCTTCGACGAGTGCATAAGCAATCCATAAATCAGAATCTGAAGCCGAATTACTGTCTAAAATACCGTATTGCTGACTTTCTTTATCCAAGCCCCACAACCACGCAGGCAAATTTGCGGTTAAATCATTATTTGCTAAATTACTTTCTGTCCAATTTAACAACAAATCAAACGTTTCCTTATCATTAGCAATCAAAGCAAATAATAGCGCATAAGATTGACCTTCAGAGGTAGTGCTCAATTGAGGAGTGCTACCATCAATTACCCTCCCTTCAGGTGAAATATAAATAGCTTTAAATTGTTCCCAATCTTTCCATGACTCACTGGCTTGAGCACAGATTGAAATAAACGTTAATGCAATTATTGATAATATTTTCATAACAGCTTAATAAAACAAGGATGGCCTAATTATCATGGTGATGTAATCGCAAGTAAGCGACATATCTGATCATTTTCCACAACACCACAATCAATAACGCGCTTATCAAAACAATCAATAAACCTAGAAGCATGGGTCTATCCGATAATTCGAACAAAATCAGCTTAATAATCGGTAAAGACCCAACGTAATAGGTTTCGCCTACTTGAAAACTAACAACCTCGTCGCCTCTAAATAACGATACAGTACCCGATATATCATCTGCTTTTTTCAGCAGTGATGAGGTGATCTTTTTAAAAACGGAGGGCTGAGAAGCTACTACCGCTACAACACTTCTATTTTTCTGCCAAGGTGATTCAAATCCAATCAACGCACCAATTTCGCCTTCATTTTTGAACTCGACTTGTTTAAAAACTTCTCTACCTAGTTTTATCTGGGCAGGCTGGAATAACGTAATATATTCTGTCTGGCGGATAGGCTTATTAATCGTTTTTTTAATTTTAGACACCATTGCATTGAACAATTTATGCTGATCGCTTTCTTGCATAGCGTTGGCGGTCATTAAGCCAATCACGAGAATATCTTTATTCTCAATTCCAGTAAAAGGAGCGGAATCATAGACAGAAAGTTTTGTCGCCGTTAACCCTGTTGAAGCGCCAAACGAACCTAATAAATCCAAGTAAACTTCCACTTCATTAATGGAAGCGTCTTTATCCATAATAATTGCGGTATCGGCTAAATCAGCCAATCGGGTAAAAGGAAAGCCGACGGTAGCAAACGCTTTTAAATCAGGCATTGCCATGTAATGAGGAAAACCGGTTAAATCCATAGTAGAATCCGCATCGATTTCGCCATACATGTAGTTAGCTGTTAAATCCCTGCAATCACCGCTATCCGGCTTGGTAAACGCATATTCAAACTGAATTTTATTTTTGCCACTCAATCTGAATCCCGGAACCAGCACTTCATTCGTCACCCCAAATACCAGATCATCAATGAGCGGAATTTTTAATTTGTCATGACTCGAGCCTTCATTAATCCCTTTTCCAGTTAACGGAAAGCCCTTCACAAAAAGATCATTCACCAATATAGATAAGTGAGAATCATCCTCCTTATTGGGAGGCGAATAACGATATTTAATATTTAATGGAATGCCTCGACTACGCCAAACAAACAAGTCAGGCGAAATGTTAAAATTCACCGATATTTGACGCGGTGTACGGCCCTGAGTCTGTAATTGAGTGGATGAATCTACCAGTTCACCTAATCTCACTTCTCGATTGGTTGGAACCCAATTCGGCGCATCATAAGGTTGTCTGGGCGAAACATCTTCCACATGACTAATTTCTGCAAATGAACCAGCCAATACATGCGAACCATTTGCTAATCCTTCCATCGCTTTGCGTAAATCCTGTTTATCCCGTCCCAAAACTAATAATAGCTTAATGAACGCATTATCCGGGTGTGTAACAAGTTGAATAGTCGGAGCATTAACACGCGGTAAATCTTTCAAAAAATCAGGGCGCTTATCGTTAGTGGCAAACACAATGCCATGCTTTTTCGGTAGTAAGTTAACATGAACAGGAAAAGAGATACCTCGCCACTTAGCCAGGCTGCCGAAATATGACGCCGCAATACCTGCCGCTTCCAGTGTTTCCGCTTGAGCATTTTCAGGAAAAATAAACGGCACTTCTACCGGTAAAAAGTCGTTTACATCTAAAAACGGTTTGGGAAAAAAAGAAAAGTCGCTTTTCAACGGCAAAGGCTGCGTTCTCAGCGTGAGCTGGCTCTGATTGCTAATATCCAGCCACATACTCGCTTGTGCTTTAGTTGCACAACGCATTTCACGGAAAGCAATTAACTCAAACGAAATTTCATTATATTTAGATAAAAATCGAGGATCGAAATTAAGTGTATACCGGACTGGAGCTCCGGCCTTATTTTGTTCAACTGGAAGATATCCTGCAATTTGATTGTTTAAAAGCACGCGCACTTGGGAAATCTCATGCGCAAGCGACGGCGAATACGTATAAATCACGTCAATTTTAGCTTCTGTGATCAGCTCATCGAGTCGAGAACCAAATCCTAACGTAGAATGCGCTAAATTACCCTGTAATTTAATTGACGATCCCAATCCTAATTGCTCAAAAGTCAAAGCGTCATTTTTGATTGGTGGGTTATCGATCTTATAACTAATACCCTTTTCAAAAAAATCTCGTTGAGCACAAAGACCTTGTTCCGTGAAAGAAAACAGCACAGAAAAAAACAAGACCAAAAAAGAAATTTTAGCGAAACATCTGCTACTAGCTACAAAAGCGTTTTTTATTTTAAGCGTGCTCATGTTGAATAGAATTGTCTTTAATATTTTTAGGCAGCAATGTTTTTATAAAGGCCAAAGATGCGCCTAATAACAAAAAATGCCGAGTGATAAATTTCGGTAGTTTTCTAGCTAAAATAATATATCCATAAAGACCGATCATGATAATTGTCTTTATACTCGACAACGATTTTTCCTGGGAAAAATTCTGTTGCCATGATAGCCACGCGTCTGAGCGCGAATAAGTACATTGGATATAATCGAGTTGCTGCTGTAGCGTTAAATTTTCAAATAAAACATCAACGAAATCGTGATTGATACTGACAATTCGCGCAGGAAATGCAAACTCTCTTTCATACCGTGAAATGAGCACATAAACTTTTTCACTTTTTTCAATCGTCACAAGTTCCGCATCAATACGCAGTCCAAACCCTGAATCCGAGTAATTCTCCATCAGCGCACAAATTAAATGCCCAGATGCTTTTTTTATAATGACCTCGGCATTCGCTTCAATACGATGCTGTAGCCGCCTATGTTTAGGCTGTTGTGTAATGTTAATCGCTACACCCAGCATTATTAAATTGCAGATTACCCATGCTAGATAAAGCAGAACCATGGATTGTTCATCGGCAGGACCTAATAAATAGCGAGTTAATGCAAGAATAACAGCTGCAAAATTCAACCCAATTAAATAGCGATAGAATTTAGAGGAAGCAAAATCAAAAATTTCAACCTCACCGCTTAAGTCTTCTTTTGCATTTTCGCTCAAGAAATCTATCTTTGGATGAATTAGCGCGACCATCGCCGAAAGAGCGATATACCAGCCTAAAATAGTATCGTAAATACTGCCCCAAATTGAATAACGTCGCTTTTCTTGCCTGTCTGAATTGGAAATACTTGAAAGCGTAACGACAGGGATCGCGTACAACGCAATTTCAACAGCTGAGGCATAAATCAAGTAAATATGACAATATAAAAAAACTAACGGTGCTAACAGAAAAACCAAGCTTGGAATACCTTTGAGAAAACCTAGCATGGCATTGGCGTAGCATAAGCGCTGCGCTAGATTCGGGCCTACTCGCAACAAGGGATTATCAATACGGAAAATTTGCGCCAAACCACGTGCCCAGCGAGCTTGCTGCGCGATACGTGTCGATAACGCATTTGGAACTAACTCGACCGCTTGCATCACATTGATATAAGCAGAGGTATAACCTTTACTATATAGATGCAACGCTGTGTGAGCATCTTCGGCAAACGTTTCAGTAGCAATTCCGCCCACTTCAAGCAATGGCGCGCGTTTTAAAATAATACCCGAACCACTAAAAAAAGACGCATCCGATATATCGTTATCATCTTGAACCATACCATAAAACAAACTGCTTTCATTAGAAACAGCCTTAACACGACCAAAATCGCGCTCTGCTCGATCAGGAAAATAGCAGTGATGATGCGGTGTCTGAACAAGGGCGAGCTTTTTATCCTTTAAAAACCATCCCATCGTCAGCTGTAAAAAAGATCGTGCAGGAATATGTCCGCAACCAAAAACAGCCACATACTCGCCTTTTGTTACCGTTAAAGCTTGGTTGATATTACCGGCTTTTCCATAAAGATTATTATCCTGCGCAAGGTAGCCTACATCTATTTGCTCTGCAAACTCTCGAATCGAAGAACGTTTACTATCATCAAGAATAAAAACGTTAAGCTTATCTTTCGGCCAATCAATACTTAACGCAGCAAGAGTCGTTGTTCTAACGATATTGATGTCTTCATGATGGCTTGGAATAAAAATATCTACACTAGGCCAAAAGTGTAAATCATCAGGCAACGACACTGGTTTTCGCTGCAATGGCCATACAATTTGAAAAAAACCGGCCAATAATACAAGCCAAGTATAAGTTTCGGCACAGATTAAAATAACACCAAAGAAAGCATCAATGCTGCTATCGATATTTAATGTAGAAGTATATCGCCACCACAAATAACGAGAAGAAACAATTATTGATAGGCTAACCAGCATCAATTTAGGTAAATAACCAAAAATAGAATGCGCCACCATGGCAACAAGCCATAAAGAAAAAATAAAGGCAATTTGAGCAGAAACATCAAACGGTATCGTAATAGCGATACACGCAAAAAGAAAAATGAAGAGCACATAAATATAAGGCTCGAATTTCACATCATAATTTTCAATTAACCACTCAATTCTTCTTAGTAGCCACTTGGCTGCTTTACCAAGCTCTTCAAATGGTAAGGAAACTATATGCTTTATAATATTTAAAAAGCGAAAAATACGGTTTAAATTGAATAAAAAAATATCATAAGCCGTTTTTTTCTGAATAGTTACCAGCCACAATGTTTGAATAATAAAGCGAATAGCATCCGCTAATGTTGGTGTTGCCCAATTAATATGAGGAAATAATTTTTTCAGCGCATGAAAAGCTTTTACTCTCTGCGACTGATGACAAAAAAGCAGCACTGAAACAAAAACGACCAATCCTATCCATGTTCCAATAAATTGATTTTTATCATTAAAAAATATCTTTTTGAAAGCCAACCATTCTTTAACAATAATTGACTGGAAAATAATAGATAGAAAAATTACATCTAAAGGTAACTTTATTATCTTGTTGAATTGATTAAGCGCTAGCATAAGTTTTAGATCTAATGGTTAAAATAACTCATCAACCAGATCGCCATCCTTCTAAACTCTTTTGCTGACGCAGAATTTGGTGCATGTAACGTCACAGTCGTTTTATGTGCGAATGCTTCTTTAACGTTCTCATCGAAATGAATATTGACGGGAATTATTTTATCTACGAGTATATTTTTAAATACCAATACCATTTCTTGATCTATTTCACTATCCGCCATTAATTTATTTATTAAATAGAATGACTTATTACTGAGCGACAAATCATCACCGACATAACCCGATTGTATCGAATTAATCAGTTGTGAAAAACAAGCAACACTTGGCTCAAGCACTCTTAAAATAATATCGCTGTTATTTAATGCTTGAGCGCTTAATGTATTCAACTCGCTTGAAACATTTAAAATAATCCAGGTATTATCCGGTAAATCAAGCGTATTTAGCTGGTCAATTAGCCAGTTCTCACTAATGCAATTCGTTAGTAAAAATTGATAATGCTGATAATTAATTTGACCAAAGGGAACAAAACGGACGCCTTGTTCGCACTGGAATCCTGCGCTATTCCATGATCTTTGCTCAATCATATTCAATGCCCAGCCTGAAGCATCTTGCCAATCCATATTAAAGTGCAACCGTAACAAATTACTTGGATTTAAATCAAAAACGAGCACATTTTGATCTAAATCTTGAAGAATCCGCGATACATTGGCGACAATTGTCGATACGCCCACACCTGAACGCATCCCTTGAACACACAAAATAGACATTTAGGTAGTTCTATCTTTTTGGGTAGCTGAATTTTTGACGGCAAACGATATAATTTGATCTACAAGCGGCCATTTTTTTTTAATCCTTGTAACAGCTTCATTTTCTTTAATTTCAATATAATTATTAACTTTAATATCTACGCTTTTGAGTAACTCATTCACGTCATTCTTTGCCCATTCCATAACCTCTCCATTGCTGCTTATCGGTTATTCAGTATATTTAACCCATTCATCATTATTGAATGAATAGTAATAGCTTTTGTTATATTGCATAACTATCGAGCCTTCATTTTCTGAAAGCATAGGGGTTTCGGGAAGATTATTAAGCAATTTTTCAGGATCAAATTCATTTTTACCGTACACATCATTTTCAAGCAGTTGATTTACAAGATGAGTAATTGCGAAGAAACTGGTTTGTTGAGTAACATGTTTTTGTTCTCCGATTCGCTTCATATTATTACCGATCACTTTCAAACCGACAGGTACATTGGTCACTGCCGGGCTAGGTAACTCCCGCATTCCGGAAATCTGCATCTTATCTCCACGAATATTCGCGCCATGTTCCGGCACAAATAAAACCACAACAGGACGATTAGATTTTTTTAATCCTTCCAAAACGTCATACATATCGTCGAGTAATGTAACCAACCTTTGTTCATAGGTTTCCGATGACTTTAATTCCGTGTTACTCACAAGACTAATACCGTCATGCAGGCTGATCGTATTGTAAAAAGTGAATTTTTTGTTTTCTTTATGTTGTTCACGCTCTTGCAACCAGCGGGAAAAAATCTCTTTATCTCGATAAACAGGCGAGCTATCAAAGTTTAATAGATAAGGATTTAACTTATATTGAATAGGACTGGCATCCATCCCACCTTTGTCTTTAATCAGCGATAAGAAATTATCAAACATACCGTCGTGATTTAGCATTAGCTCGATATTAAATCCCACACTTTTCAGATTTTCCAACAGCGAGCATTGTGGATCCAGCTTATTAGTTAAAAGATCTGTATGTGATTTTTGTCCGCAATTTGCTTGAAATAACCGGACAATTGCAGGCCCACTATAAGACGTAGCAGAATTAAAACGATCAAAAACAATATCGAACTCTTTAAACAATTTATGGTTTTCTTGCTTGAAATACTTAACATCTTCCCATGCCAATGAGCAAATACTCAAAACCAGAATATCAAACTCACTTTTAACGGCTAGATCTTTGTTTATCGATGCTTTTAAATTGGATTGTTTTTCAAAAAATTCCTTTTTATAACTGCTGAGCTGCTCTGTTATCGTTGAACTTGATGAGCTGGCAGTATTTGTTTCTTCTGCAGCTGCAGTATCAACAGTTTTATTTACAGGTGAAAATGATAAATGGCTATTTGTGAACTGCAAATAAACGATTGCAGCGACCACCAATACATTAATTCGCAGTATCTTATAAAATGTAAAATAAAATACCGTAGTAATAAAAAATATTAACAAAAAATTTAACGATACAAATCGCGTGAGCAGCTCAAACAGATAGCCTGCATCGAATTTTGAAAGCTGTTGGGTCTGTGCCAAGGCACGCGATAAAGGCGGCAAGTAAGAATCATCATAAAAAAGATAACTTCCTATCAAAATAGCAGCAATCTGCTGAATAACAGATAGAATTCTATTTCGCGTAGGAATAATTAAAAAAGCGATGAAAGCAATATTTCTTAGGAAATTAAACTCAATAACACCGCCAATGAATAAAATCAGTTTGACGATAAAATATATATTCCAAATACCTAAATTAACTTCACTCGGCTTCACTTGCTTTCCTCGTTATGATTACCGAAGAAATATGAAAAATCGACGGTTTGCACTACCTTTGGTTCTCTAATAAATCTCTCCATTATTTTTAATAGAAAAGCCCCTATTTCTTTTATAGTTAATCCCAGGCCAATACCAGCTAATAGCGAAATAATAATAGTGATAATAAAATCGTTAATATTCATCTTAGCTAATTTTCAATGAAAGAGGTAATGATTGGGCTGGCTTCCTGCCTAATTGTTTTCCTGATTCTAGAATATTTATCCCCGGCTGCCGATCTTCGCTGGCTTCTTGTTGATGCTGCTTCTCTTCAGAAATATTTATCACTTCATTCCTAATCTCATCGCCATATAAAAATAATTCTTCCTCCAAAAATAAGTCATCAAGAGGCAGTAAAAATAATTGCGATAGTAGATTTTTTATTTCAACCTGCTCGCATTGAAATAAGAATAAATACAGATAACTTTTAGTATACGTAAATACATCGCCACTACGATTTATTTTTATCTGCGCAACTATTTCATCAACTGGAATCGCTCTATTCAATGATAATTTAAGTAATGATGGGGCTATTTGCATTTGTTCAGAGCAATCGACTAAAGATATTACCTGGCCGACAAAGTCCGCTAAGGGTAAATAACCTTTCCCGTACTTATTTAAATTGACGTGGAAAACATCTTCTATTTTATCCGGAATATCACGAACTAAATAATTTCCTTGTATAGCATAAACCATCGTAATAAATCTTGAAAATGAAACATTATAAGGAACGATTAGATTTGCACCTGAATTAATAAGGAATTTCTCTTCGGCATTCCTTAGGCACGACTCCATTTCCCTTAAAATGATCTTCAATCCTCCGCCACCGGCCCGCCTTAGCCTAATAATATAAGCAGCAAGAAAATTAATATCTATATTAGTATCGATATAAACGATAATTGTAGCTCCAGCACTATTACCAATAATGTGATCATCTAATATATCAAACGAATGTATGACTTCCCATTCGCGTGGAAATATTTCATGCAAGCCATCTTGAGACTTGACAACCAAAACACGATTATTAACTTGCGATAGCGTTAAAGCATTTTCCTTTATATCCGACTTTACCTCATTGGTCTCTGCGACAGAGATTACATTATTCGCTTCGTCAAATAACAAATCCAACAAAACATTCGCCTGCACAGATGAATATAAATGCCAAAACGCCAGCTCATATTTAATCTTAAAAAGATCAAACTCTATATTGGCCAAGCCATTCAAGATATGGTTCGACTTTAGAAATTTATCTTTTATAAAACCAGTCGCCATATCACCATGAACAACCCAAATACATGTCTTTTTATGCTGTATTAGCCAGCTCTGCCATATCAATAAAATAGCTGATAATTCATCACCCGTAACAGATTTAAAAACCTCTTGTTCAACATCAATCAAAACCAGATCAACAGACGTGAATATTTCTTTTTCCATACTCCGCCTAATCTTGCCAAATACATCCTTATTATCACGCATGCGGACAACATTCAGGAGCAGATTTCCCGAGTCGTAAATATTAAATATTTTTTGATTGATTTCAGGCTGCACATTAAATAGCTGGCTTCTTTCTTCAAAAGAAATCAAGGCTGTTTTAGTGCCGGGATTATCAATAACAGTCTGCAATAAAATCGACTTAGCAAAAGAAAATGCCGGCACTGTTACTACAAATAAACCAGGCAGATCTATTGTTCCAAAACACGAATCCAAACCTTTAATTCCAATTAACACGCGCCTTACTCCAGATTAATCAATACGAATTATTTTTTTGACGACGGAGCATACGCTGATGGCGTTGTGCTAATAGATGTTGGAGAAGCTACATTTTCGTTTGTATTTTCTATATCGTTGATATTATCTTTATCAGCGGCCCTAACTACCGTAGCAGCCTTGTTTTCAGCTTTATCAAATAGATGATCGATTATGTACAAATTCTTTAATGGTTCCCGGTTGCTATCTTTTGCGCCAAGCTCTTTTTCATAAATACCTCGTGCAATTTTGGCATAAATAGCATTTAAGTTTTCATAGACTAATGCATAGCTGGGATTATTTTTGAACGCCGATTGCAATATATCTTGCGCTTTAATGTAATTGCCTTGTACGGCATAAATATATGCTAAGTTATTATATGGCTCAGGAAAGGCCGGATATTCTTTAGTTAACTTAGAAAAGATAGCGGTTGCCTGCACATAGTTTTTATCATGAATCAATGCTAAACCTTGGGCAAATTGCTCCTGCATTTCTTTTTCTATGGCAAAAACATTTGTAGTATGTAATAGAATAAAAGCAAGAAGGACTTTTCTTAATCGCATTGTCGTTATATATCTTCTAAATTAAATGTAATGCTGGTTAATCTAATAATCAGCAAAATTTTCAGGTACTACCGGCGGCGTTTCAATCGAAGTCCAATGCTCATTAAAGTCATATTTTAAATACACGCCTATATTACTTGGGTTATAAAAAGGGGAGCGCTGTATTTGTATCTTTGCACCGATTGCCCAATGATCAGTTACTCGTTTTTCTACAATTGAACTAATACCATAACTTGTCGCATTACTGCTCCCGCCAACATAAACCGGAGAGATGCCTGTTACGCTCTGTTGTGATTCGGCCAGTAATTGTAGATCCGGGTTATTGGGATAATAAAGGGCGTCATCGATCTTTGAGATTGAATACGCTCCCGATAGTCTTACTGAATAAGACCATCCGCTGTATCGACCATAAACTGTTATGGGTAACGAAATAGACGCGTATGATTGTGGACTGAAATAGCCCCCATGCCCAAAAGTAAGTTGATCCTGAAAGGATTTATAAGTCATATAAAGTGAATTCAGACCTAAATCAACATTGGCTATATTACTTGGGTCTTTCCATACTCCCCAATACGTTCCAATCTGTCCCATGAACTTAGTATTATCTTGAATATTTTCGCCTGTAATTTTGTGGTACTGCCAACTTGACCAAACCCCGATTGGACTCCCGTTATCAAAACCTAGATTGAAGCCCACTCCTGTCTGCCTTGCCCCCCCCCATACTTTTTTAGTATTAGGATCAACAAGCCCTGCATAAGATAACGTGGTATTTGTTATCGGCCTTCTGGAGGCAATAACCGCCCATGAAAAAGCATCAATGTCACCATCTACGCGCACGCCGCCGACGACATCGGTCACCAAGAAATTTTCAGGCGTTCTGCCAATATCAAATTTCCAATTATTGCCTATCCAACCTACGTTGTAACCTACCCCTTGCGCTTGCATAGTGGCTTGTTGTTCACCGCAATTTGGAAAACAAAATTGGGAACTTCCATAATTTTTAGCATTACTCAGTGTGCTTAAATCTTCGTCAGCGGCATCTAGCGATATGGGCTCGACTCTCATTAAAAAATGCCCTAATTTTTTAAACGGCACTTTCACTTCAACAGGAAGGCTTTGAGTTCTGGTATTTGTACCAAACCGATAATCGGGAGCAACCGTCACATATCCATCGGTTTTCTTCCGCAAACCATCAATATCGGATTTAGCATTTTTCGCCAACCAATCATCATCCTTTGTCAAATAAAGCTGCTTTTTGTCATTATCGTCAAGCTCAACCGGTGCATTTGAGTTAGCATTATTTTTATCATCCTCAACTACATTTTTAGTTTTATTTTTTTTCAACGCCGTAAAACTTAGTTTTTCAGCTGTATCCCATTTTTTTATCCCCAAAGCAATCTGCGACGCGTCATATAAAGCACGATCTTCATTCGATTTATCCATTGCCATGTCTTGCAGCATTTTGTCAGCCACTTCCAATTGCCCATACTTCAGCAACATTTGTATTTTTTTTATTACTGGAAAATCAGAATATGCATCAGGATTAGCTAATTGCTCAATGTGATTTTCAACCCAGCTCATCTTTAATGCTTTAGTATTTTTGTCTGAAGCATTCTCTGTTAATTTTGCAAGCTGGTTATAAACAGAAATGAACATAGGATCTTCCTGCATAACTGAAAAATAAAGCTGATTTGCCGCTATTTTATTACCCTGATCTAAGTATTGCTTTGCTTTAGCTGTTTTATATTTGAGCAACAATTTACGATACTGCAATTGTTGCTCACTTGACGCGGTCGAAAGATCAATATTTGTTTCTAAGTTGAATAATTTTTCAAAATCTTTGAGTTTAAAAGCCAGTTCAGCATAGGCCAATGTGGTATTTAATTGCCATGTTGTGTCTTGACTTAATGATGCTAATATTTTTTTTGAATGTTCCAAATCATCCATATCAAGCCAGTAGTTTGCTACCTTAATCAGTAGATTGGGATCATTGAGCACTTCTGGCTCTATTGCTTTTAAATGCACGGCCGCCTGTTGTTTATTGTGTTTTATCAAGCTATCCAACAAACCGAATTGGTACTCTAACCATATTCTTTGCTGGTTTTTAATAATACTCGGCGAGCGCTGGGAAATATCGATTTTATCCATTTCAGCCAACGCTTCGAGTAATTTATTTTGTTTAGCCAAATAAAGTGCAGCTGCAAAGTAACCTTCTGAAGATGGCTTGGAGTTGTCCAATAACTGGCCGATAAACCGATCTGCATCAGCTTCCCTACTAAGCCGATTCAATATGTTAGCGGCTTGATAGGTTAACCAAGGATTTTGCGTTTTTAAAGAAAGCGCTTGATTGATTTTATTATGTGCTTTCTCCAGGTTATTATTATTTAAAGCAGATTCCGAATCGTTCACAAACGAGCTAATTTTTATTGCCACTAACTCGTCTTCAATAAGTTTTTTTTGCTCATCGGTGAACCGATCTACCAATGAGAGTGCTTCCGCTATGTTATCGTTATCTACCCTTAGATTAACCCTACCCAAGAGAGCTTCACGATTATTACTCTCAATTTTTAGAGCTTTAATAAAAAAAGCATCCGCTTCATTAATTGCCTTATCTTTTGCTAGGATTTTTGCAATCGTTATATAAGGGGTAACTTCTTTAGGATTAAGCCCAATACCCTGTTTATACAGAGAAATCGCCTCTGCCGTATTGGATTCTACTAATTTATCCGCGCGATTGATTAAAGTCCAATATTGCGCTGTTGAAATAAGTGCATTCCATTCCGCATCGTTATTCTTATTTGTATCAAGTTTCTTACCGTTCATAAAAAAGGCTAATGCCTCTTCATGTTTAGACTGATTAAGACAAGCCCTTCCCAGACCATTAAAAATTTGCGGATCATTAAAACGAGTCGTTTTAGCATATAAAAAAGATTTTTCAGCTAATTCAAACTTCCCTTCATCTAGGAGCTTAAAGCCTCTTAATTGTGCTTGATAGGCTGGGTCATTAATGAGTTTCTTATAGCTTTCCAGCGCAGTTCTTAACTCCTTTGCTTTAGAATCCACAGACACGTCATCAGGATAAGCAGCAACTAAATTATCAATTTCTTCCTTAGTTAACTTTTCAACCGGAATATTCGACAGGGCCTTTTTCCATGAATAAGAGACTAGCTTTTTATAAGAATCGGCATGTGATAATTGTTCGTATATTGCCAGCGATCCTTTATCATCAGGTGTTTTTTGAGTGATGATATCCGCCAATGCTAATTTAAACTCAGGATTCTCGGGATATTGAATATTTCTTTCTTTAATTAACTTTTTAGCATTCTCATAATCGCTATCGCTTCTTCTTGAAATTAAATCTAAATATTCAATTTCAATGGCTGTTGTCGGCATGCCGTACGGAAACAAGCTCTCATAAATAGCAATAGCTTCATCACGACGCCGATTACCGGCCAAAAAATGTGCTTGTTGAAGTTGAAGCTTTTTAGAGCCCACTGTCTCGAATAAACTTTTCAGTTTATTTAGTTGCGGATGATTAGGATGATTTTTTTCAAACTCGAGTATGTTTTTTTTGGCCTGTTCACTATCCCCTTTTAGAAAATTAACTCGAGCTTGTAAAAATAATGCTTCAGGATCATTTCTATCAACTGATAGCCAACGCTCCAGTGCCGACTCAGCAATATCGTAACGTTGGTTAGATTCTGCCAATATAATCTGCTGTTTTAATAAATATTCTGGTTTTACCGTGTCAGCTTGCAATTGCGGACTGAGTACCATATTGGCGGCTTTGGCTTTATCCTCGCTAACCTCTTTAGCTAATTCAGCCTCTTTCGCTACTGCATTCTGTGCTGTTCCTGCCTTGTCCGCTTTATCCGGTGATAATTTAGCCACCCCATCCACTTTATCCAATACCGCTTTAGCTCCGCCTACTTTATGCAATACCTCTTTAGGAACCCCGACCGCTTCAGCTACCGCATCCACTGACATTTCCAAGTCTTCCACTGCTTTTTCAATATCCGTAACTGCGTAAACCGGCATCGGATAACTCACTATTCCTGCTGTCAGCAACTCACTTATCCCTAGAATCAATATTTTTCTTTTTGTTTTCATCGCATTCTAATTATTAGAAATAATTGTTACCTGATGTTACACAGTCTTTATTTATTGTAGTAGCTCAAGATACGACATCTGGGTTGCTTTAATGAGAGTTTTCGCGCGTCAAACACATGAACACTGCGTAGATTGCCATAAAGACATGATCGCTCTGTACGACCAATGTCCGGCCAGATATTTTGCCAACCCAATATTAGATTTCAGTGATTTATAACCCCCTTCCATTTTCCACCGTTTTTTCATAAATCGTAGCGGATTGTTTGACATTGAGCACCATCAGACGATTTTCTTATAGCACAGCAATGAAATCCTTCTTTTATTCAAAATAAATTCAAAATTCCCTGCGCCTCAAACCCGCCATCTATCAGCACGAAACGGAACTTTATCGCATTCAATACACAGCTTTTGATCATTTCCCACATCGATTCAATCCTTAAGTGGCTAGAGCAGTCCGTTTAACTTCGCGTGCGTTGACATCACAAAATTGCATTGACTTGGAGCGGATTCCAAAAACAACGGAGTCGAGCACTCGCCGCTACGATAGAAGACTGCAAACTGGTTAATGGACTCCTTATTAAGCGCCCTTGAGCATAATCATAATACCCCTCCTCTAGCCCGGGTCTAGGTAATGATATTGGACACCCGTTTATCAGGTGAATCGGCTTAAAAGTTTCGCTCTGATAGATTCGGAATCTGCCTGTAATAATTATGTATGTTTGGACTCTATTGGAAATTGGAAATCGGCCTGTGGACCAGTTTAATAGCCTCTACGTGAAACCAATACTTGGCGATCTACACATGCCCCCTGGAAATCTTTGTTTACATCGCCATGATTAATCTGAAGCTGAAGCGGCTTAACTAAACAGATTTCGAAACACTCTCTTTAGTAAGATAATGCCGCTATAACGATTGATGAAATGAAGGAAGATAAAATCTTGTAAATAATGCGGGTGTACGGACGAGTAAGCCATCTATTATTCATCCATCTTTTTATGGTAATTCAACTACCCCCGAATTCGGCCTGAGCCAAAACTGAACTGGCAGGCCAGCTGCAGCTTTGCATAATTACAGGCTCAGGGACTTTTTTATTACAAGGACTCTTCTTTTTGTTGCTTGGTTTTTATAAGAAGTAATTTTCTTGATATAGCGTCGGTCTTTCTGTTGATAGCAGTCAACTTACTAGCTATTCTTCCAAGAACTAGATCAAGGTTGTTTTGAGTAGAATCAATGTGGTCAGTCTTAGCTTTAAGTGCTTTAATCTCATCATCAACATGAGACTTTTCAGCAATTTGCTGATCCAGAATGCTTTCTGTCTTAATGGATAGTTTCGTTAGTTCGCTTTGAAGAACATCAACCTTGGTATCAACCATTTGAAGGCTATTTCTCGACGCGCAACCACAAATCAATGTTAAGCAAAGCATTAGTGCGATTTTAAAAATTAACATATTATAAAGTCTTTTTATTAAGTTAAATTAAGCGGTGCATTTAAAAATACTTTCTCAAGGACTTGCCGCCTCCCTAGAAAAAACAACGACTTACATGACACAACACACCAAATCCCTGAAAATCGCACGTATAAGTCATATTTTTCAATAGTAATATCAAAAAACGAAAAAATCAATGCTTGGCATCTTAAGGAACAGATACCTAAAAGTATAAATCGGGATGCGGCGCTAAAATAAAATAGCAATCGGTTAAATTTGATTGCCCCCTCAAATTAAAATGAGTTGTGTAGCCGACGCGCGCCCAAATTTTTAGTCGCTACTTAAATTTATCGCCTTTGATCGGCAACTGTTTAGCATCCTTTTTAGATTTCTCTATAGCCCTACCTTTGAACTTACTTAATCCAAATTTAACAGCGCCGGCGAGGAGTTTTTCGCGATAGTCAGACGGCAGGTTTATCCGCTCCAATTCTCTGTCGATGCGTGGGCTCATTATTTCGGGGGGCAAAATCTGCATTAAGCCAGTGAAAGCAGAGAGCTTGACATCCCAATGTCCAGCGCAGGCGTCGAGCAGCTGTTCTAAAATATGCGCCGCAGCTTCATTCTTTACGGCCATTAGATCTTTAGCGGCGGCTAGGAAAGTATCCGAAAGGAGGCACTGGTCCATATATGACCGATATTTCTCTACGAAAGCCTCCGGATTTTTCGGATCATAGAGTTTTTTTACGCGCTCCAACTCAATATTCTTTTTAGCCGTGGAAATAAGACCTCTCCACTGCCGTGCCTGCATCTCCTCCAAGTGATTAGCCTCTTCCTGCGCAGAATCAAGCCTACCCGCCTTAAACAGAGCTTCCACCAGGAGGACACGGTTTTCTTCAGGTTTTACTCCTTTTTCAATAAACCAGCTAAAAAGAGTTATGGCCTGATCATAATTGCCCATGCGTAGAAAACAGTGAGCAAGTCCTCGCAATGCCTCTTGCTCTACCCCTGAAAATTTTTGAACACTCTCGAATAATTCACAAGCATCCACAAGGGAACCATGATGAAAAGCCTCCCAAGCGCGTTGTATAAGTACACCGCCTTCCCCAGGCGGTTCCTTGTCCATTGCGTCTCTTAGCCGACTTAATCGCGAAATTTCAATTTCTGCGGGAAAGAGCTCGCTCATGCGGCGTGCCACTTTCGGCAGCTCCTCTTGCCTCGATTGCAGCAAATATGGCTGATCCTGCCGCTGAGGCTGGCTCAAGGATTCCGCCAGCTCAGGACTGATAACCTTAACAAGCTCTTCCATATCCGTTTGTACATAGAGCATGGTTACGGTCCAAAACCCAACCGAATTCAGCGTAGGAATGTGGGCTTCAAGCTCATCGCTTCGGAGAGCCTTACCGATTCGGATAACATAATTACCTCCCTCTTTGACAATACGCGTTCTTAAGGAAAGTAGCCGAGCGAAATAATGAGCCGTTTTTTCCAATGTTGCTAAGTCGCCTTCCTGTTCGATTTGTAAAGTGAAGGAAGAGCTGGAATCTTTTGCCACGGTCTGCGCGGAAACCAAGCCGGATTCTGGCTGAGCCGCTATGGAAGCACCTGTCCAACTTAAAAGTATCAATACTCCAATTAGCAACCTTGCGCGCACATCTCTTCCTGAAGTCAATCAGTTAATACTGGCGAGCAGGTAAAGCGCGTGAGAGTAATAGTCGTTTGGCTCATTACGCAAGCGTTGCTTTGCTTCTTCATGAAGACGCGTAGCAAGATTTGCATCGCCAAGCTGTTCCGCTGCACAAGCGAAAATCGCATAAAAACCGGCTGAGGCCGCTTCATTGGAGATATCATCTTTGGTCAAATCGAACCACACGGGGATTCGTCCATGTTTTTGATAATAATCAAGAACATTCTTACCCCCTTCAGGTAAAGGAAGTTTTGCCCACGTTGAATACAAAAGCACTCGGATAGCCTCGTAGCTAAAACGGGTGCTTTTGACCGAGTAAATCTTTATGCTCCCACTTGATTCAGCTAGCACCCAGTCCGCTGGCAAACTTACTGAATTTCGGCTGGACTCCTCCAGTAAGTACTGGGCATCCTTGTAAATTTTCTCCCAGAACTGTCCGTCGTCGACTTTTTCAAAAGCTTGATAGGCGGAAAGTATCTGGTAAGCCGGATTCAGAACCAATCCTTTGACATCAGAAAATCCGTAATAACCGGAAAGCAAAAATGTACGGTTATTGAGTTTAACTGCCAGATGCGTGCGAAGGCTTTTTATGATAGCGCTTGCATGCTTTATATAAGTCTTTTGATTCCATTTTTGTCCGGCCTGAATCAAGGCATAGGCGATTAAAACGTCCCCATCGGTAGCGTTGTTATAATCGATAACAGACCATTCTTCATTAGGTCTTTTACCCCAGCCCCAGGCACTCAGTGAATCACGCCTTACTTGCAAATTATTGCTAGTCCATTGAAGCAACTTGTCAAATAGCGGCCTGTCATCGAACTTTACAGCTAATAACATTCCATAACCTTGACCTTCCGAATGACTCATGTCGTTTTGGAACGAATCGATGACGCGCCCGTCGCCACTGATGAAATGCTCTTTGAAATATTTCCACTCACCGCCTTCTGTCGATGCAGAAGGTGCAGCAAAGAGCAATGAGCTGAACGCGAACAAGCAGAAGAAAGCTATGACAAATCGACAAGACAACCTATTTGCGCGCAAAGCACCAACAGGAATGCACTGCATGGATTTACTCGTTTTCATTGGGAGTTAGCCTCTGTTTTCTTCTATACCTCAAGATAATGTAACTGAGGACAGCGATAATTAATATCATAGCGGAAATTAAAAACCAGTATAGCCACGGATAAGACGACAAATAGTAATTTACCGAGGAGATATTCCCCCCCTTTCCGGTAACAAAACTGTCACCTGCATTCAGCGCTGTAATTTTGAAATCAGCACCATCTCCAAATTTTACTTGCTTAAATTTATCGACCACATACTCCACAAACACGAGGTCACCCTTAGCGGCAGCCTGTACTGAGGACTCAAGGAGGGCATTTCCAAGGCGCTCGATGCCTTCGTCGCTGGTCGCGGTGAACAGGGTTACTGCATGCCCTTCCTTAAAAGGCGATGCGAACTGCATGATGATACCTTTTTCGCTATTCATGCCACTGGCTTGCTGGCTCCATGACATACCTTTATGGACATCCCAGTTTTGGTAAACAGGGTAAGGCACTTTGTTTATGTCGCCCAGCTGGAGGGGCGCTTTTCCATAATATTCCGCCGGAATCGTATCCGCTCGGCCGACTAGGATGATCTCTTTATCCCATTTTTCTTCGAGATTGGTACTCACCCTGATGCCAAATAAAGGGTAGCCATTTTTCTGGGTCATCATACCAATGAGATTGAGGGCGGCATTTACAGAGGAGGAGTTGGCTTCCGACAAGACAACCAGAGTATCAAAGCCATCCGGCCAACGAGTGTATGGAAAACCGTTGAGAAATAATAAATCGAGTCTGGGCAGTTCAATACGATGAGGCATCGGAGGAAACTCCAAAAATGACGTATCAAAAAGAGACATTTGCAAATTACCGGTCTGCAGGAAATGGCAATGTTCTCCAAACAGGGGAGTCATTTTGGGCCTAAATGAGAGAATATTAGTGCCCCCTTTGAACAAATGGGTAGGAAGCGTTAACAAATAATTAGAGATAAGCCCCCCGTTTGGGTTATCTAAGCGGGCGGTGGCAACGAATGCGCCGTTAAGAAGTATGTTTATAGTCGAATCCGATTTCATCCCCGAACCGAATGAAAAATCCAGAGAGAGTGAGGCCTGCTGGTTCGGCTTGATTAAAAAGTCCGGAGGCAAGCGGAAAGAGATGTCTTCCGGAGCCGGGTCCAATCCGACAAAAGTACGGTTTTTGAAGTTCATTTTCTTGAACGGATATTTTTCGCCCGCTGTCACCATCTGCTTGCCTTCGTACAGACTGATTTCCGGCAGAGCAAATTCGTTTACTTTCATTTCATCGGTATCGGGAAAAGGGATGGTTAAGATACTCATTGTTTCCGCCGCCAACTTGATTTCATCGGCATTACGTCCGGTAACCACTAATAATATATAGCGTGGATCAAAAGTTAACTCGCCTTTTTCAGACTTAATAGGAAGGTGCACGAGCTTTAACATAGGCCCTTCTACCATCATGTTTACCCCGAGATTTTTTAAAAAGCCTTCCACGAAATCTTTTTCACCCACCAAAATATTATCCATCCCTTCGGTGACCTGATTCGATAGAGTGAACACTGTTTTGCGGTAATCAAAGCGCAACGCAGCTCCAGAAGCTACCACACTCACCGGCGTCAGAGTACTCTCATCCTTAATGCTCTCGGTAATCAGGTGCAAATGAGCCTCGCTCATGATCTTGGGATCGAATATCAGCTCAGACAGTTCCGACAGTCTGAGCGGGACAGTGTCCCATTCGTATTCAAAGTTAAGTGAGGCTTCATCCAGCTTCAAGCGGGTCCATAATTCGGATGCGCAAGGTTGCTCACAGCCCTGCGTATAATGTTGGGTTGCAGTGAAACTCAGCGTGCTATAGCCAGGAGGCAGCAGAGTAACCGGAAGTTCAACTTCCGCGAAGCCATTAGGTGCCTGTGGATCGAGTTTAAGCTGAGCCAGGGGAGTATTATTTAAAGAAACAGTTAATTGCGAGTTTTGTTTGAGTAGCGACGAAGAGTTAGTGTAATCAAAGCGCAGCACTGCTTTTTTGATTTGCCAGCGCTTGGGTATAGCTATTTGCATTTGGTATTCAGAAGCATTGCAGTGTAAATCTACGGCCTTGACTCCGGGAGCAACCTTGTAAAGTGGCAGGCTTAATGTCTCTGCATATGCTGGAAGGATAAATAAAATGGATACCAGAGCCGTAAAGACCAAGAATTTGATTTTTAATAAATTATACACTTCGACGTCTACCCATTGGCCAAGTTATTAGCTCAAATTGCTTTAAAAAAACAACGATCATTTCACATATTACATAAATCTCTTAAGCTTATTTTAAGGTTAATGTAAGCATTTTACCAATACAACATAAAACCAATAAAACGATTGTTTTCGAATTCAACCATAGGCCGCTTTTATTCGTTGAATTACAATAATAAATATTAACAAGTAACATCTGAAATAACGGGAAAATCACAACATGATGCAAAAAAGAACAGCTCACCAAATAGCCGATGTGTTAATTGAGGCTTTGCCCTATATCCAGCGTTTTAAAGGTAAAACCATTGTGGTTAAATTCGGTGGCAACGCCATGATCGATAATGAGCTCAAACACAGCTTCGCACGAGACATCGTGTTGATGAAACTGGTTGGGCTGAATCCGATTGTAGTCCACGGCGGCGGCCCTCAAATTGGTCAACTACTGGAAAAACTGGGTAAAACCACTGGCTTTATTGACGGTATGCGCATCACCGACAGCGAAACCATGGACGTGGTCGAGATGGTGCTGGGAGGCCTGGTGAATAAGGAAATCGTTAACCTGATTAACATGCATGGCGGCAAAGCAGTCGGTTTGACCGGCAAGGACGGAAATTTTATTCGCGCCAAAAAGCTGCATCTTACGCCTCGCGACAACCTTCCCCCGGAGATTATCGACCTAGGCCATGTCGGTGAAGTAAGCGGCATAGATCCATCGGTTCTGGATATGCTTGGCAGTAGTGATTTTATTCCTGTTATTGCACCAATCGGTGTCGGCGAGGACGGACATTCTTACAACATCAATGCCGACCTGGTTGCCGGAAAAATTGCCGAACAGTTAAAAGCCGAAAAACTGATTCTACTGACCAATATACCTGGCATTTTGGATAAGCAGGGAGCACTACTGACTGGCTTATCGATCAAAAAAACCGAGGAACTTATTGCCAACGGCACCATTTCCGGCGGCATGATCCCCAAAACTCACTGTGCCACCGACGCAATAAAAGGCGGCGTCACTAGCGTCCATATCATTGACGGTCGTGTCGATCATGCAGTGCTGTTGGAATTATTTACTGACCAAGGTGTGGGGACCTTATTGATCAATGAATAGATCATTGATGATTTTCATCCACTAAAAAATCCGAAAAGAAGAAAAAGCTAAGCTAAGAATTCGTATCATCATAATTTAAAACGTAGAAAGGACAATACGCCAGGCCCCAAGTCCGTATGGAATACAGGGGAACTAAACCCTATCTGGTGTTACTCAGCCAGTCGAATTTAGACGGCTTTGGAAAAAGCGGCCGGATTGCCGCTTTACTCCTGCATAACATCAGATCCTGTACTTAAAATTGAAGCAGGCATTGGATTTTCCAGCAAAAATGACTTCGTCGCTAAACTGGGCCGGTTCTCCGATCCAGTGACGAATATCATTTCATGCCGCTCACGCCGACTGATAAATATAGTGAGCCAATAATCCATTACCTTTAGTTCGGCTTTTGTCTTGCTTTTCAATCTATTTCACCAATAAACATATAAAAATATGTTTTGCCATGTCCAAACCAAGTACGTTATTGTTCATTTCAGACTTCTCATTACAGCGTCTAAGAACCGTTGGTGTATTTCCAAACGAGGAGTCCATATCATCCCTTACAGCTTTATTAATGTGATTGGAGGTATTTATGCTCTCGTTCTTGGCTCATCTAGTTTTGACAGCGGGCTTGTTGTTACTCATGGCCCACCTCGTCCGCGGCGTTCAAGTGGAAGGTTGGGGAGCCGCGCTGATCGGCGCAATTGTCCTTGGTGTAGTGAATGCGATTGTGCGACCGCTCATGGTTCTGCTCACGCTGCCCCTTACGATTTTCAGCTTTGGACTCTTTCTGCTGGTAATCAATGCACTCATGCTGTGGTTGGTGGCAGCGCTGGTTCCTGGCATCCGCGTTCAAGGTTTTATCCCTGCATTAGTGGGAAGCTTCGTGCTCACGTTACTCAATCTTGCCGTTGAGTTCTTCACATAGCATCATAGATCGGGCAACATTTTTCGTTGCCCGATATTCCAATTAAAAAACTGATGTTACGCAGTGTCCACGAAAACCAAAAGTAGGCGCCTCTAGGCGGCACGAAAGGCACGAAAAAATATCAGCCGTAGATTTCTCGCCTAACGTCAGGTCAGGGACGGTCGTAATAACAACAGCCCGCTGAGAGCTGTCTAACGATGAGCAGAAGAGCGTGGGAACGATGTGGTTTAAATATTTTCGAGCCTTTCGCTTTTCGTGGACTACGCTTTTTTATCATCTGTATGCGTAACATCAGTTAAAAAATCTAAACTCGCTACCCTACAAAATGTATCGATGAGAGAAGACTTGACCAGCCATTTAAAGTAGCCCCGCGTAACGGCGGATTCTAATCCTCAACACCGCTCCTTCTGGATGCATCCGATAACGCCATGATCAATCCAGCGCCTCTGAAATTCATCTGCGGGCAGCGGAAGCGATAGATAATATCCTTGAATTTCATGACAGCCGTAAGATTGTAAAAGCCTTAACTGAGGTTCGGTTTCGACGCCTTCAGCAACGACCTTCATATTTAAAACCTGCCCCAAAGATACGATAGTTTTGATAAACGCCGCTTCTTTCGAATCGGGATTACCGTTGTAAGCCTCAATGAATGATCGATCGATTTTAAGCGTCTGGATGGGTAATTTTTGCAAATAAGACAAAGATGAGTAACCGGTACCGAAGTCATCCATAGCGATGTGAATACCGCGTGCCCGAATTTGCTGTAACCGTTCGCAGGCCTTATCGATGTCATGCATAACCAGGCCTTCAGTGACTTCCAGCTCAATGGATTCCGGATTAGTACAAGTTTCAGCCAAGATATCATCAAGAATAGCAATAAAATCATCGGCCAGAAGTTGCAAAGGCGACAGATTGATGGCGACTCGAAATCCCGGCCGTTGTTCCGCCCATACATTGGCTTGTAAAAAGGCTGTCTTCAATATCCATTTTCCTAGCGGAATAATTAAAGCCGATTCTTCAGCGATGGCGATGAAGCGATTCGGCGGTATCATTCCGAAACCGGGACGCTTCCAGCGAATCAGAGCCTCAGCGCCGGTTATGCGGCTTAAGGTATTATCGGCTTTAGGTTGGTAATAAAGCTGAAACTCTTCCCTTTCTATCGCTAATCGCAAGGCATTTTCCAGCGATAGCCGCTGGTGCGCGGCCTCGTTCATGCCCGCTTCAAAATATTGAAATATTCCCCGGCCTTTTGCTTTTGCCGCATACATAGCGGTATCGGCATGTTTGGTAAGTGTATCGAAGTCATCGCCGTCGTCGGGAAAAATCGCGATGCCGATACTGACGCCGACAAAAACCGTATGCTCATTGATTTGCACCGGTTCGGCCATTGCATTGACCAGTTTCCTGGCTAGTTCGGTGACATCGGTAATGCCGCCTAGACCGGGCAGAATAATAGTAAATTCGTCTCCGCCCATACGAGCGACAGTGTCGGATTTGCGTAAACAACTTTGAATTCGTGCTGCAATAATTTGTAATAAGGTGTCGCCGGCCCAATGCCCCAGCGTATCGTTAACATTTTTGAAGCGATCCAGATCAAGAAAAAACAACGCGAGACGAGCATTGTTGCGTTGTGCCAAATTGATTTCGTGTTCAAACCTATCCTTAAACAGAAACCGGTTAGGAATACTGGTCAGCACATCGTAGTACGCCAGTTGTTTAAGTTCCTGTTCGGTCTGTTTCTGGTGGCTGATATCCGTGGAAATCGCCACATAATGAGTCAACCGGCCTGATTTATCAGTCACTGCATTAATGCTAAGCAGCATAGGACAGAATTCACCGTTCTTACGGCGGTCCCAGATTTCCCCTTTCCATTCCCCTTTATTCAATAAGGATTGCCACAGTTTTCTATAAAATGCCTGATCGTGCAGTTTCGACTTTAACATTCGAGGATTTCGACCCAGTGCTTCAGAGCGCTCATAGCCGGTCATTGCGCAAAATGCCGTATTGACATCCAGGATAGTTCCCTGCGGATCGGTAATGAAAATGGCCTCGCTACTATTATCGAAGACTTTGGCGCTCAGCCGCAGCCGGGTTTCCCTACTTTTGAATTCGGTGATGTTCAAAGCGGTCACGACCGCGCCTTCAAGCTTTCCCTGTTCCGAATGCAGCAAACTGCTTTTAAGCCAATAGACCGCTTTGGAACCGTCCTGATTCTTGCCTAAAAGCTGATGTTCACCGGCGTAGTAGCCGGTAAGCCGAACAGTTTCAAATAATACGGATTGCACATTCCAAGGCAAAACCGGCAGCTGCCCGGCAAGATTCTGTTGCTCGTCCGGAGACAGCAAGTTGTCGATGCCGATATCCAATAACTCGGCTTCGTTAAATCCAAGTTCGCGCTCCACAGCCGTATTCAGCCGTCGAATTTGGCCTTCGGTACTAATGATGAACAGGAGATCGTCAATGGTATCCATGACGCGATCGACAAAACGGTTGAGTTCTTGCTGCTGATTAGCTCTATCCCGGAGTTTCGTTTTTTGCTGCTCGGATTCGCTAAGCATCGCATCCATGCTTTCAGTGATGACATGAATTTGCCTTTGCTGTTTCAAATTGGCCAGCCGTAGTTTATCGATCTCCTCCCGCAGTTGCTGTATGGTTTCGGCTTCCTCCCCGGCAGTGGCATTTTCGTCGATAGACACCAGAAATTGACCATCGTGTTGATGGACCTTAAATTTTGAAGTGTTTAAATCGGTATGTTGACGGTGTGCCGGGCAAACAAGGGTATTTTCATTAATAAGCACGCAATGCGTCAGGTCGTAGCCTTCATGAGGGCATAGTGCGGGAATTGCCTGAAATTGGCCCTGGATACTAAAAATCAGAATATCGATAAGAGGATGCTCAGCCGATAATCGAAAACTGCCTTTCCAGCGCGGCGGCTCAA
>CAZJOY010000018.1:0-36219 GCA_964547705.1 uncultured Methylobacter sp. | reverse complement strand
CGGTCAGGAACACCGCATCACGGGGATGCATCGGCAGCCACTGCTCGGCTGTTTCAAGCTGTCTTGCGACATCGATCGACTGGACATTGCCAAACAACACCACCAGCGTTTGATCCCAGGTTGTCGACAAGGCTCTGGACAAGCCGCCTTCGACCTTTGCGCCCGCCCCTGCATCAATCATCGCAGCGAAATAGATCGCCGAAACGCCTTTCATGTTTCTTATGTAATCGGGAATTTCCGACCATAGCGATTCAATTTCATCGGCGCTGCCTCGCTCGGCCGCCTGTTTTAATAATTTGCTGAATGCTTCGGTCTCAAGCAGCTTTATTTCGGCTTCCATCAATACTTTGTTGTTGTTCAATGACGGGATCAGTTTACGGAGGCCTTCCCAATCGCCGGCTTGTTGATAGGCTTGATGTAATAATTTTAAAACGCTGGCATGAGTCGGGTCGATCGAATGCAGGCGTGTCAGTGTTTCCAGTGCTTGCTCGAATTGTTTTTCCGATAAATGCAGTTCGGCTTGCGTCAGGCCTATTGCCACATCGGAACCGGGTGCTTGATCGGCTGCTTTTCTTAAATATTCATCCCTTTTGTCGTAGGCGCCACGGGATTGCGCGGCTCTTGCGGCAGTCAAATAATGGATTAACGGTGCGCCGCTATACGAAGCGTGTTTAATCAATACTTTTTCGGCTTTTTCCCAGTTGCCTTCGGCGGAATCGACCAGTCCTGCAATCAGGGCTTCCTGGGAGCGGTTGAATTTGATGCTTTTACCGCGATTTTTGACGTGGCCCGGCAATCTGAGCAGCCAGCCTAAAAACCTGAAGAAGATATAGAAGACAAAAAATCCCATGATCAGGCTAACCGAAAAAACAATTAGCGAGGTTTCAAGGGACCAGCTTCCGATGCCTATCAGTACATAACCGGGCGTCTCAAATCCACCTAACCATTTATAGACAAAAAAAGCAGTGGCAACAGCAACAAGGAGCGAACCCAGAAAATACATTATATTTTTCATTATGCGCTCTCTGGATTATTGTGCGGCAGGTGCTGCTTCAACCGGTTTTTGGGGTTCAGCCGGAGGTGTTGTTCCGGGGCGATTACCGGTGTCCACACTTCCGCCATCCTTGGTAGTCGCCGGTTTGGGTGGTTCAGCAGTTTTTTCGGTCTGTTCGGTTTTTGTTTTCTCTGTCGGAGCCAGAGCTTTGTCCGCTTCCAGCCTCAGTTTGGTAATATCTCTAAGCATTTTCAGTGACATGCTGATGTCAGGGAAATGGCTGCGGATTTTAATAGCGCTAAATTTGTCCAACTCGCCAATAAAATTGCCCGTTTCTGCATTTTTGGCGAAATTTTGCTCAGCCCACTTTTTTGCATCTGCCAAGCTGGATTGATACAGCCGCTCATTTTGTTGAACCAGGGCGATTTTGACCATTTCCAGTTTTACTCTTAACTGTTCGCGAATGAACTGGGCTTCTTCCGGTGTCAATATTTCCTTGATAGGATGTTCGGTATGTCTGAGCGTTACCACGCCTTCCAATTGTCCCAATGCAGAATCAAGCAGGGTTTGATCTTCCTTGTTAGCCGGTTCCGGTGCCGTTCTAGGAGGGGTCAGTGTTTTTCCTGTATAAGGCAAAAGCAAAGTCAAACTATCGACTTGATCTTGCAGTGATTGAATTGAGGCATACATGCCGACAATATCGGCAACGGCAACATTACGGATGGCGGTAATGTCTTTGGCGATTTGCTCGCGCACTTTAAACGCACCGGCATCTCCGCTTTCCCTGAGACGTTGATCCGCCGCTTCCAGCGCTTCACGAGTGGTATTTACATCGCCCATTAAATACAGGCGCTGATTGGCAATGCTTAACAAATATTCGGCATCGGCAATTAACCAGTCGCCGCGCGTTTTGCCCAATTGGCGTTGTACTTGGGTAATTGCAGTATTTAATTCATTCCGCGTGCTGTCCAGTTTTTCATTATGCAGCTTGGAAAAATCCGCCAGGGTTTGGCTAAAGTGGGACTCTTTCCCAGCAACATCGGCTTCTACGGTTGCCAGTTGGGATTGAATGGCGGCAAGTTGCGCTTGATAGCCGCTAATCTGTTTCGACAATTCGATTAGCTGCATGTCGCCTTTATTAACTTCGCCGCCTAAATTATCTTGTTGAGAGCGTAGTTGCTGGAAAAGATAAAAGCCGACACCTGCCACACTTAAAATGATGAGCAGCATAATGATGCCAAACCAGAGTCCGCTACGCGACTTGTGAGCTTTGTTATTGTCGCTCACATTCTGTTCTTGTTGTTCACTCACTTCGGCCACTCTATTCCCCTGTCACACTCGTTATTACTGTCTCAAGAATTGCTGTATCGATAGGACTCTTCGTTACAGTAACTCGATTAAACCCCATATCGAAGGCTTGTCGCCTGATTCTATCGCTAACTACCACCAGGGGTATTAATGACAATAGCTTATTATTTTTTTCATCCAGCATTAATTTCAAGTTTTGCAGTGCTTCGGCACTGGTCACGGTAATGATGTCCAGGCTGTGTTGTGCAAGCAATTCGACCACTGGCGAGCTGTCAATACGGGGGATTTCTCTTTTGTATACTTCCAGATAGTTAACTTCTGCGCCTCTATTGCGTAATGTTGTTGCCAGCTGTTCACGTCCGCCTTCACCGCGAACGATTAAAAAATTCTGCCCCTCGACTTGCTGTAGCTGAGGCATTGCCAGCAACGCTTCACTGTTATAACCATTCTCAGGCACTAAGTCGACGGTTAATCCGGCCATTGTCATGGCTTGTGCGGTTGCCTGCCCCACTGCGGCAAAACGCACAGATTTCGTGCGGGCTATTTTGCCATCATTCGCCTTTAGAGCAAAATTTACTGCATTGGCACTGATAAAAATAAGCCATTGGAAAACGTCCAGATTGGTCAACGCGTCTTTTATCTGATCAGCATTATCCTTTGCCACAATCTCCAGCGTGGGAAACCTTATGGCTACCCCTCCTTGCCCTTCAATTAAACGGCTCAGGTTTTCCGCCTGATGTTCAGGCCGCGTCACTAAAACGCGCACACCGCTTAATACTTTATTCAAAACTTCCGGCCCTACATTTTTATATTTAATGAAACAGCGCTTGCAGAATTTTATCTGCGCCTTGGGCTAGCAAGTCTTCAGCAACCATTTTTCCGATAACTTCTGCCTCATCCACGCTGCCTGTCCGTTCAGCCCGATATATTACGCTGCCATCAGGACTGCCGACCAAGCCGCGTATAAATAGCTGCGCACCTTGCAATTGCGCAAAACCGGCAATCGGCACTTGGCAGCCGCCATTCAAACGCGTGTTCATCGCTCTTTCCGCCGTTACACACAGTCCGGTTTCACTATCGTGCAATATGCTTAACATTTCATTGATTTGCTGATCATCACTTCGGCATTCTATGCCTATGGCGCCCTGGCCGATTGCAGGCAGACTGACAGAGGTATCCAGGCATTCGGTAATACGGTCGGCCATGCCCAGTCTTTTTAGACCTGCTGAAGCCAGAATGATAGCATCGTATTCGCCAGCATCCAGCTTGGATAAGCGGGTATTAACATTGCCCCTTAGCGACAATATTTCAGCATTGGGGTAAAACTGTTTAATCTGACATTGTCTACGCAAGCTGGATGTGCCGATTTTGGCATTGGCCGGCAGATCATGTAATGTCGAGTAATGCTTGGAGACAAAGGCATCGGTTGGATCTTCACGGGTTAAAATGGCTGCCAGATGCAAGCCGTCCGGAAATTCGACCGGCACATCTTTCATCGAATGCACGGCAATATCGGCTAAACCTTCCAGCATACCTTGCTCCAACTCCTTGACAAATAAGCCTTTGCCGCCAATTTTGGCTAAAGGCGCATCAAGAATCTTATCACCTTGAGTGGTCATTTTTACCAGCTCAGTCCGGCATCCTGGAAATGTCCGCTCCAACCGTTCTGCAACATGTTCTGCCTGCCATAACGCTAAAGGACTTTTACGCGTTGCAATGCGAATAATTTTTTCAGTCAAAAGAACACCATTCATTTTCAACAATAAATCGCCTATTGTACTCCGTGTAGGTTAATGACGGTTAATCGAACTTAAATTCTTTACTGCAGGAATATAGGCAAAAGACGATAGCCGGGAGCGGAAGTTTTTGCTCGTAAGAATGCACAGACGCAGTAGGATTGCCTGCCGAAATATAGTCAAGGAGCGTTAGCAGGAGTGTAAGCTTTAGCTGTATAATTTGACGATTTAAGCCAATCCGCAAAAGCCACCATGTCCAACGTTAATTCCGATAAACTTTCCAGCGCCCGTTTTGCCCAAGCCACCGATGCCTTTGTTGAGGTATTCACCGCTTCTGTCGATTTCGACCAGCGTATGGCGCAGCAGGACATTGAAGGATCAATCGCCCATGCCAAAATGCTTTGCTCCTGCGGCATTCTGAGCGAACAAGAACGTGACGCTATTATTACTGGCCTTGGTCAAATCTCTCAGGAAATCATTAACGGTGAGTTCGTCTGGTCGATCAAGCAGGAAGATGTCCATATGAACATCGAAGCCCGCCTGACCGATTTAATCGGCATCGCCGGAAAAAAACTGCATACCGGCCGCTCCCGCAACGATCAGGTGGCGACGGATATTCGTCTTTATTTGCGCAGTGAGATCCATCAGATCTTAAGCCAGCTAACACGCCTACAAACAGCTATTCTGGACTTGGCGGAACAGCATGCCGACACCATCATGCCGGGCTTCACCCATTTGCAGGTCGCCCAGCCGATTACGTTCGGTCATCACCTGATGGCCTGGTTTGAGATGCTTAGCCGCGATCGGGAAAGATTGCAGGATTGTCATAAGCGTATCAATGTCATGCCGTTGGGAGCCGCAGCATTAGCCGGAACCAGTTACCCGATAGATCGTCATATGACAGCTGAATTACTTGGCTTTAGCCGCCCTTCAGCCAACTCGCTGGACTCGGTCAGCGACCGCGATTTTGCGATTGAATTTGCGGCGGCCGGCAGCTTGATCATGATGCATTTATCCCGTTTTTCCGAAGAGTTAATCTTATGGTCCAGCGCCCAGTTCGACTTCATTGAAATGCCCGATGCCTTTTGCACTGGTTCTTCGATTATGCCGCAAAAGAAAAATCCGGATGTTCCCGAATTGGTACGCGGTAAATCAGGCCGGGTAACCGGTCACTTGGTTTCGCTGCTGATGCTAATGAAAAGCCAGCCGTTGGCTTATAACAAAGACAATCAGGAAGATAAAGAACCGCTTTTCGATACGGCCGATACTTTAATCAATTGCTTGCGGGCTTATGCGGATATGGTTCCCCATATTGAAGCCAAAAAGTCCAATATGTATAACTCAGCCAAGCGTGGTTTTGCGACGGCTACCGATCTTGCCGATTATTTAGTACGCAAAGGCATGGCTTTCCGTGATGCTCATGAAGTTGTAGGTCTGGCAGTACGTTTGGGATTGGAAAGCCAACGCGACTTATCGGAGCTGTCTTTGCCAGAGCTACAGCATTTTTCGGAATTGATTACCAATGATGTTTTTGATTATTTAACCCTGGAAGGTTCGGTCGCAGCTCGCAAACACATTGGCGGCACGGCTCCATATACAGTTAGACTTGCCATCAGGACGGCGCGGCAAAGCATATCTTCAGTATAAGAATTAAGCTTTTTTCACGATGATTAGACCACACCAAGAGCGGCCTATTTATCTAGGGTCGCCCGGCGAAGAAATCAGCATACAAGATCTTCAAACGATCAAGCACCGTTTTAAAAGCTTAAATCAACTTCGACAACAACGTGTTCAAGAGTTTCTACAGCCTCGGCAGCAAGTATTTTTAGACTTACTGCCTTTGCTTTTTCATTGTAATTTTCCGATGTTGCCGGGGTTTATTTCCTCGGCGACACCGGCGGGAATACCTGAGTACCATCCGGGCATTCAGACCATCAATGCGGCCAAACAGCTTGCGAAAAATTTCAGCTATACCCGTGTAGCTTCACATGTCTATCCGATTGAAGGGATATTTTTGATGGGAAGCGTCGGCAGTATTGCTTTTTCGAAAACTAGCGATATGGATATCTGGTTATGCCATCAATCAAATCTGTCATCTGGCGCGATTGAGGAGCTGCAAAAAAAAGCAACTGCAATAGAGAATTGGGCCGCATCGCTAGCGCTCGAAGTGCATTTTTTTTTAATGGACAGTAGACAATTTGTACTCGGTCAAAATACTCCAATTTCTTCGGAAAGCAGCGGTCAAACACAGCATTACCTATTGCTTGAAGAATTTTACCGGACAGCCATTTACATTGCCGGAAAAAGCCCGGCCTGGTGGGTAGTTCCTCCTCATGAGGAAGGGAACTACACAGGCTATATCAGGCACTTAGTCGATAATCTGTTCATTCCCGAACATGAACTTATCGATTTCGGCGGTTTCGACGCGGTCCCGGCTGAAGAGTTCACCAGCGCAACTCTTTGGCATCTTTATAAAGCACTGCATTCACCGCACAAGTCGCTATTAAAACTGCTATTAATGGAATGCTATGCCAGTGAGTATCCTCAAACTGAATGGCTATGTCAGGACATAAAAAAGGCTGTCTATCAGGGCAACTATATGACGGCCGATCTCGATCCGTATTTGCTCATATATCAAAAAGTCGAAAAATACCTGCAACATGCCCACAGTCATGGAAGATTAGCTTTAGCGCGTCAATGCTTTTATTTGAAGGTGATGGGATCCTCGGATAATACCATGGACTCTCAGACTAGGGCGGTCAGGGAGAAATATATGCAATCGATTGCTAAAAACTGGAATTGGCCCATATCCACTATTGATAACCTGAAATATCAACGGCTCTGGAATATAAAAAAAGCAACATCGGAACATGCTGTCATTGTTCAGCAGTTGACCCATTGCTATCGTATGATTATGGGATTTGCTAAAGACCATGTGGCTCAAAACCAGGAAAACAGTGATGATTTGAAATTAATCGGCAGAAAGCTCCACTCTTTTTTGGAAAAAAGGCCGGGTAAGATTGAAATCATTACCACACGCTCGGAAGTTCATTCAAAAGAAAGCATATTATCTATTGTAGAAAATCATCTTCCCGGCGGCGATGGCTGGGCCTTGTATCTGAGAAACGTACAGATGGCGAACGCTACGGATTTTGAACCTATACAAAAGTGTCGGTTTCTAATTGAAATCCTTTGCTGGCTGGTCGTTAATGGGCTCTATTATAAACAGTTGCAACTTCAATTCAGTTCGCACTCGCTTAAAATGCCGAATGAAGAGTTACATTCAACCCTGACTCAGATCAATCTTTTTTTAACCCAGAGCTTTAACTACGATCCCTCGCTGGAAACTTACCGAACTCTCAAGGCTCAGCTGAATTCGCTAATTATTATTAATATGGGAATATCGGATGACGATAGCCTGTGCGTTATGAGCGAACGTTCCGATGCGCTAAGTTACGGTATGAGCCGTCAGTGTTTTGTCCAAACTGTAGACAGGATTTCACTGTCTAGTTGGGGCGAAATTACAACTAGTCAAAGAGAGGGCATAGAAGGGTTATTTAACTGTTTCATAGATATTATTAATAACAATAAAAAACCGGTGTCTTTGAGTTGCTTGAAGTTTGTTTGTCATACTCCAGCTCGAGCCAAGGACATTATCCTTCGTGTTGAGGCGGTATTTGATACATTGGTTAAGCTTTTTACCAAGTCGCATCATAATCGCTCGCCTCGATACATTTTACCTGGCGGAACTTCGTTCTATGTTTTCCAGGCTATCAATAAAACTTTAAGCTACAAAGAGTTAGCTACAAAGAAAATGCTGTTAAACGAGCTGGCCTCCCCTCAAGAGCAGTTCAGTATCGTACATTTTGACCAGATCGTTCTCGAAAGTACGCCGATCCAGCTTATTTGCTCACTGAATAGGCCGCAAGTGATTCAGCTCTTTTATTATGAAAATAAGGCTGATATTAGTGTGTACATCATTGATGAGAAAGGCAGCTTATACACACAGCAACATAGCAAAGCAAATTCGAGTCATCTTTTAAAACAATACTCTATTTTTTTGGAGTCGCTTCTCAGGCGCAATCTTTTTGAAACGTTTTTGGCTATTGAATATTATGAGGTCAAGAAGAGTTCTTCCGGCGTTTTTTCTCATAGCCCGGTGCAACTGAGGGCGGCATCCTCATGCCAGCAATTGAGTTTACGCATCACAGGAGAAAATACTCATAACGGCATTATTTATTCGGTCTACTGCAATGAAAAAGAATTTTCATCGCTGGATTACGGCAACCAAGTCTTTTACGCCGCTTATCAATATATACTCCAATTTAGGAACGGCAAGATGAATTATCCGATTCATATCACTGATATAGATTTACCGCTCTCAGTATTTCGCATCGACAGCCCGGAAAAATTGCAAGTCATCCATTATTTAAACTACAAACAAAAGATAGAGGATAAGTTCAATGTCTAATTTTAGTGGTTGTTGTTCTCTTATTTTTTGAATTGGATCATCTGGCTGGAGCCGGGTGGGGGAGTTATCCTTAACACTAATATTAGGGCCAGAGTATTGATCGATATGCGGAGTTTATTTCAGATGGCTACAAGTCCCTTTTGCTCTGTTTATTCAGAAGGGACTTTTTGCAGCTAATGTTGTTGATAGCTTTCTTCAAGAAACAGAAAGGATAAGACGAAGACTTAATTGACCTGTCCTGTTTGTCACGTGGTCCAGGTAATGTTCGTTCCGTTTTTTTGGAAGGCATAGTAGGTTAGGGTTGTATGATAAAAATTTATAGCGGAGAAAGAACTGATGAATTTTTAAGTAGTTTTCTCTTAATGCCATGAAGAAACAGCTTGAAGCCTTAGCCGCAATGGCTGTTTTCTGCGTCAATGGACTAACTACGCTAATTTTTGATATAATTAAACAGATTACCGGAAATCTTAGGGTTATCCGTTTCTGTAAGTTTTCATTTCATCATTCTGGAGAAAATCTATGCCAATTAAAGTTGCAATCAATGGTTATGGTCGTATTGGACGTAATATCGTTCGCGCATTATACGAAGCAGGCCGTACCAATGAAATTCAAATTGTTGCAATCAATGATTTAGGCGACGCTGCAACGAATGCTCACCTGACTAAATATGATTCAGTGCATGGAAAATTTCCTTTCGACGTGAGCGTTGACGGTGATCATATCGTTATCAACGGCGATAGAATTAAAGTTTTCTCTGAAAGAGACCCATCAAAATTGCCATGGGCCGAGCTGGGCATTGATGCTGTTCACGAATGTACCGGTTTATTCACCAGCAAAGCCAAGGCATCCGCGCATATTACTGCCGGCGCAAAAAAAGTTATTATTTCGGCTCCCGGTGGCAACGATGTCGATGCAACTATCGTTTACGGCGTAAACCATGATGTTTTGAAAGCCTCAGATACCGTCATTTCCAACGCTTCATGCACAACTAACTGCTTGGCGCCATTAGTTAAGCCTTTACACGATGCTATCGGCGTTGAAAATGGTTTAATGACAACCATTCACTCATACACCAATGACCAAGTCCTGACTGACGTTTACCACAGCGATTTACGTCGTGCCCGCTCAGCTACACAATCAATGATTCCTACAAAGACCGGTGCAGCAGCAGCAGTAGGCTTAGTATTGCCTGAACTGAACGGAAAACTAGACGGTTTCGCGATGCGCGTACCGACTATCAATGTTTCTGTTGTTGATTTAACTTTTACAGCAAGCAAAAACACCACCAAAGAAGAAGTTGATCAAATCCTGAAAGCAGCATCCGAAGGCCCATTAAAAGGCATTCTGGATATCAATACTTTGCCGCTGGTTTCAATGGACTTTAATCACAATCCTGCATCGTCAATTTACGAAGCATCGCTGACCAAAGTCCTGAATGGCAACCTTGTAAAAGTTCTATCCTGGTATGATAACGAGTGGGGCTTCTCAAACCGTATGCTGGATACGACAATTGCTTTAGTCAACGCAAAATAACGAGTTTCCCACATAATATGTTAAGAAGAACCAAAATTTTAGCAACGCTGGGCCCCGCTACGGATAAGCCCGGCGTACTTGAAGGCATGTTTGCAGCAGGCCTTGACTTTGTTCGCATGAACTTTTCACATGGTTCTGCTGAAGATCACATCAATAGAGCGAACGCTGTTCGTGAGCTTAGCTTAAAAACCGGCAGATTGGTTGGTATTTTGGCTGATTTGCAAGGGCCTAAAATCCGTATTGCGCGCTTTAAAGATACTAAGGTATTTTTAAAAGAGGGTCAGGATTTTGCGTTAGACATCAATTTTGATCCGCTGGCTGGTGACAACACTCAAGTTGGTATTACCTACGAGCCATTAGCTTTAGAAGTTAAGCCTGGCAGCAGGCTGCTGCTGGACGATGGTCGTATCGTACTTGATGTCGTCAATGTCGAAAATATGCGTGTTAACTGTACTGTTGTTGTTGGTGGCGACCTGTCTAACAACAAGGGTATCAACCTGTTAGGTGGTGGCCTTTCAGCGGCCGCATTAACCGACAAAGACAAGGAAGACATTAAAACGATTGCGTTAATGAAATGCGATTATGTCGCTATTTCTTTTCCACGCACGGCTGAAGATCTTCATGAAGCGCGCCGCCTGTTGGTTGCTGAAGGTTGTCATGCCGGCATCGTATCTAAAGTTGAGCGGGCAGAGGCCTTGGATGTTATCGACGAAATCATTCTGGCATCCGATGCTGTGATGGTTGCGCGTGGCGATCTTGGTGTTGAGATCGGTGATGCCAATTTGCCTGCCGTGCAAAAAATGTTGATTAAACGCACCAGGGAACTTAATCGTGTTGCAATTACGGCCACACAAATGATGGAGTCAATGATCGACAACCCGATTCCTACTCGCGCTGAAGTTTTTGATGTTGCCAATGCGGTTTACGATGGTACCGATGTTATTATGTTATCTGCAGAAACTGCATCCGGTAAATATCCAATTAAAGCGATTGAGGCAATGAATCGCGTCTGTGTTGAAGCAGAGAAACAACCTAAAGTTCGCGTTTCGGGGCATCGTGTTGAGCTCCAGTTTGAGCGCGTCGATGAAGCTATTGCAATGTCTGCCATGTACATGGCTAACCACACCAAAATTCATGGCATTGCTGCGTTAACCGAATCAGGCTCTACAACATTATGGATGTCCAGAATCAGCTCTGGTATTCCTATTTTTGCACTCAGCCCTCACCAAGAAACCCTCGGTAAAGTTACTTTATATCGCGGTGTTTTTCCGGTGCTTTTTATGCACGATCTTAGTGATCATGCTGAAGTAAACAGGGCTATCATTGCAGAATTAAAAAGACGTGGAGTGGCTGCGAATGGCGATACATTCATTATCACTCAAGGCGATCTGGAAGGAATAGCAGGTGGTACTAACTCTTTAAAAGTTATCACCGTTGTATGAGTTAACTCTTTGTTATGTATTAATCGCCTGGTAGCTCCAGTTCGAGAATTACACGTGTAACAAAGATTCCATCTTAATGACCTGAAAGGTTTTAATTTTTCAGGTCATTATTTTTGTGGGCATTTCTCAGCTTGATCGAGCTGAATAAATCGTTTTCCAGTCATACAATTGTCTGAACAGCGGGTTCTTTCGGCAATGTTCAACAATTAACAATCCTTTCCTGATTTTTCTTGTCCATCTGTTGTCAGAGAAATGACAGATATATTTTGCCATCAGGCCGTGCTGCCTGAGCAAGTGCAGTTATTTCCGCCAGTTAATCTGTGTCCCTTTCTGCAAGTCATAATAGTGTGCCTTTTGAAAGCCCAATTGTTTGCAAAACATAGTCCTCGTCCTTGTTTTCTCAAACCGGTAACTGGGGCTCGAATTGTTTTATTTTCCGTGCTCGTAACTAGAACTGCCGCTAAAAAGCGGCAGTAATAATATAAGTTGCTTAAAACAGTACGGCTAAAAATTGGATAAAAGTTCTCTTATTCGAAGCGAATATTTATCCTGCTGCTGTCTTTAGGCGCTCTCGGAAACATTAATTTCATTACTAACGTCGGTCAGCGTTATGCTTTGTTCTACTTGAACAAGCACCTTTTGCAGACCTATTCTTTTTGCGCTGTTAATTATCAGCGGGGATTTGATGGAGCCTTTAATGGTAGGCTGCTCGGATTCGTCTTTATGTAGAATTATCAGGATAAGCGTGTCTGCCGCATCTTCAATTCCTAAGGTAGCGACTTCTTCGTCGCTTAAAACAAAGTTGTAATTGATATTGAAAACAGACGGTTGTGCGACTGAAAAAACCAGAGATTCATCATCTAGAGATTGCAGCCAGAAAATAAGAGGATTATCTCCTTCTTGATGAAATAGCTTGAAACGGGTTTGGTCTTCAAAACCTGGAATTCCGTTAGGAAAGCTGAGAATAGTGCTGGGATCGATGGATTGTTCGCCGAAAAAACTTGATTTAATTTCCATAATGAACTCTGGTAAAGGTGGATGTAAGTATAAATATATAGCCTAAAGCTATATATATGGCAAGGCTAACTTGCGGTCAGATGTTTACCAGGATTTTACCCAGTCTCCAATCCTAACGCCCAGATCGCGAGCAGGAGCTTCCAAGCGGCCAATCGAGTAACGGGGCATCACATTCATGATAGTTAATACGCCGGCAGGCTGCTTGTCTTTACCTATAAAGCTGAGACCGCCATCGATATTTAAGTCATCGCCGCCGGTACTATAAACGACTAGCTGATCGCCGACATTAAGTCTTTCCTGCGCACCGGCATCAATAAATACTTTATCATCCTTAATTTCAACAATGCGCGTCGTAAAAGGGTAACAACTTAATGTCTGGCGAATATCCGCGCTTGCCTGATTTATGATTTTGGCTATTTTTTCGCCGGTCGAGGTAGAGTTAAAGCGCTCGCTGCCTACCGCATAAGTTGCAGGTACCCATACATCGCCTATGACGCTGTCAGTATAACGCTGTTGGAAGAGTAACGCGCCGGTAAATCCGTCATGTACATAAATATCAATGCCGATTCCGCGTCTGGCTACGACTTCCCGGGCCAAGCTTCTGGCAAAAGCCAAAGGTCCGGCGCCACTCATATATTCAGTGGATTCGACCTCCAAATCCCTAATGACACCGGACAGAACCAGTTGTGTGCCGTTGGATGTCGCGATTTGCATGACTTTCGAGGGTCGATAGGCGGACCGATCTTGTATTTCCGGAGCCAGGTCGGCTCTTGGGTAGAGATTGATGTTGGTAGCGTTACTGCCTATAAAATCGCCGGATTCGATTAGATGATTATTAAGTTCGCGTGGAATGCCGCCAGATAAATCCTGCGATTCATAAGCAGTTACTTGTTCTTGTTTAACTAGCGGAAAAGCTGTTGCGATAATACGCTTGCGCTGATGAGGCGTGCAGGCGTTATCGGCGACTAAATCCACCATTGCGACAACATGATAGATATTATCGGTAGTCCATTCCTTGATCACTTTGGTATTAGTGACCGCAGCTGCGGTGCGCATCGAAACAGCATCTATCGAAATATTGTTTTGATTAGCCAAGGTCTGGCTGTGGATATTAACCGATGATTGCATGGATGCTTGACGGATAGCATCCTGCAATGCCTGTTTTCTAGCTAATAGTGGCGTGCTTTTGTTAATAGCCGCCTGGCCTTCAACAGTTACCGTATTTGCTTGAGGCTGGATAGTAGAGGTGCAAGACTGGGTTAATAAAAACGCCACCCATATATATTTGAATAATATTTTTGCCATTCATCAAACCGGTTTGTCTTTGAATAATCTGGATACTGCTATGTAGCTTTCATTAAATGCTATTTACAGCAATTTTCAAAGCTAATTGTGGGCGCGAATCTATTCAGCGCCCACAATTCGGATAATTTCGATCAGATTATTTTTGGCTAAAACCTTTGGTATTAGGATAGCTGTAGCAATCATTGGAATGGCACTCCGAACCAATGCTCGATACTGTAGATGAGCCATGGCTAATAACAGGTGCATGGCTAACAGGGGGGGCTGGATTTTCCAGACCTTGTTGAAGGCATTGGTTAATCGATTCGGTAGGGCCATTGAGGCATTCATAGAATCTTGGCGTCAAATCAAGCTCCACAACGGTTTCAAAAGTATCATCCCCTGCGTAAATATCGCTGCCGATAGCCGAAGTTCTTTTTACCCTGGCTCCGCGTAGATAAGCATTAAGATAAACCTGATAATTGTCATGAGTAACTTCCGCATCTTCGACGGTAGTTTGCCCGCGCAATTGAAGACCGTTAAGCTGCTCGGCTAAGCTTCTGTAGGCATCCATTTTGGATGCTCTCATGGCCATCAATTTAATTTGTGAGCGCGAAAATTTATCACTTTTTTCGACAGTGCCATAACCCACGGCACTTAAGGTCTTATACGGCTGAAACGCCATTGGCGGCGCTTTGGCTGTGGTAGTGGTGGTGCAAGCAGTCATTAGTAAGCTGATGGCTAACCCGGCTACCGCAAGAGAAGGGGGATATGCTACAAGCTTGTCGGGAGCCGGCTTGTTGAATGCGGATTTAATGTTCACGGTAATAACTCCTGTGTCGGTTTGCCAATATAGCGGCTGATAAGTCCATTACTTAAGTTTTTAGTAAGCTATTTTTTATTGCAGAATATAACTACGAGTAGACTTCATTGCATCGGAAGCCTGTTCTCTGTATCCTGCACCGCATGCAAATAAATCTAATTTCAGTAGGAAATCGTATGCCCGGCTGGGTGCAGCAGGGCTATGATGAGTATGCCAAACGTTTACCCCGTGAGTGCGAGTTGGTGCTTAAGGAAATTACACCAGGCAAGAGAACCAAGAACAGTGACGTCGCCCGGATTGTTAAAGAGGAAGGAGAACGGATGCTCACAGCAATTCCTCAAAATACCCATATTGTAACGTTAGATATTCCCGGTAAATCCTGGACGACACCAGAATTGGCGCAAGCGATGCAGCGTTGGCAGGAAAGCGGGCAACATGTTTCGTTATTGATCGGCGGGCCGGAAGGTCTGGCTGAGTCGGCCAAACAATTGGCGCGAGAATCATGGAGCTTGTCGAAGTTGACATTCCCGCACCCACTGGTGCGTATTGTTGTTGCCGAGCAGCTTTATCGCGCCTGGAGTATTCTTAATAACCATCCCTATCACCGTTAATGACCGCGCAGATTATTCTTGCTTCCGCGTCTCCCCGCCGTATGGAATTACTGGATCAGATTAAGATGACTTATAAAGTTCATCCGGTCGATATCGATGAAACGCCTCTGCCTAATGAAGCGCCTCTGGACTATGTGCAACGGCTGGCTGCCGAAAAATCTGCGGCCTGTATCGAGCAGATGGGCGATAGTTTGCCGGTTTTGGCTGCCGATACCGCGGTCGTGCTGGGTAATTTAATCATGGGCAAGCCCAAAGACCGGGATGATGCGTTTTCCATGCTCAGGTTGTTATCCGGTAAAATGCACCGGGTTTATAGCGCCATTTCGCTCAGGGGGCAAGAGCACGGTCAAGCTGTCAGTATTACGGAGGTAACTTTCAGGTCATTAACGGAATGCGAAATAGACGCTTACTGGCAAAGCGGCGAACCGGTCGATAAAGCTGGCAGTTATGCAATTCAAGGCTTGGGCGGTATATTTGTAGAGTCGATTAGCGGCAGCTTTTCCGGTGTGGTTGGCTTGCCGTTATTTGAAACAGCGGAACTTTTATCCAGGCAAGGAATAGGTCTTTTCAAATGAGTGAGGAAATTTTAATCAACGTGACTCCGCCGGAAACCCGTGTTGCGGTTATTGAAAATGGCGTTTTGCAGGAATTAATCATTGAAAGAACCCGGCAGCGGGGACTGGTCGGTAACATTTATAAAGGCGAAGTGTGCCGGGTCCTCCCCGGTATGCAGGCGGCTTTTGTCGATATTGGCCTGCCCAGGGCCGCTTTCTTGCATCTTTCCGATTTGTGCGCAAAGGATCTGGAAAAGAAAGGTTCGGAAAACATCGAGCATTATCTGCATGAAGGCCAACATATTATTGTGCAGGTGGTCAAAGACCCCATAGGCAGCAAAGGCGCACGCTTAACCACGGAAATATCGATACCGTCGCGTTTCCAGGTTTATATGCCTTATGCGCATAATTCCGGTGTGTCTCAGCGCATTGAGTGCGAGACTGAGAGAGTCCGGTTAAGGGCCTGTCTTGACGCTTTCAGGGGCGAGCATAAATGCGGTGGATTTATCGCAAGAACAGCGGCAGAGTGCGTTGATGAGACGATATTAATTGCCGATATGACATTCTTGCTGAAATTGTGGGAGTCAATAGCGGCCAAGATTATCAACGCCAAGCCTAAGCAATTTATCCATAAGGATTTGCCGCTGAGTATCAGGACTTTAAGAGATTTATATCGAGAAGGTATTGAAAGAGTTCGGGTGGATTCAAGAGAAACCTATCATCGCTTGGTTGAATTTGCGGAGATTTTTGTACCTGAAATTGTGCCGGTGATCGAGCATTACACCGGGGAATGTCCGGTATTCGATATTTACAGTGTTGAGGATGAAATCCAAAAAGCGCTGGACCGCAAAGTCAACCTGAAATCGGGCGGGCACTTGGTGTTCGACCAGACCGAATCAATGACCACCGTCGATGTCAATACCGGTGGCTATGTCGGCGGTCGTAATCTGGAAGAAACTATTTTTAAAACCAATCTCGAAGCGGCGCAGACGATTTCCAGGCAGCTCAGGCTTAGAAACCTGGGAGGGATCATTATTATCGACTTTATCGATATGCAGAGTGAGGAGCATAAAAAGCAAGTGTTGCAGGCATTCGAGCGGCATTTGGAAAAGGATCACGCGAAAACCAATATCACCGAGGTATCGGTGCTGGGCTTGGTGGAAATGACGCGCAAAAGAACGCGGGAGAGTTTGGAGCATATACTCTGCGAGCCTTGTAGCGCCTGCGGTGGCCGGGGTGTTTTGAAAACTGCCGAATCCATGTGCCTGGAAATATTCCGGGAGATTATTCGCGAAGTCAGACAGTATAAGGTCCAAAAAATATTGGTTCTGGCCTCCAATGAAGTTGTGGAGATGCTGCTTGATGAAGAAGCCGATATGCTGGCTGAATTGGAAGTCTTTTTGAGCGTACGCATCAAGTTCAGGGCTGAAGCCGAATACAATCAGGAGCAGTATGATGTGGTGTTGCTTTAACGAATAAAGCTCATGAAAGCACCGTGAAGTACTTGGATTGGTCAGCAAATTTTGTCCACGAAACACACAAAAAGCACGAAAAGGCTTTTTAATCAGCAGGATCTCCAACTACTATAGCGCGGGAGTATGAAGTTAAAAGCAACTGTTTTCTTTCCGGAATGAGCGGTTGTATAGATTTAAGTTTATATTTTATGACTACTTTGTAATGACTATATTTTTTCGCGTCTTTCATGTCTTTTGTGGACAATAGCTTCTTATTTTCCTGACTGCTGAGTAGTTACGATTGAGTTGTTACTTTCATAATAAATAATTTCTATAATATTTTCACCGCCTCTGAGTTTTTGTCTGTTATGACAGATACGAAATACTGATTTAACTTTTTTAGTGATCCATCATATTACGCGTGCCACGCGTCATCTCATTTTTTGGTCTTTAATCGCAGCAGCTGTCGGCTTGACTGCTGTCCGTCTGGTATTGTCGGGAATTGAACACTATAAGTCCGATTTAGCGACCAATATTAGCGCAGCCATCGGCACTCCGGTAACAATAGGCCGTTTGGGTGCAAAAATGCGCGGGTTTAATCCTGAGCTGGTGCTAAAAGACATCGTTATTTCATCGCTGGCTGTCCCTGCCAGCGCCCCTTCGGGCGCTACGCATGCAAATTCGCTTCCGGCGAATTTGTCATCCGTTCGACCTACTCACGAACAACCTGCTATCCAATTTAATGAGATACGTCTGGGTATTAATTTATTGGATATGTTGGCGAATAGGGACGTATTGTCATCGTCCTGGGTCACTTTGGTTGGAGCCAAACTTTCGATTAAGCGGCAACGGGATGGCAGTATTGCTATTGTCGGTATAAAAACCAGTGACGGACAGCCGGATTGGCTATTGCAAGGCAGGCAATACGAAGTCTTACACAGCGAAATTATTTGGCAGGATGAAATAAGCGGTGCTCGGCCGCTGCTTTTTAATGAAGTGGACCTGGCGATCAGCAATCAGGGTGAATATCATCGTCTGAATATGCTGATGAGGTTGCCGAAAAAAATCGGCAATACATTAAGAATATCTACGGATTTTAAAGGCAACGTTTTTGAACCCTCCACTATTCAAGGCCGCGTTTACATTGAGGGGCAAGCCTTTTCATTGCCTGAATTAGTTGCATTGGGTCAAGTCTCGGTCGGGGATAAGGTGCATATCAATAACGGTACCGGCGATTTTAAAATTTGGGGCGATTGGCGGCAATCGCAGCTGGTGTCGATGGATATCGATGCACAAATTCAACAGATGACACTGGTTCGGCAAGATAAGCAGGAACTGTCGATTAAACAATTGAAAACGCTCCTTCACGGGAATCTAAGCAGCGAAACCAATCAATGGCAACTCGATGTAAACGATTTTTCGCTGGAAACTCAGGAGAATTCCAAAGGCGCTGTTAAAAAATGGCCAGATGCGATATTCAGCGTTTCCGGACAGCGTATGGATAATAATGCATTACACAAATTAGCGCTGTATGTCGAACGGTTGGACTTGCAGGAAGCATCCAAGCTGGCTCAGTTTTTTATCCCATTGCCGGATAAACAGGCTAGCCTACTGGCACAAGCTCAGTTACAAGGGATGCTGGGGCATTTCTCCTTATTTGCCGATTTGGATATAAAATCGATTGCCTTGAACGGCAGTTTTGCCAACATCGGCGTTGCGCCATTGCTGTCTGTTCCCGGCATAGATAATTTAACCGGCCAGATAAAAGGCAATGAAAAACAGGGAGCTATTACGCTCGACACTAAACATGGCCGGTTAATAGCGCCGGATCTGTTTCGTGAAGTCCTGCCGATTGATCGTCTTCAAGGCCTATTAGATTGGCGGCAGGATGAAAATGTCTGGTCTATATCCAGTCCAACGATTGATTTGGATTCTTTGAGTTTTCAAAGCAAAACTAAGTTTCGGGTCGATATTCCCAAAACAGCCAAGCCAGTTTTCATGGATTTGCAAAGTTCATTTGCCGGCAAAGACGCAACCGAGGTCAAACATTATTTGCCGGTAGGCATTATGGATAAAGATGTCGTTGATTGGCTGGATCATGCATTTGTTAGCGGCAGCATGACCAACGGCGGCTTGCTGGTTTACGGTAATTTGAACGATTTCCCGTTTAACACTGCACCAGGCGTTTTCGAAGCTGTGTTCAATGGCGAGCAGTTTGAGCTGTCATACGCTCCTGAGTGGCCCAACATAACCGGTATGAATGCCGAAGTCATGTTTTCGCAGGAAGGCCTCAAGGTTAATGTCCTGCAAGGGCAATCCGATCAGGTTGTCATTAAACAAGCCGAAGTGACTATTCCGGATTTAAATAAAAGCAAACATGTACTGATTAAGGGCGAGGCCGAAAGCGGAATTGATCAGGTCTTGGCCTTTCTGCAGCAGACACCGCTCAGCTCACCGGTGGATTCGCTGCTGGAAGCTATTGCCCCGCAAGGACATACTCAAGTAACGCTGGATCTTAAAATTCCTTTGGTTGATGATGCGCCAACCAAAGTCGATGGGATGGCGCGACTGAAAGATGCCAAATTGACTGTGAAATCTCTGGATCTGCCAGTCAGTAAAATTAACGGCGACCTCAAGTTTAATGAACTGGGTATTTTTAGCGAAGCTATCCAAGCGGCGGCTTTGAACCATCCGATACAGATCAATATTGAAAGTTCGGCTAATGAAACCATCGTCAATGTGGAGGGCAATGTTGGCGTTGACGACTTACAGGAACAATTCGATATGCCTTGGTGGAAAATTGCTACCGGCGCGGCAGATTATCGATTAAAGCTGGCGTTGCCTTATGATGACGTTGCTCCGGAACTGCTTGTAGAGTCGACGCTATCCGGCGTATCTTTGGATTTACCGCCGTCCTTGGCCAAAACCAGAGAGCAAATCGTACCTTTGTCGTTGACGTTTAACTTAAGCGATGAGCAGTTATTGCCGGTACTGTTAAATTACGATAATAAAGTCAAAGCGGCAATGCAATTGGATACCGTCAAAAAAAATCTATATTCGGGACATGTTCTGGTGGGGACCGGGGAAGTCGCCCAGTCTCAGTATGCAGGACTAAAACTGGAAATCAACCAAGACCGATTGGCTTTGCAAGATTGGTTAGGCTTGGCGGCGGCTCAAGGTGCAGGTGACACTGTTATCGCGTTGAAAATTCATAGCGATCATGCGTTGTGGAAGAAAACCGATATAGGCGCTTTCGATCTGGCTTTGACACACAGCGGCAACTTTTGGGCAGGGGCTATATCCAGTTCGCTTGCAAAAGGAAGTATCAAAATTCCCGCCGACTTAAAAGGTGCTGACAGAATCAGTCTGAACATGGAGTCATTGGATATTTCGGCATTAAAGCAAATAGAATCGAAAGATGCTTCTGATTCACAGGCATTATCAGCCGAGCTTACGCCTTTATTGACGATCACCAGCGATAAAACGCTGTGGCAGTCGATCGATTTAGGGCGTTTATCATTGGCAACCGAGCGCATACCGGGCGGCATGCGATTCAAAGATGTAGAATTGGCCGGAGAAAAGCAAAAGTTGGTCTTGTCCGGTGACTGGCAAACCAAAGGAGGGCAGTCGGTGACGCATGCCCAAGGCCATCTGGAAGTGCCTCTCGCCGGGCAAATGCTGTCACAGCTGGGGCTTACCAAAGATCTGAGCGAGACTAGTGCAGCTGTTGATTTCAATGTGGACTGGAATGCGGCGCCTTACCAATTCTCGCTGGCGGGCCTGAAAGGCCAGGTGGATATTGATTTCAAAAACGGGCGAATTTTAAGTATCGAACCCGGATTCGGCAGGCTATTGGGAATGCTGGCGCTGGCGCAGTGGGTAAAAAGGGCGCAGCTTGATTTTAGCGATGTTTATGAAGAAGGGTTGACGTTTAACAGCATCAAAGGTCATTTTGATTTAGCAGACGGAATCGCATCGACTCATAATTTAGTTGTCGATGCCGTTCCTGCAAAAATCGTCATCAGCGGCGATACCGACCTTGTCAGTCAAACTGTTGATCATATTATCAATGTCACGCCTAAAAGTGCCGATGCCGTGCCTATTGCTGGTACAATTATGGGCAAAGTAGCGGCCTTGGTTGGACGGTCTTTGACAGGAAAAGATCAGGAAGGTTTTTTCTTTGGCTCCCAATATCTGGTAAAAGGTGCTTGGGGGGACGCGGAAATCATTCCGATGCACAAAAACGATGGCTTATTACAGAAAACCTGGAATGGCATTACCGACTTTCCATGGTTAAAACCACAAGAAGAAAAATAAAAGTAGGGCTATAGCGGTCAGATGCTCGATTCATAAACTTGCATCTAAATTTAAGAGAGATTAATTATGAGTAGATGTGCAGCCATACAGATGGCATCAAGTCCCAATATCAGCGCTAATTTGCTGGAAGCCGAAAAGCTGATAGCGGAAGCGGTCAAGGCGGGTGCAAAACTGGTGGCCTTGCCGGAAAATTTTGCCTTGATGGGCGATCACGAACTGGACAAGATTAAAGCAAAGGAAGTCGATGGCTCAGGGCCTATCCAGAGCTTTTTGGCGTCGGTTGCTAAAAAACATGGCGTATGGGTTGTTGGAGGAACCATTCCTATAGTGGGCGACGACAGCAATAAGGTTCGGGCGGCTTGTCTGATTTACAACGATCTGGGCGAACGGGTTGCACGCTACGATAAAGTACATTTGTTTGACGTTAACGTTCCCGGCAGTAATGATGTCTATCGGGAGTCCGACTCAATTGAGCCGGGCAATGACTTGTTGGTCATTGATACGCCTTTTGGCAGGCTCGGCGTTGCTGTTTGTTACGATCTGCGATTCCCCGAGTTCTTCCGTAAAATGGGCATGGAAATACTGGTTATTCCGTCTGCGTTTACTGCAGAAACAGGAGCGGCTCATTGGGAATTGCTGTTGCGTGCGCGAGCCGTGGAAAATTTGTGTTACGTGATTGCGCCGAATCAGGGCGGTTTTCATCTTAATGGCCGTAAAACGTTCGGGCATAGCATGATTATCGATCCATGGGGCGTGGTACTGGATTGCTATAAAACGGGCGGCGGTTTTGTTTCTGCTGAGATAGATATCGAACGCCTTGAAAAAGTGCGCGGTGCATTTCCGGCGTTGAATCATCGTCGTTTTTTTTGTGAATAATATGTATAGAATCGTTAAAATCTTATTGCTGACCGGATTTCTGGTTGCTTGCGGAACTACGGAGCCAAGCCGCTACCGCGATACCGAAGCCCTTGAACGGCCACCCATCCTGACTAACAGCAGTCCTTCCAGAGAACAACGTGTTGTCGATACCAGTTCGATTCCTAAGAAAAAAGACACTACCGGGTTAGGTTCCGACGTTTACCAGAGTGCGCCACTGCAACTAACGATCAAACAGCCGTTTGACGATGCCTGGAATACGTTGAACCGGGCATTTAAGCAGGCAGGCCTGAAAGTGACCGACCACGAGCGAGACAAGGGCTTTTATTATGTGACCCGGGAGACCGAAGAGCAGAGTGGCTTTTTTGCCAAAGCGACATCGTTTTTAAGCAATGACCCGACCATCTACCTGTTGACCGTCAAGTCGCTGGGCGATGAAACCACCGTTACGGCGACTATAGCCAATGCGGCCGAACAAAACAGCGCTGCTGCTAAAGACGGTGCGCCGGAATCTCCGGCAGAAGGCGCGGAAGATCTGTTGCAGTTATTGTTTAATACGCTCCATGATAAGCTGGAAGAAAAATGACGAAGTAGGGATGTTGTTGCATCCTTACCCTTTTACTTGAACTTTTATTGTAAATTTTTTGATGGAAATACTAAACCTTGCAAGACAAGCTATCTTGATGCCGGCCGGTATACAGGATAGCGATATTGAAAAGATTATGAGCCGGTTACTCAGTTCACCGGTTGATGCGGCGGATATTTATTTTCAATCCAGCCATTTTGAATCTTGGGTCATGGAAGGCGGCATCATTAAAGAAGGCAGTCATAGTATCGAACAAGGCGCCGGGGTGCGTGCGGTGTTTGGCGAAAAGACCGGTTTTGCCTACAGTGACAGGATCGAACTGCCGGTACTGCTGGAAGCGGCGAATAATGTTAAAGCCATCGTTCGGCAGGGACAGGCGATAGATTCATCGAGTTGCAAAGTAGCCGTGAAAGCGGCGGACTGGCCGAAGCATTACGCGACAAAAAACCCGTTAAAATCTTTGGCAGATCAACAGAAAATCGACTTATTGCACCGGGTTGAAAACGAAACTCGCAAACTGGACAGTCGCATTGAAGAAGTTATCGTCAGTCTAGTCGGTGTCCATGAGCATGTCCTGGTAGCCAGACAAGACGGTTCCCTGGTTGCCGATGTCCGGCCTTTGGTGCGGATGAATGTGACAGTCATCGTGGAACAGGACGGTCAACGCGAACAAGGCAGCATGGGCGGTGGCGGACGTCGCGATTATAACTATTTTCTCGATCAGGATACTGCGTTGGGATACGGCCGCGAAGCCGTAAGGCAGGCATTGGTCAATCTTGAAGCTGTCGAAGCGCCTGCCGGCAATATGACGGTCGTGTTGGGATCGGGCTGGCCCGGTATTTTGTTGCATGAAGCTATTGGTCATGGTTTGGAAGGCGATTTCAACCGTAAAGGCACTTCAGCATTCAGTGGCCGTGTCGGCGAGCGTGTGGCGTCCGACTTATGCACCGTAGTCGACGACGGCACGTTGCCGGGACGGCGCGGTTCGTTGACGATAGACGATGAAGGCACGCCGACCGAAAAGACTGTCTTGATCGAAAACGGCATACTCAAAAGTTATATGCAGGATCAACTGAATGCCCGCCTGATGGGGGTTAAGCCCACCGGTAACGGACGGCGCGAATCCTATGCACATCTGCCGATGCCGCGTATGACCAATACCTATATGTTGCCCGGACAGCATGATCCTGAAGAAATCATCAGGTCGGTCAAAAAAGGCTTGTATGCCAAGAACTTCGGCGGCGGGCAAGTCGATATTACTTCTGGAAAGTTTGTGTTTTCCGCCAGCGAAGCCTATTTGATCGAAGACGGAAAAATTACCCGTCCGGTTAAAGGTGCGACGCTGATCGGCAATGGACCGGAAGTGTTGACCAAAGTATCTATGGTCGGTTCGGACCTGGAGCTGGATAGCGGGGTCGGTACCTGCGGCAAGGATGGACAAAGTGTACCGGTCGGTGTCGGTCAACCAACGATAAAGATTGATGGATTGACGGTTGGTGGGACGAGTGTTTAGGTGAGATTTACCCAGTATTTTCTGTATATCCGGAATAGGGCGGACAGGTCATCCATAAAGTTTGAATGGATTGAAAATGTTGTTACTAGCCCTGTTAAGACCCAAAAACAGGCAGATGGACGGTTAAAAAATGGGGATTTATTCAGGAAGAAGGAAAATATCTAAGGGTTATTTTGTTGGAAGATGAAGAGACGGTACATAATGCTTTCTTTGATAGAGGGTTTAAAGAGGTAGACAATGAAAATTAAATATTTTGAAGATACCGATACTGCATTGCTGGAGTTTTCAGAACATCCGGTTTTCGAGGCCAAAGAAATCAATGAGAATATTTATCTGGATTTGGATGAAAATGGAAATTTGATTGGCATGACCATTGAGCATGCAATGTCGCAAGCGAATATTAATGAAGTTTCGTTCCAGCAGATAAGTCGGCAAGTAGCCTAAAAAACAAACTAAGAGAAAACAGTGCAAAATCACGAACAAATCAACCATTTAAAAAATATCGTTCAAGACATTCTGGACGAAGCCGTAAAACAGGGCGCCAGCGCCGCTGAAGCCGGCTTGAGCCAGGAAAACGGCTTGTCCGTATCGGTGCGTCTTGGCGATGTCGAAACCATAGAGCATCATTGCGATCAAGGATTGGGTGTAACTGTTTATTTCGGACAACGCAAAGGCTCTGCCAGTACTACCGATTTGTCGGCAGCTTCAATCAAGGAGACAGTCGGCGCGGCGTGCAGTATTGCTCGCTACACCAGCGAAGATAAATATGCCGGGCTACCGGAAAAGGAGCTGTTGGCTACCGAATTCCCCGACCTTGATCTTAACCATCCGTGGGATATTAGTGTTGATGAAGCCATTGCACTGGCTATTGAATGCGAAAATGCGGCCCGGTCTTATCATGAAGAGATCAGTAATTCAGAAGGCGCTTCGATCGATACGCACCAAGGTATACGGGTGATGGGTAACACTCTCGGTTTTCTTCAAGGCTATGCTTCAACCCGTCATTCTTTAAGTTGCTCGGTATTGGCGCAACGCGGCGACAGCATGCAGCGAGATTACTGGTATACCGTGGCAAGAAATGCACGCGATTTGGAATCCGCTGCCGATGTCGGTAAAAAAGCGGCCGAGCGGACACTTAGACGTTTGCAGGCGCGTAGCCTCAGTACGCGGCAGTGTCCGGTTTTATATTGCGCCGAAGTCGCTTCCGGACTGCTGGGGTCGTTTATCGGCGCAATCAGCGGCGGTAATTTATACCGCAAATCGTCATTTTTGCTGGATGCATTAAATACCCAAGTCTTCCCGGAATTTGTGCGTATTTATGAGCAGCCTTATTTAAAAGGCGCTTTGGGCAGTGGCGCGTATGACAGCGAAGGCGTTGCAACCCAAACTCGGGATATTGTCAGCGACGGTATTTTGCGCGGTTATGTGTTGAGTACCTATTCCGCTCGCAAGCTGGAATTGCGCAGTACCGGCAATGCCGGCGGTGTGCATAATTTAACGATTGATCCGGGTAAGCTGGATTATCAGGGTATGTTAAAAGAGCTGGGCACAGGTTTGCTGGTTACCGAGCTGATGGGGCAGGGAGTCAATATGGTGACCGGCGATTATTCGCGCGGTGCTGCCGGATTCTGGGTGGAAAACGGCGAGATCCAATATCCGGTTGAGGAAATCACCATTGCCGGCAATCTGAAAGACATGCTTAGAAATATCGTTGCCGTCGGTAACGACGTTGATTATCGAGGCAATATCCGTACCGGTTCGATACTGGTTGAGCGGATGTCGATTGCCGGGGAATGATTGGGATAGAAAATTAAGTTCATCACCCACGAAGGGCGCGATTTTCTTCGTGGGTGATGAACCTCATGTCATAAGCTTTTAACAATATCTTCGATTAGCTGTGGCCCACGATAAATAAGGCCGCTGTATATCTGCACCAGACTCGCTCCCGCGACCAATTTTTCCTGCGCATCTGCAGCGCTTAAAATTCCGCCCGCTGCAATAATCGGAATCTTGCCGTTCAGTTCTGCCGCCAATCCCCGGACGACCATAGTAGATTTTTCCTTGACCGGTGCGCCGCTTAAACCGCCGGCTTCATTAGCAAGCGGATGATCTGCAATCATATCGCGGGCAATAGTCGTGTTGGTCGCAATGACGCCGTCAATTTCAAATTCCAGCAATAATTTGGCGATATGCGCTATTTCGTCTGCGGCCAGGTCGGGTGCTATTTTTAGGGCCAATGGCACATATTTGCCATGTTCCTGCTGAAGCTTCAGTTGCTCTTCTTTTAGGGCGGAAATCAGGCTTTTGATCTCATCTCCCTGTTGCAGTTGACGGAGATTCTTGGTGTTCGGTGAGGAAATGTTAATGGTAATGTAACTGGCAGCGGTATAGGCCTTGCGCAAGCCGATTAAATAATCGTCCGCCGCATTCTCAATCGGCGTGTCGAAGTTCTTGCCGATATTAATGCCCAGAATGCCGGAGTAACGGCTTTGCTTTACTCGCTCGAGTAAATGGTCGATGCCCAGGTTGTTAAAGCCCATGCGGTTGATAATGGCTTGATGCTCGGGAAGCCTGAATAAGCGCGGTTTCGGGTTGCCGGGTTGAGGACGCGGTGTCACGGTGCCGATTTCTACAAAGCCGAAGCCCAATGCGGCCAGCGCATTAATATAGTCCCCGTTTTTATCCAAACCGGCAGCAAGACCGACCGGATTTTTAAAATCCAGTCCCATCACATTAACAGGTTTGGGGGTAATTTCAGGATAAATTGCTTTTGATAATCCTGATGCATGGGTTGCAGTCAGCAATTTAAGTGTCACTTCGTGAGCCGTTTCCGGGTCTAAAGAGAATAATAGGGGGCGTAGTAATGGATAAAGGTTCATTTGTGGCTATGTTGTTAGGCAAGGGGGCAGGAACAGAACGATCTGAATAATATTAGTGTAGTCGGGCCAGTGTGTAAGGCTCCGGCGCTACCGCGGTAGGCCGCTTCAAAACAAGGTCGACCATTAGCTGTGCCGAGGCTGGTCCCATCGCCAAGCCGTTTCTGAAGTGACCGGCGTTAATATATAGGTTGCTGATTTCCGGATGCTGATCAATATAGGGTATGCCATGCTCAGTTCCCGGTCTTAATCCCGCCCAATGTTTAATTAGCGGGAAATTGTTAAGTGACGGTAATAAATTTAATGCGAAAGCATTGAGGCGATCACGGGCTTGTGCTGTAGTTGTCTTATTGAAATCGTCTTGTTCTACCGTGCTGCCCGCCAGTATTTTTCCGTCGCGTCGTGGAATAAGGTATTGATCGCCATCCAGTACCATATAGCTCAGAGTCTCCGGTCGGGCATCAAATAACAGCATTTGCCCTTTAACGGGGGTTATTTCGGGGGTACTGCCAATGGTGGCGGGAAAAATTTGTCGAAACAATTGGCCTGTCCAGGCTCCCGCCGCAACGATTAGTTGGTTGACGGCAAGTTGGCCGGATGCGGTATTGATTGAGGCTATGCGGTTTTTAGTGACATTAACGGATGTTAGTTCGCAATGTTCTTTTAATATCGCACCCTTGTTGAACAGGTCTTGTTTTAATGATTTTACCAACCGCGGATTGCGCGCCTGGGCAATTTCCGGTAGCCAAAGCGGTTGATCGGGGACAGTGTTAAGCATATTGAAAAAATCCGCTCCGGCTGGTCGATATACAATATTATTGGTATCGCACCAGTGAACAGCATCAGTAATATCCGGGTTTTTGGCGATCAGTAGACCGCATTGATTCCATTCGGGGTCTATCTGGGTTTCGTTAGCCAATTGCGAGGCTAAAGCGGGGTATAGCTTTAGGCTCTGCATTACCAGGCAAGTGATTGCGTCCGGTTGCCGCCAGGGATATATCGGTAGCAAAATTCCACCGCCCGCCCAGGATGATTCCTGGCCCAGCTCATTTTTCTCAATAATCATAACGGTAGCGCCAGCTTTAATAAACTCGCGGGCACTCAGCAAGCCGATAACGCCGCCGCCGATGATGGTAATATCCGAAATTTTAGTCATGTATATTGATAAAGATTAATACAAAAATAAATGTTTTTGTTGGGTGTATCCAAAATATTAATTATAACTAACTGTAGCTATGGTGGTTTTCTATTAACATGCCGTCTATCCGCTCAAATTCAGATAGTTAAAACCATTAAAGAGTTCTGACTTGGCGTGTAAGTGTCGATTAAAGATCATTATTAAAGATCATTTGGGCTAAAGAAGACAGCCGAAATTATGTGGAGCAGCGTAGATTTTGCCATATTGCACCGCACAAATTCATTTTATTTGCCTCTATGCAGTATAAGAAATTTTTAACTGTGGTTTTAATGTGTAAGTTGAAAAAACTGTTGTTTTTCGCACACAACAACATATTCGAGATTAAATTTATCTTTATACTTATTGAAATATAAGGATTAATTAAAATTAAAAAAATGTCGCTAAAACTTGTAGGGATTTGGTTTAGCTGCTACCATTATCTCCGGAAGATGGGCTTTGTTGTATTAAAGCAAATTTTTGTAAAATAACAACCTCATGAGGGGGATAAATGATCAATAAAACTAAATTAGCTCTGGGCATTACGGCAGCATTGGCTTTGACCGGTGCTCTGGTTTCTCCGCAAGCTATGGCGCATTCAAAAAAAGCTAAGCAGCATGTAGTTACAGAATCGTCAAGCTCATATTCGCACAGCTCTTCTGGCTATACAAACAGCAAAGTGGATGCATTGGAAGCTCAGCTTCGATCCATGCAAGCTGAAATCAGTAGCTTAAGAGCCCAGGCAAACCGTCCTGATGCAGATGCTGGTAAGGTTCAGGAATTAGATCAGTGGATGAACTCGGTTAAATCAGAGCCCAAAGAAAGCAAAAAAAGCAAAGACAACATGGTATTCTTCCGTGGCGGTTATGGCCATGCTAATAATCAAAGAGGCGGTACATTAGATCCTACATCGATCGCAGCTCTTGGTTTAGCTAACAATAACGGTACGACAGTTGGTCCGATAGACGATAAAGACTCATGGTATTTCGGTGCCGGTTTTGATTTCAGCGTAAATGATAACCTGTTCGGCCTAATGGATAAAACAGAAGTCTTGGCTGAATTGATGTTCGATTATAAGCAATTGGGCGAAAGAAAAAACAATGGCTTATCTCCTGCTGAAACAGGCGTAATAGCGGCGGCCACAGGCATTGTTTTACCTGCTGCAAACACTGAAAAAGCAACAGTCAATCAATTGACACTGGCTGCTTCGCCAAAAATCAAATTTATGAAAGGCAGTTCATTTAGACCTTGGTTGATTCCTGTCGGTTTTGAACTGAACGTGATCAGTCCTCCATCTGATGCTATTACTGTATTGAACCCAGGTATGCAGTTTGGTTTAGGTGCCGACTACAAAATCTGGAACAACATTTACGTAGGTGCTGATGCTCGTTATCACTTAACTACACAAAATTCTGATGGCGTTAACACGGACGGCGTTACTGCCGGCGGTTACCTCGGTTTAGGCTTCTAAACATTTAGTCTAGAAACAAATCCGGTAAAGGGAGGGTTTCAAACCCCTCCCTTTTTTTATGCTTAGAGAATTAAAAAGAGATGCAAGATAAAGGCTCAAGGTAAAATAGCATCTTTTCCGGTTTGCGCTGGGAAATAATCAAATCTGACGTTACAAGTAATGAAAACTCTTTATCCTGAAATTTTGCCATACCATACGTTTTTTCTGGAAACCGGCAGCAAACATGCTGTGTATGTGGAGCAAAGTGGCAATCCTGACGGTATTCCTGTTATTTTCCTGCATGGCGGACCCTGCTCAGGTACCAAGCCCGATCATCGGCGTTTTTTTAATCCCCAACTTTATCGAATTATTCTGTTCGATCAGCGTGGCTGCGGCTTATCGTTGCCTTTTGGTGAGCTCGAAAATAACACTACTCAAGATTTAATCGATGATATGGAACGTATCCGTAATCAGCTGGCTATTAATCAATGGCTAGTATTTGGTGGTTCATGGGGCGGAGCGCTGGCTTTATTGTATGCCCAGCAGCATAAAGACAAAGTAATGGGCTTGATTATTCGCGCAGCATTTTTAGCGCGGCAACAGGATTTGGACTGGTTTGCCAAAGACGGCGCAGGCAGAATTTATCCTGAGCAATGGCAGCGATTGATTGAAAGTATTCCGGAGCGGAATTGCGATAGTCTGGTGTCAGGATTATGGCAAGTATTACAGGGTGAGGACGAGGTCGCGCAAAGGCGAGCTGCTAAAGAATGGACGGCTTGGGGCGGTCAAGTATCGCTAGGCGGCGAATATCAGTCGAGCTTGAAAGGCGAGCGTGTAACGGAGCTTATGATTAAACAAGTACGCATGGAATTACATTACGCCAAGCACCGCTATTTTATTGAGGAAAACCAGATATTAGATAACTGTGGCAGCTTGGTTGAAATTCCGACTGTGATTATTCATGGGCGTTATGATCTTGTCTGTCCGATGGAATCCGGTTTCAGTTTATATAAAGCATTACCGATGGCCGAATATATTGTGCTGCCTAATGCCGGACATGTCGCTCAGGGCGAGGAAATGGTTAATGTATTAGTGGCTGCAACCGATAAGTTTGCTGAACGGTGGCAACTATAAATAGAAATTTACATTCAACTGCTCCATAAGGCTTTAAATGCTTTATCATTAGCGCAGTAGGGGGTGCCGCTATTGCTGGCAAATAAATTTTATATAGATAAATGAAATTACATGATCAAAAGCTCCAAGAGTTGGGCTTGGCTGTTATACAGGTAGAAACACAGGCAATTGCCGCATTAGCCGATCAAATTAATGATGATTTTGTGGTGGCCTGCAAGTTGATGTTCAATTGTAAAGGTCGTGTTGTAGTGACCGGCATGGGTAAATCAGGACATATTGCCGGTAAGATTGCTGCGACCTTAGCCAGTACCGGAACCCCGGCTTTTTTTGTGCATTCAGGGGAAGCCAGTCATGGCGATTTGGGTATGATTACCCAGCAGGATGTGGTGTTGGCGTTATCGAATTCCGGAGAAACCGAGGAAGTTTTAACGATATTGCCGATTATCAAACGGCTGGGCGTGCCATTAATAGCGATGACCGGAAACCCTGCTTCAACGCTGGCTAAATTTGCTACCACTCATATTAACGTGGCTGTTGAGCAAGAAGCTTGCCCGCTAGGTTTGGCTCCTACCTCCAGTACCACCGCTGCATTGGTTATGGGCGATGCGCTGGCTGTTTCTTTGCTCGAAGCGCGGGGATTTACCCGCGATGATTTTGCCTTATCCCATCCCGGCGGCAGTTTAGGTAAACGGTTGTTATTGATGGTCGGCGATATTATGCATGCCGATGAAAAAGTGCCTTCCGTACCGGAATCTGCGCTTATTAGTCATGCGTTGCTGGAAATGACAGAAAAAAAATTGGGTATGACGGCTATCGTTGATGCGGATGGCCGTGTCGTCGGCATTTTTACCGATGGCGATCTAAGGCGAATGCTGAGCAAAAATTTTGATGTACACCAGACCTCTATTGTTGAAGTCATGACCCCTAATTGTGCCGTTATTTCGGCAGATATTCTGGCAGCTGAAGCCATGCAAATTATGCAGCGGAAAAAGATTAATGCATTAATTGTTGTTGATCAGCAGCAAAAAGCAATAGGCGCTTTGAATATGCATGATCTGATCCGTGCAGGAATCGTATGATGATCAATACAAACCATGGTTTGACCGTTTTAGAAAAAGCGAAGAAACTCAAATTGTTAATTTTGGATGTCGACGGGGTATTGACGGATGGCAAGTTGTTTTTCGATAGTGAGGGCAACGAATACAAGTCATTTCATGCGAGAGATGGTCACGGTATCAAATTGTTACGTCAGACCGGTGTTGAGGTTGCGGTAATTTCCGGGCGAAAATCAACTTCAGTTGCGTTACGAATGAAAAGCCTGGGTATTGATTATGTATATCAGGGGCATGAAAATAAAATAGCCGCGTTTAATGAGATTATTGAGCTTATGGGTATAACGCACGAACAGGCCGCGCATGTCGGCGATGACTTGTTGGATTTGCCTATAATGATTAGAGTGGGTTTGGCTATTGCAGTTAATGATGCCAACTTTGCCGTTAAAGAACGCGCCGATTGGTGTACGACGTTGCCCGGAGGGCAGGGTGCAGTTAGAGAAGTCTGCGATTTTATTATGCAGGCGCAAGGACGTTTTGATGACGTCTTAAATACGTACCTGACCTGCTAGGGAACGAAGAAAAATGATCAGGCTAAATGGAAATTATGGGTATTTGTACCTGGCCATTATTGCGTTAATGAGTTGGTGGCTGATGAGGTTGACCGGTTCGGAAGAGTTTGGTCGTATCGTGGTGCCTGCACATAGTCCCGATTATTTCAGCAAGGGTTATACGAAATGGGAAATGAGTGAGTTTGGCAGGCCGAAAAGCAAATTGGTTGCTAATGAAATGACGCATTATAGTGATGATGGAACCACGCATTTAATAACTCCGATCATGGCTTTTTATAATGAGAAAGCACCGCCGTGGATAATTCAATCAGAGACTGGCGTTTTATCTGCTGACGGTAAGGATTTGTTGCTGAAAGGCAAGGTTTATGCCGATAGAGCCGCAGCTAAAGGTGTCAGAGAGCTTAAAATCTATACCTTTAATTTAAAAGTAAAACCGGAAACCAGTTATGCAGAAACGGATGCGTGGGCAGAATTGATCAGCTTGCCAAATTGGACTACAGGAATCGGTATGAAGCTGGTCTTCGCGCAACCGATTCATCTGGAATTGCTCTCTAATGTAAAGGGTAACTATGAAACAAAATAAAAACCTTGGCTGCCGTATATTACGTAGGAGTAGCTGTTGTTTACTGTTATTGGCACTTTATAGCGCGAGTGTTGGGGCCTTAGAAAGCGATGGCGATCAGCCGATAATTATTGATTCCAATACAGCGACTTACGATGATGTAAAAGCTATTAGTACGTATACCGGTAATGTCATATCCATTCAGGGCAGTATTCGGGTAAACTCAGATAAGCTAGTGGTTTATTTTATAGACGGTGAAGCTGATAAAATGGTGTTTACCGGTAATCTTGCAAAATTTAAGCAAACCCCTCACGAGGGCGATCCAGACATAACTGGGGAAGCGTTAACAGGCGAGTATTATCCTAAAAAGAATTTGTTGATTTTGATTGGTAAAGCGACCGTCTGGCAAGGCAGTGGAGCTTATGCCAGTGATTTTATTGAATACGATCTTAAAACCTCGCTGGTTAAAGCGGGAGAAAAGGAATCGGATAATAAACGTGTTCATGTCGTATTGCAGCCGAAAGGTAAAGAACAGGCGCCGGCTCAGGGAAAGCCGACCGTAAAGGACAATAAGAAATGATAAGTTACAGAGTTGAGGATGCGAAGCGCAGGACGCAAAATATCCAGAAATATTCTTTTTCTGGTTTACTTTTTAGCCGTTAAACATGACCAGATTAGCCGCAAAACAGCTGATTAAGAGCTACAATAAACGCAATGTAGTTAACGGCGTTTCATTGCATGTTAATACCGGTGAGGTTGTTGGTTTGCTGGGCCCCAACGGCGCAGGAAAAACGACTAGTTTCTATATGATGGTTGGTTTAATTAAGGCCGATGAAGGTGAAATCACGCTGGATTCGCAAGTTATCACTCATCATCCCATGCATTTGAGGGCGCAATTAGGGATAGGCTATTTGCCGCAGGAACCGTCGGTTTTTCGAAAACTGAGTGTGGCAGATAATTTACGTGCAGTTTTACAAATTCGTTCCGATTTAACCGAAGGGCAGGCGGAACTGGTGATTGAAGAGTTGTTGCAGGAGTTTCATATCCTTCATCTGCGTGACCAGACTGCCTTGGGATTGTCGGGCGGTGAGAGACGGCGAGTCGAAATTGCTAGGGCATTGGCCACTAATCCGCAGTTTATATTACTGGATGAGCCTTTTGCCGGTGTTGATCCGATATCGGTAGAGGATATAAAAAAGATCATAGAGCATTTGAAAGATCGCGGCATCGGGGTGTTAATTACCGAACACAACGTCAGGGAAACGCTAGGCATTTGTAATCGTGCCTATATACTTAACGATGGCAGAGTGATAGCTGAAGGTGGCGCGGAAGCTATTGTGGCCAATGAGGAAGTACGCAAAGTTTATTTAGGCAATAACTTTAGTCTTTAATTTAGGGCAATTTTTCGCAGTTGTCCTAAGCAAGAACAGAATAACCATTGGGATACTCCTACTAAATCGTGTGACCGAATGAAACAATCCTTACATCTTCGACTGGGTCAACAACTGGCTATGACGCCGCAATTGCAGCAGGCGATCAAGTTGTTGCAGATGTCGACATTAGAGTTGCAGCAAGAAATTCAACAGGCTCTTGAGTCTAATATGATGCTGGAAGTTAATGAGGAAGAAAGTACCGTTCAGGAGGCTGAAATAACGCCGGAGAAAAAAACCGATAATTCGGATTTGCTGACCAGCCAAGGCTCGCAAACAGATATACCGGATGAGCTGCCCGTTGATTCTTCCTGGGATGATATTTATGAATATGCCATGGAATCGGGCTCCAACTCCGCTGAGACTGTTGAATTTGAAACGCAGCGCAGTAAGTCATCAACTTTATTGGATCATTTATTGTGGCAAGTGGAATTGACTTCGTTCTCTGAGCGGGATCATGCCATTGCGATGGCCATTATCGATTCGATCAATGAAGATGGTTACCTGATCAGTAGTCTTGAAGAAATTTTTCAAGGATTGCAGAACCAGTTAGACGATCTGGATTTCGATGAAGTGAACGCAGTACTGCACAGGGTGCAAAATTTTGACCCGGCCGGTGTTGCAGCCATCGATTTAAAGGATTGTTTGAGATTACAGATACTACAGTTGCCGGAGACGACTCCTTATAAAGGAGAGGCGCTGATTCTTGTTACCCGGTATTTGGACCTGCTAGCTACGCACGAGCAATCGAAACTGATGCGCAAATTGGGCGTGACCGAGCGGCAACTGGGTGAAGTAGTGGCTTTAATCCGAACTTTGGATCCCAAGCCGGGGGCGCAGATACAGGATTCGGATTCCGAATATGTTATCCCCGATGTCTACGTTGTTAAGCAAAATGATAAATGGCAGGTTAACCTGAATCCTGATATAGCGCCAAAGTTACGTATCAATCCTTTTTATTCAAGTATGATAAAAAGAGCGGATAACAGCAAAGATAATACCTGTATGAAAGACCATTTGCAGGAAGCGAGATGGTTCATTAAGAGCCTCCAAAGCCGAAACGATACCTTATTGCGTGTTGCTCGGTGCATCGTAGAAAAGCAGACCGGGTTCCTTGAGCATGGTTCTATTGCGATGAAATCTATGGTGTTAAGAGATATTGCTGAAGAATTGGAATTACATGAGTCGACTATATCCAGGGTAACAACACAGAAATTTATGCATACCCCCAATGGTATTGTCGAATTTAAGTATTTTTTTTCCAGTCATGTATCAACAGAAGGAGGGGGCGAGTGTTCATCTACGGCCATTAGGGCATTTATTAAAGAGCTAATTAGCAATGAAAATCTGGCAAAACCGTTAAGTGATAGTAAAATAGCAGAGCTATTAAAAGAAAAGGGCATTAATGTTGCTAGAAGGACAATTGCCAAGTATCGCGAAGCGATGCTCATTT
>CAZJOY010000017.1:0-36716 GCA_964547705.1 uncultured Methylobacter sp. | reverse complement strand
TTACACGAAAAGAGCGGCGCTCATCCTCAGTTTTCTTATCCCGAATTCAGGTTATTGTATATTCAATTGCTTAAAATGAGCGCCTTGAGAGGCCGGGGAGTAGGATGCAAGCCAAACTGCCACGGACAAAAAACTGGCCTATGGTTTTGAAGCTGAAGCTAAACGCTCCAAACATTCTTGAGCGCTCAATTCTTCATCCATTGCATCACATACTGCGTCAATAATGGCATCATCAGAAAGTGATATCCGAGTATCTTTACGTATGGCTGAGATAAGAGCAGGCTCGTCACCTATGCCAAAATCCCCATCAAGCCATACTGTTACTGCCTCTATTGGAGCAAGATTTTTTAAAGACTCAAAATGTTGTTTGTTTTGCATAATTACAAGATTATGAATAGAAAAGCCTAACGTTAAATAGACACCGTTTTAGGTGTATATCACAAATTAATTGTAACTATATTTGTAACTATATTAACAAAAGGCAATAAAAAAGGCCTTGGTAAATAACCTAAGGCCTTGATTTAATTGGTGGGACGTCAGGGATTCGAACCCTGGACCCATGGATTAAGAGTATCGTACTCACAATACGAACACTTAAAAATCAATCACTTACAAGACTCGCCTAGTCTTTACCTACTTTGATTTTACTACAATAAACTCACATTAAATTATGACGTAGTGACAAATTTACTACACATCATAATGCTCAATTCCAACCCCCAAAAATATCATAAGCTTCAATCGCCGGCACATTATCCAGAGCATCAATAGCGGCTTTATGCACCCATGCAGCTAAATACAGATCGGTATTGCGCTGAGATGCAGCGATAACGACACCATCCAGCCAGCCTTTATATGCGGCCAATGTTGCCCATGTGTGCGTGTCATTGAGCGTATCCCGCCAAACCATGTTTTTTACAATTTGCCCCAGCGATTCGGCAGCGGCGATTTTGGCTAATTTGCCGTGTAGATTTGACTTTGCAACATCATCAAGATCGATAGTTATGTCGTTATAAGTAATCGGCAAATTGCTTAATCTGATGCGCTCCTTTTCGACAGCGGCTTTAGCGGCAGCGATTGCTTTATCAATGTTGGGCACCCACGCTTGTGTTACTCCGTCATAGTCATAATTGGGACTCGGGCGAGTTGAGTCAGCTCCAGATCTTAAAATATCCACATAGTCCCATAAGTCATCAATCGTAAACCCGGCGGGATGTGCAGATATAAAGTCTTGATAAAGAGATTGAACAATCATGTAGGATTCGAACTGCTGCGGAACGATGAAATTGAATTTTCCATCGGTAACTGTGCCTTTCCCGACCAAGAATTGAATATTCTCTCCTGGAGCGTGAGATATGCTGGCTATTTCTTCGGTTACTGTCTTTACAGGGATGGTTACTTCTCTGGACATACTATTTACCTTCTAATTGTGATTTAAGTTGATTTAATTCAGCGGTCAGATCCTGAACTGCTTTGACGAGTGGACCTATTAGCGGGATATAACCAACTGCTTTGACGTCGTTATGCTCGGTGTAGAGCGCATCCACATTAACGCCTGAAAAATGCTCCGCAACATCCTGAGCGATAAAGCCATGTTGTAACAGAGCGTCGTCCGACCGCAGGCGATACGATACCGGCTGCAATTTGTTAATAAACTCAAGGCCCAGTGTTTCCGGCTCTATTTCTTTTTTTAGCTTCCTATCTGATGTTGTGCCTATATAGACCGCTTGACCTGAGATGTAGGTGGTTAATCCAGACCCCGCCGCAGCATATATGCCAAACCATGAACTTGATACAGTAAGCCAGCTGGAGCCAACCGCCGCATAGACGTATTTTGGAATATCGCCAGATGTAAATGTCCCGAGGTATGTTGCGGTTATGGCGCCCGATATTTCACTGGCCGGAATATTTACTCCCGTGCGTCTAAAATCGCTCCAAGCATAGCCGCTAAGTGTTGACGCGTTGATGGAACTTCCTGCAAGAATGAAACTACTCGCTGAATACCCTTGAAGATAATTTGCGTTTAAGTTTGTGCAAGTCGTCCCGTTCGAAACCGCTATCTGCCCAGAGCTGTTGCCTGGCGACAGGCTGTTCAAGTAGTTCGCGTTTAAATTAGTGATAAGCGCTGAGTTGTTAATGGTCATTGAGCCCGACACACCTAAGCCGACTCCGCCGTAGGGGTTGTCCGCTCTTACCGCAACCGCGGACGATTGTGATGATTGTCCGTAGACGCCCCACATATTCCCCGAACCAAATGTGCCGCAATTCCCGCTATATCCGGCGCAACTTACGGTATAAGATCCAAAGACCGCCGGGTTGATTTGGGGGGCTGAGAACTCCCCGTATCCGGACTGAATCTTTCCAGAGAATGTTGCTGTTCCATCGGAGGCGATAACGAAGGTATCCACGCCCGCCTTTTTTGCAGCGATTCCGTTTGAGGTAATTGCAACCCCATTCCCGCCATCATAGCCGCTGGTTTTCAGAGCAACCGATCCACTTAAGACGTTGGCAGCATTGTTGTTCAGCTTGGTAGCCAAATCAGCCACCGCAGCAGCGCCAATACCTGCCGCTGTTACTTGGCCGCCGCCGGCTCCGTTTAGCGTACCGTTCGAGCTGATGGTGACTAAATTATTACCAACCGCCGTTCCCGCTCCCGTCGATACACCATAAACAATACCATTGACTACGTAAGTGTTGTTGGCACTATCGGCAGGCTTTAGCGCGTTATCGTTGGTAACGCCAGACCAGTTTGCCGTTGTTTTTGCTTTATCGCGCAAGGCATTTTTCAACGCCTCCTTCGCTGTGTAATACGTAGCGACATACCCCCGCAAAGCAACCCCATCGGGGATGTCATGCGTGTAAGTCATCGACCCCGCATGGAACAAGGTGGTGCTACCCCCGACGCCGGAACTGGTCATCGTGCGGGTGGTTACGTTGAAGTAGGTGTTCAACGTGTTGTAGGCGGCGGTGTAGGCGGTAGTCGATACACTGGCCGCTGTGCCTTGCGCGACTAAATCTGAGTATTCGCCGGTGATCGAGGCCCACAGATTGTCACGAAGCGCTAATTTTTCCTTGTAGGTGAGCTTATTGTCGGCGGTAAAGGCGGTGATAAACTGCGTTGAGGAGGCAATTGTCGCAGCCGTTTCGCCATTTACTTTTCCGGTGATACCCAGTGCATCGGTCGGGGTAATATCCCACCCGGTGACTCTGGTTCCCAGCTGAGGTCCGCCAGAGGTGTTGCGAATAGTGTGTAAAGCAAACTTATACTCTCGACCTGCAACCAAACCCTGAAACACCGCGCGCCCTTGTGATGGAGTTACATTAACTCCGACAGGTCTGTATGTTAATGTTGTAGAGTCCCATATTTCAAAGCCAATCAAGTCGGCCTTTAGAGTGCCTTGCGTGTAATCCCAGTAAAGATGGACATCAACGCCGGCATAGCTCCCCGACGTTTTAGCCTCAATACTGATAGGGGTTTGCACGGTTGGGTTATTGGTAGCGACCTGCACAATTCTAAAGTCGGCGGTTTCTGTTGCCACCAAGCCGACATTAGCAACCCCCGACTCTTTAACCCAGCCGGTAGCAACCGAAGAGAAAATTTTACTATCCTCGCCTGCCCCCACTGTGCGCCTGAACGCCGCAACCGCATAGTTGTAGCCGGTATCGATAGGCACAGCGTTATGCACCAGCGCACGGGTCAATGGGCTGTTTGATGTGGATACCTCTACCGCCGAGGCAAACGAGAATGCGCCGGTGTATCGAAACAAAGTGAACCCGTCAGCGGGCAAGCTTGGAGAAGTTGCCTGCGTGTAGACGAAATGAATCGTTACATCGACAGCGCCGCCAGCTGATTGCGCTGAGATTTGTATCGGCGTGGGGTTTTCTGTGTAAGTAGGGTAAGTTGGCGCATTGGTCGGTGGCTCTATCGTTCTGAGAGTAACCGTTTCGTCAAAGGTTGCTACCCCTTTATCGACATCAGACAATACAACAGTAGACAAAATACCGCCGACCTTGCTGGTATCGGCCGCCGTCGATTTAGTCGGGGCGATTTCGATAAGTTTTTTCAGCAGCGCCGCTTTCGCCGAATAGTAGGCATTGCTAACAATCCGAAAAGTAACTGCGGTATTTTCATCAACAACAAAATCGGTGTCTAAGTGCGCATCGTCGATCCCGGCCGGCACTGCGCCGATGGTCCAGGTGCTGCCATTCAAAAAGTCGCCTAGCGCCTGGAACGCCGTCATATACGTGGTTTTTTCGGCCGTGATCTGGTAGCCGGTTGCTTGATTGACAAAACCTTGGTATTCATCAGCAATGGCATTCCAAGCAACGCGGATTGCTCTTTTTTCAGCAGCCGAGATGACGCTATCGGATAGCATGCTATCCACTGCACCCGTAGCGGCTGCTACTTCGGCAGCTGGTTTTCCGGCAACGGTACCAGCGACATTGCCGTTAAACTGCACGGTCGATAAAGGGCGAAATGGCCGCTCCGTGGAGCCGTTGGCATACACGACGACGGAATTGATAATGCCATTGGCGGCAATGTCTTTTGCGACGGACCGATAGGCGCAGACCGCTACAGTGTAATAAGCGTCGGCCGGTACACCGTTTGCGATGTATGCCCGCCGATCGGCAGGGACCTGGATAACAAATTCTTGCGACGGCTGTGTGCCGAATACATACGTGCCGTGATTGGTCGACGTAGAGTAGGCCAGGATGGCAAAGCCGTCGATTTCGGCTTCATCGCCTGACCAGGACCACTCAAAGCTGATGTTGACCGAGCCGTCGGTATTTGTCGAGTAATCCAGCGCCGTGTTATCGGCCGCCACGGTCGGCGCGGTAATGGCCGTATCGTTGCGGTCGTTGCTCAGGTTGTAGTTATTGACGGCATCGGCGACTTTATCCAAGGTCACGCCGGCAATGCTGCCCAGGGCAGGGCGCGCAAATGCGGAAGGTGCAATAATGTTGCCGATCTGTTCTTCCAGCATTAAGCCGGTGAAGTCAATGTAAATACCTACGCCGGCATCGTTTTCCAGTTTCAGCAGACCCAGCGCAGAGGCATTAGCGCTCAAGTCGATAACGCCGGATACTCTTGTCCAATTATTTGGCGTCGGCGAGGTTAAAAACTCAACGCCGACATAAGCGCCGTTGGATGCCCTGACAAGCAGTGAGCCGGAGGCATTGGCTACAGCCGAGCGCACGTAAGCGCTGACTAACCATTTTTTATTGGGCGTCAGGATAAAGTTGTAATCGGTTGACGCTCCGGACAAATACAGCTCAGCAAGAGGACCGGTAGCCGTCAGGCGCAGCACAGATAGATTAAACTGCGCGGCATCGTTATTCAGGGTTACAGCGCCGCCCGTGACGACGTACGGCGGGATAGAAGCTTCTTCGATCAGTGCATACCGGCTATTCAGGATATTAACGCCGCTGCCGCTCAGCTGATCTTTAGTGACGTCGGCATTGTCCCAAGGACGTCCATCACCAGTTATAAATTCCCAGCGGTTGACGTTGACCGCATCGATACCATCAATCGTTGAGGTAATATCACCGGTTCCAGCTACTGCCGTGGCTGGGCAATACGGATTTTCTCCGGACGCTGTCGGCTGGATAATGTCAGAGGCAATCACGCCGCTGGGCGCAATGTCCTTGTCGACTTTACGATAAGCGACCACGCCCAATGTGTAATAAAGACGGTCCTGCCCGCCGGTAAAGTCATTTCGGAACGCCGGAAGACCGTGATGGATATAAGCCCGGCTTGATGCCGGCACTTGAAACACGACTTCGTCAGGAGACGTGCCGGTAAAAGTATAGGGCGTTGCACTTGTCGACGCATGGGCATAAACGCCGAATCCGTCGATGTCGCCCTCATTGCCAGACCAAGACCACTCAATGCTCATGTCGATACTGCCATTGGCGTTTAGGATATGGTCTATTGCGGTACCGTTAATTGCAATCGATGGCGCGGCTACAGATGAGGCGTTGCGATTGTTGGCGGCATTAAAGTCGACAATAGCGTCTAAAATTTCTGAGGCTACCGTCGGATCCAGATCGGCAACAATCGGTGTTACGACTTGCGAGGCTTCGCCGGAGTAAATAGCCCCAGACAACCCGAATTCATCAACAAACTGGATGCGTAAATACCATGTTCCGGCGTGAGCCTTGTCAACCGGATAAGTCAAGTAATTGCTTGAGCCCTCGTAAATCAGATTATCAGGACCCGGTGTAAAACCCGATATTTGCGATGCAAACAACCTAAAATATTTGTAATCGGGATCGGCAGGCGGCGTTAGTTTAAAGCTAATACTGCCCTGGCGTGGGATGGATTCGATTACCGCCCAGTCTTGCGGAGGTGCGTTATAAGGCACAATAGAGGCCGACGCCGAATAAGTGCCGAATTCGTCGCGGGCGGCGACCTCAACTTTAAAAGTGCGGCGCGGCCCTCCGTCTTCCACGTTTTTTTCGAACGTATAAGAGTAAGCTGTCTCGGTGCAATAATCGGTACGCAGCAGCGTTTCGCCGTCAGCAGTAAAGATCTTGATTTCAAAATCCCTAAACCATCGAGTCGCTCCGCCTTTGCCGGCGGAATAGGCGGGCGGAAGATTTAAGGCGACATCAGCATCTGTCTCCCAGTGACATTCAGCATTGCGGCCGACAAATTCCAACCCCGCACCTTTAACTCCAAGATTAATAATCGACGTATCGGCCACTGCGAATAGCTTTAGCAGACTGTAGGTCGTGGAAATAGTCGACGATTGAGCACCCAACACGTTGAGCGCGGCCAAATAAATGTCGTAATCGCCGATCAATGGGTTATCGATACGATAAGATTGCCCATAAACCTCTTGCGTTACCACGGGCTGACCATTACATATATAGCTTAATTGATAGCCGTATAACAATGGATCGGGCGACGCCGACCAGCTGATGTCAAGATAGCGACGGACGCCCTCAAGATCGGTGTATACGCCATCGGTGACCACTAACTCGGACGCAGGCAACACGCCGGTATGGATGGCAAACGGATTTTCCGTCAGCGAGCCCAAATCGGCAACATCATCAATTTCAGCAAATTTATCCGGCGCATATTGAGTTGCCGAGATTGTATAAAAGCCGCTGGATTTATCATCATTATCAGCGATACCCAGCACTCTAAACTGCTGACCAATCGCCAAGGGATCATAAATAATCCATTCAAGCTCATGTTCGGGCGCAGCCGCAAACGCAGGGCTTACGACGATAGCATCATGGCTTCCGGCGGCATTAACGACAGCCCTATCCCATACCGTGCCATCAGCACCGACCACGGCCAGGCGGTAGCTAATGCCGCTGGCCAGCGTCACCGGAGCGTCAAGATTAATCAGAGCAGCAGTAGATTCTTTCGAAATTCGCCCGCCCAGGCGCTTACCTGTACTGCGCAACGGATCGGCAATCCGGATAATATCGCCCGGTTTGTTATTGATGCCCGACATACCGACCGCAAACGTCACCGCGTCGGTTTCTTCGCGGCCCGTCACCAGTAAGCGCTTGCCTCTTCGGTGCGCTTCGCCCCGCGATGTGCAGCCTAATGCCGTTTCGGTTTTGGGCCGGTAGCCGTAGCGCTGGATGGCGTAAAAATCCTCTACATATTCGGTTGTTAATTTATATTGATCGGTGGGGTCGTTGTATTGGATCAATGCCGCGGTATAGCGGACTTGCCGACCGGTGCCGGCGTAAGTAAAGCGGCCATCAACGACGTTGGCAGGCAAATACAAAGCGCTGACCGACTTAGGCGCATCCTGCGTCAAGTAGACCGATTTACCATCCCATAGCGCCTGGGCATCAAAAATACCGGCAATCGACTGGATCATTTCATGAGCGCCGCTTTGCGCCATAAATTGGGCATCAATGGAGTAGCGCGGTTCAGTGCCGCCTTTGCCGTCCGGCACTAGCTCATCACAGCGCTTGGCGATCTGGTAAATTGCCCATTTGTCCTGATAAGCGGGGTTGATGTCATCGCCCAGGCCTGCACCCGCTGTAGTCAACAAGTGATACAAAAACCAAGCAGGATTGCGGCACCAGCTTTTAGACAGCGTACCGCTCCAATCCGCACCCGTGTACGTGCGCGCGATGGGGTTGTAAACGTCTGCGGTCGGCACTTGGATACGCCAGCCGCGCAATAAATAGCTGCGGACAGGGATCGAGCTGAAATAGCGGGCATCAAAGGTGATGCGGCAATGCGGAATATTCGGGCGGCGGAGTTTGGCGTAAGTCAGCTTTGTGTAACTGCTCCAGCGAAAAGCGGATTGCTCGCCGTTGCCCGGATCGGCCGATAGCCGGGTCACGCGAATATCGTAGCTGCTGGCGCTGGCAGCGACGGCACGTAAGTTGATATGGTAGCTGCGCTGATAAGCCGCTTCGGTTTTGTCGCGGACCTTATCGCGACCTTGTAAGTCGATAATAGTCCAAGCACCACCAGCCGGCCGCACTTCGATTTGCAAATCAACGGACGCACCGTAGCGGTCGCCATTGCTGGTGTTTTGCACAACCAAACCTTGGAAGATGACAATCACCCGCACCGCATCAGTACTGGGATCGGTCACGGTGCGGGTAATGGGCGTATCGTGCGTGACCGGCACATCGACAATTTCCGGAGAGCCTACCGCATTATCGACGACACCGGGGATGTAAGTTTGATCTTGGGTGCCGAGGCGGTAATCAAAAGTAATGCCTTTGAAATTTTCAACGCCGTTGGATTTGACCGGCACGCCGTCGAGATAGACATACTCCAGCGGATCGGCACCGGGGAAGCCTTCAATCTCGCCCCAGCCCCAAGCTTCGACGACCTCGACAATGGCGGTGGATCGGGTTGAATCAGGGGCAATAACAGCTACATGAGGGTCTGGTCCACTGTCTTTTCCTGATCCACCAATAACACTTAATTGCTTATTCATACCGGGATGTCTTTAACGTGAATTTGACTGGATAGCACGATTGAGCCGCATAAAAATTCACCGGCAATAATCGGGTAGGGATGCCCGGCACGGACGACGTTGACCGGGCCGTTTGAAACAAAGGAGGGTTTGCTATCGTATCTTTCGGTGTCGCCGGCATTGACTGACCTTTTGTTACCAGTGATGATATTAGCCAATGCTGATAACGCCAACGACAGACCGATATTAATAATTGCAGTAACAGCAATCGCAGTAAAACTGGTTGCAGAAACAGCCAACACAGCAGCCACGGCGGCGACTGGAATATCGCCACCCACGCGCGGTACAATAATCAAGACTTCATCAGCCCAGGGATACGAGTTATTATCCATTGTCACTTGACGGACCATGTCGGGATTATTTTCATCAACCAAAATGGCGATGTAATCCCCGGCATCGGCGGCTTTTAAAAAACCCGGACGGTTAACTTCAATCGCCCGCAATGCTTCTCCAGGCGTTTTTACCTCCAGCTCCCAATCAGCCCGTAAGGTCTGTAAATCGCCATACAATTTAACTTTTTTCACGGTTATACCTCATATAACAATGAGTATTTTGACGCCAATATTGCCCGTACATTTCAATCCTGGAGGGTGTCCCAAAACTGGGATGATGCAGGATCCGGCTATCGCCCATATAAATAGCGGCATGGTTGGGTCCAGGTGTACGCAATGCCATCATGACTAAATCATTCGGCTGCAAATCTTCGACTTGCTTAAAACCCTCGGCTTTAAGACCATTAACAAAATCAAGCCTATTCTCGGTATCAAGCCACCACTCCCAATGTTTGCGAAAGCCTTCGTTGATCGTGATCCCCAATTCATGCCTGTAGTAATCTACGATTAAACTTAAGCAGTCCATCACGCCATAGACATAGGACCGGCCTTCATACGGCGCCGGAAGTACACCTTGGGGTGTATAGGTATAAAGCTCTTCGCTGGGATAGCTAACAATCAAAAACGGCACGTTGCAGCGCTCGGCGCTGGCAATATCGGCTGACGAAGGTTCCGGGCTACGGTTAGGGTGGCTATGGTACACGGCTGCGATATGGTCCGCATGGACGGCATACAGCATTGGATCGATCAAAAAAGACTTTTCCGGCTCATGCGATAGATTGGCGCATTCGAGTACTTGATAGCCGTAGCTGGTTTTGAAGATCAGGCCGCACGCTTCTTGAGGAAAAGCACGGGCGGCGTGGTTGATTATTTGGGTTAAGTTAATATCCATTATGTGCTACTCCTGCCAAGCCCCGGATTACCCCCGTAATCCAGCGGCTCATTATCGCCAAACCGTAATTTGCAATCGCTCATGCGTTTTCCGCAAATATCAAGCCCCGCACTGCCGACCGGCTGGCCGAAGCGATCAAACCACTTGGTCGGGTTAGTACCCGGCCAACTACATCCCGATCCGCCGGCCGTGGATTTGTAGCGGTGCGGACAGCTGTTGGCAATGGCCACCATGCCCGGCAGCTGTTTATCCATAAAATCCATTGGGCTTGATAGTTCGAATTTGATGGTGTCTTTGCTTTCGCTGACGCGCTGTTCGACAACATAATATTCGTCATGGTATTCGCCAATGTCGGCCAGCACGTAGCTGGCCAGGGTACGCCGCCGCCACACGGTTGCACCGACCATATCCTGATAGGTCCGGCATAACTCGGTAATGATGCGGTTGACATTGGCTATCTCGACAACGGGCCGGGCCGATGAGCCGGTACCGCGTTTATCGATACCTGTCACTTGCACGGGCCAAGGCAAAAAAGTAAGGCCTTGGTAGGTGATCGGCTGGTTGCTGGCGTCTACGCCGGGGTAGATGTAAAACACTTGGCCGGTAGCACCGATGGGGCCTAGATCGATGCAGTAAAAATCCATCAGCGCGGTGGGCTCAAGCTTATGGCTATCTATGATTAAACTCATGGTTCAAATACCTGTTGCAAGGCCAACGATAACCGCCACTTGCCGCCTTGTCGTTGCAGTTTTCGGGAGTCTTTAATGACGACATAGGTTTTATCCAGGCCGTCTAATGGCGACGTCCAGGTGAGTTTTCCAACCGCTCCGACGGCATTAAATGTCGTCATCGCGAGTTCTAATTCCGCCTTGCTGAGCGGCGAATAAATGATGTTCCACTCTTCGCGCTGGGCATTGATGCCGTTTTCCATACGTTGCTGATAGCCATCACCAAACGCCACGATAGTGACGTTGTCTTTTATGCCGGCATCGGATGAGTAATGGATTTTTTCCGGATACGGGATATCGGTCATGCGAGTAAGCCTCCGGGCCGTTTTTCTTCGGCGATGACTTGCTTGATTCGGCTATTTATAACTGCTCCCAAGGCTTGCATATTAGTGTTATCGCCGCCCGATGCGCCGCTAACATTAACTTGGGTGGTGATTGATATATCGCCCGTACCTACACCTGAGCCGCTAGACCGGTTTTGCAGGTTATAGCGGTGGCGTGGGTCGCTACGTGTTAAAACCTCTTCGTCATCCAAGGCAATGATCGGCACTTCGTTGGGTTTTAAGCCGGGGATGCCGCCGGAATGGTAGCGATGAGCGCTATTAAATACCGCTGGATCAACGGACATGCCGCGATTACTGCGGCCGACTATGCCGCCATCGTGATGTACACCTGCCCAAAAGTTTGAGCTATTCATGGTTGAGCTAAAAGCCTCGCTATTTCCGGCAGCTACCGATACGCCGCCAGCATCAAACATGCCGCCGAATATCGATGAAAGTCCGGCAATACCGGCGGATAACAGCCCGCCCGTGGCATTGTCTGAGCCGTAATTTTTACCCAGCAGGACGTTGAATATTTGCGCTGAGGCTGCTTCGGCAACCATGCGCTGAATAATCTTTACAAAGTTTGCGCCCATGCCCTCGATGCCATCCTGGAACGGATCGAACAGGAAATCGGCAAATGCAGATTGCATGTTGTGCGCGGCCTGTACGGCGAATTCGCTCATTTGCCCGGTTGAATCCTCAGCATCGGACGTCAAGCGGTTATAATCCCGGCCCATTTTGTCCAGGATGACTTTTAGTTTTGTGTCATCCGGAATAAGGCCTTGCGCCCGCGCGTCCATTGCATCGGCGATGCCGGCGTTTAGGTCGAGCAGCGGGCCATTGAATTTTTTGTTGAGGCGGTCATAGTCGTTAGCCATGTCGGCACGTTGCTTTTTAGATAGCTCAATGCCATCAGCAATGACCTGATCATATTCTTCATAGGCTTTTTTATTGATTTCGATGCCGTCTTTTTCAGCAGCCAGATTAAGTAATTTCAGTTTTTGACCTTCCGCCAAGCCGGAAAAAGATCCATTTATAATCTCATACTCCATCTTGGCAGCTTCGCTATTATCGCCACGTAACGCTACTTCGCGCTGCATACTGGCAACAAGATCGTCATATTTTTTCGCTAAGCGCTCAACAGCTGATTCTTTATCTTTGTCTCCCTTATTACCATCACCGCCCAAAATATCATCGATGGCACCGTTATTAACCCTTTTCGGAGTAATCGGCTTCCCCGGCGTATCGTTTTGCATACTGAGTTTTTTTACAGTATTGCCGCGGCGCTCAATTAAAATATCAAGCTTGCGTTGCTCCTCACCAATATCATAATTTTGTAAACTGGCTAATTTTGGATATTTTTTTATCCTGTCAATTACACCTTCCTGCGCATGGATCAAACCATCAAGTTTCTTTATCCCGGAAATAGCCATAGCCGGGTCGCTCCCAGCTATAACTCGCTCCCAAAAGCCCTCAGTAAATACATCTGAAAATCCTTGCGCTTTTTTTGCTGCATAATCGAATCGTTCTGCAATATTGGATAGCCCTGGAATTATCGGGCCAACAACGTGCGATGTTAATGAGGTAAACCGCATATTCAACGTGTCGATCTTGTCATTCAGATCGGCAGCCGCCTTGGCGTTTTCCGTGGTGATGCCGGTCATTTTCTGGCCAGCGTCAACTTGCTCACGGATCGCAGCACCGCCCTGCAATAACAGCGGCGCCATTTCGGAGTAACTTTTTCCCAACACCGCAGCACCCAACGCGGCTCTACGTTGCGGGTCCTCTATTGCCGCGAAAACATCGGCAAACTGCAAAAAAGCCTCATAAGGCTGTTTGGCATCAACGCCCAGTTGCTTCATTTCTTCGCCGTTTTTAGCGATGAAAATAGACAGTTTATTGATCGATTTGGCAATCGAATCAATGTCAGTATCAGCAGTTTTTGCTGCCAACTGCAAACCGGCCAAGTTTTCAACGGCGATGCCGGTCCGGTCGGCCATATCGTTCATCGCGTCGGCGGCATCGATACCGTTTTTTATAAAAGCACCGATGCCGGCAACTGACAGCCCGACACCTAATGCGCCCAGCGCCTTGTTGACCCCTTCTGACATGCCTTCGGAGCGGCGCTGGAAGTTATCCAAATTACCAGCCATACGGTTCATTTGCTCTTCGAACCGTGCCAGGTTGGCGTTCATGTCAACCGTTAATCCCAATCCCATAGCTGTTACCTATCCGATACGTTAAAACCAAGTTGCTGCGCCAGTTGCCGGCCGGCGATTTCTTGCGCCGAGACGATGACCTGTAAAGCCTCCGTTTTTGTGGCGTGGAAGGTGTTTCTAATAAAGTGCTGGCCCTCGATTTTTCGCGCACCGGGTCGATGGGCGTAAACCCGCAAGCGCTTACCGGTGCGTTGTTTGTACTCTTGCCGCTCCCTGTGCGTAGTGGCGCTGGTGGTGACTTCGCGGCCTTTAGTTCGGCCGGTGGCGGTGTAGCCGTCTTCCTGGAATTTTCCGTACCATGCGCCTTTGGGATCGGTACGGCTTTTGCCGGGCGATATGCTGATGAATACGCCGACTTTGCCATTAGTGCGCGGCCGGTTGATCTTTGAGTTTTTGACTTTGATGGCCCGGCGCAATCGCCCGGTTTTTTTCGGAGCGGCGGCGCGGATATGCCGAGCCATGTAGTTTGCACCTTGGCGCAAGGTTGATTTTGTCACGCGCTCAGCCAGCTGGTTGTTGAAAGAAGCTAAAGCCCGTTTCAGCTCGTCAATGCCTTGTACTCGTATTTCAGCGTCCATCGGCATTAACCGTAATGCGAGCTGCCGCCGATCCTAACGCCCAACCAAATAGCTTTGGCGCTAATCGTTTCGATGACGCCGCCCCTGGACGTAATTGCTTCGGCGATGACGGCATCGGCAATGTGCCTTGGGTGTAACTTTGTGCGGTAAAGATAGTCGTGGACAACAGCCTCTTTTTTGTAGCGTCCGCCCAGCAGCCAATACATAAAGGGCAACCTGGGGATGGATGCATAATCCGTGACTTCGCCGGGCGGTACGACAATAATGCCAACACCAGTGATGCAGGATCGGTAAACCAAATAGTCAAGCAGTCTGGAGCGATTATCGTCAAGCTCAACGACTTTTAAATCGGTTAAAAATACCGCTGCCATTTTAGGCCTCGTTGACTGGCAAAATACCTGTCAGGACAAACTGCTCTGGGCCTGTTTCAACCTCTGCTCGCAGCTTATAACTCGCGCCGTTTACGCCGCCTTTTATTAATTGCATGACTTTGGCCCCATCAAATTGAGGCACACCCTGCAACATGCCGGCCGCGTTGGTATCAGCACCACTTTTTAAAGCAATACTGACACTAACAATACTATCGATCACAGTCAGTAACTCGGAAAAGTCAAAGACTACTAATATTGTCTCGGCCGGGTCTTTTGAACTAATTTGTTTTGTTGCCATATTAATTTAATCCACCGTGTAATTTCGTCGATCAGCAATAATGCTGCAATCACGCTTGTCTGTGACAATGCAGGAAATGCGTCGACCGGCAATAATGCTGAAATCGCGCTTGTCTGCGGCAATGCAGACAATACGCTTATCGGCTCTGATAATGCGGACATTACGCAGCCCGATTAAGTCAAATAATCGCCGCATGTCGCCGGTGCTATTGGCTATTGCTTGGGCAATGCCGGATAGCGCTATGTGTTGTTCGACGGCACCTGTAGCGGATGCTTCGGCAGAGGTTATGCCCGATAATTCGCTAATCAGTTGCGCCGTTCCGGCAGTGTGACTACCCGCCTGAGCATCGCCGGACAGATTAATGATTTGGCTAGGCGAGCCGGTTGCCGATGCTTCCGCTACCATGCTGGCGGCGGCATCAATCTCTACGTAGCCGTTATCCCAATACCCTGAGTCTACATAGCTATCACTCGACATTACCCGTACCTGTCACGTTACCGGATGATTGCGCATTACCCGAGACATATAGTGTTTGCGCTATTGATCCCGACACACTGGCTGACGATTGCGCATGCCCTTTAAGACTGACGTTAATGCCGCTCGGTGTGTACACAATATCGAGCACAGCCGGGCTGGTGTCATCAACCGATGTCAATACAGCTCCGTTGTAGTCGATGGACACCGATACATCGCCGACAGCGCCGGATGGTATGGTGTACGCGTTAAATACCCAGCTCAGGCTGGTACTACTCGCCAACGTTACGGTATCGACTAATGTCCCTATAGTGATGACCAGCACCGGCGAGCTGTATGTAACAGCAATCGGACTGAGCAATTGCACGGTAAATTCAAGATCATCTCCAGGACTATATATTCCGGATAGTGGACCGTGGATGCTGGCCGGTATGTTGATCTGCAAATACGGCTGCACCAGGGCAGCCCCGGCGCAAATGATGCGTTTAATGTTGCCGACAGACCTCAAATTGGGCAACGCAAAGCTGGTTGTGCCGTTGCCTCCGTATTGAGCGCCGATAGCTGCAAACAGTTCCGGATAGTCGCTAACTTCAAGCAATTGGCCCAGACATTCCAGCCAGTGCGCAGGCATCGCGGAGCCGGCATAATGCCTGATTTCTCCGGGCATGTAGACGACGGCTAAGGCGGCATTGAGGTTGTTAAAATTAGCGTCAACCTCAGCATGCGTTAGCGATGAGCCCTTATCCGCGCGGCTTGTTATCGCGACCACATCAGTTATCTTCTTGGATGGTTAATGTTCCGGCCGCAAAATTCAATGTTGCGCCGGCGCTGGCCTGGATAGGGCCGCCCGTCAAGGCCGCGAATTCCAGTAAGTGATCGCCGGACACGGCATCATAAATGCCGAATGCCACTAATGCATTTGCGCCGGTTGTGTCCGGCATGCCGGTAAATTGGATTGCGGCGTTATTGCTGGTGGTTGCGTTAGTGCCGGTGCTGGCCGTGGTGCTACCTGCTGACTGTGTGCCGGCCATGTTGGTTAACGACGCTACCAAAGGCTGACGAGCATAAGAGCCGCCGCTGATTTCGGTACCGGCCGTGCTGTCAGTCGGCGCTACTTTCAATAATCCAACATAATAAGTTGGCGACACTGCGGACGGTGCGCCGGCTGTGCTTACCCATTGCAATTGTTTGTCGCCGACGACTAGCGCTTGGCCACGCCACAATACATCGGTCAGTTTGTTTTCAAAATAGTCGGTTTTTGCAGGCATTTTCTTAGTTCCTATCACGTCTTCGCTCTTCGCCGATGATTAATCTCATCAATTTGAGCATGTTTTCAATGTCATCGATACCCAGGATTTCAGCCACCAAAGGCAAAAGCGTTCCGTCCACAGTGCCGCCCATTAGGTTGAGGGCGTCGTAGGCGATGGTTATGATTTGCGGGGCTTCCGATGCGGGTAATGTGTCGCCGCTAAGTGCGTTTAAATGTCTGGATTCAAACCAGGATCGGGCTTTTTTTTGGTTTCTTGTTGCGCCTCCAGATAGCCGATCCAGGACTCGAAGACATTAAAGCCCAGTGTGGCGATGGTTTCAGGGTAGTCCTGGACCCATTCCAAAAATAGCGCCTTCTCGAAAGGTATCGGTGAGCCGTCGCCGCCGGGGATAATGTCCATTTCTCTCATGCCCGGCCAATCGACAACAAACTTTTCTATCGCGTCTTGGGCCAGTTTTCGCCAAGCTGCATTGTGCAAGGAGAAATTGTCGTCGATGAATTTTTTTACATCATCACGGGATAACGGATCGCTATTGATGCCGACCAGCCAATCCATTGCCTGCATTGGGGTAGGGCGAGTAATGGTGAAGATTTTTCCACCGACTTCCTTGTCGATTTGGCGGGATTTTTTGAGTTTTTCTAGGGCTGTATTCATGGCTATGTCGTGTAGTAAGTGGGCCGACCAGATGCCGTAATCGTTACCGTCGTCATAGCTTTTTGTCCGGATGATCCTTTTGGAATACCGGTAGCGCCGACATAGCCATAAAAAGCCATCTTAAAACCGTTTTGGAACGTGAACAGGAAGCCTAATTTGGCTTTGGTCTTACTGGCCGCGATAGCTGCTTGCAGACCCGCATCCGATAAGTCCCATTGCGATTCAAAATTAAACGACATGGCCGAGGCCAAACCAGGTTCGCTGGTTTTTTCGGTATCGTGAATTGTTGTGGTATCTACCAGATCGAAATCGCCGCCGCTTGCCGATACGTTGGCCAATGTTGAAAAGGTGGTGCCGAAGGTTATTTTTTCGGCTGTACCGCTGGCGAAGGTGTTGAAATCCGTGCTGTTTTCGCCCTCCAGCTGGAAGGTATCGGCTGCTACGTCAGCGGCGCGGATGATACGGTTATTGACCTCGGTCATGCCTTGCGCTTTGAGCAGTAAAAATTCGCCGTTGGCATAGCCGTGAGCGACTGATGAGGCTACGCCGGGATTGGCCTTTGAGATTGCTGTAATTGTTTTTTCTGCGGCGATGGCGGATTGCATGGCAACCCGCACACCAACCCATAATGGAGCACCTGACATTGTTTTCTCCTAAAAATTGGTCTGTATTAGACCGGGCTAAATTCGGTAGTGTCGTAGCGAAGCAGGTAGATCATGTTGACCTCTGCAACTTCGAGCTTTTCTTCGTCCGGAAAGACTTCCGGAAAGATTGTTTCGATCAATTGCAGATCGTTGACGCCTTCCGGCGCTTTAATGACGGCTTCGATCAAAGCCGTATAGCTGTCGATGTCCGATTCGAGCTTTTCATCGTCCTGGGTGGTTTTGATGTAGAGATTGACGTGGACGGTTAAGGTCCGTTCCTGCGACCGGGGCGCTGGGTGAATGTTTTCTATTGCGGTGTTTTCTGTGACTGAGTAAACGGTCACGGACGGGTACTGGTTTTTAGGCGGGGTGCGTTGGTTCAAGACCCGTTTTGCAAATTCCGGAATGGTTTTTAGTTGGGCTTTTAAGGCATTAAGCCATTGGCGGCGGACGTGCATTAGAATATCTGCCTGTAGTCTTTGTAGTTTGATAGCAGCTGTATGGCTGCATAGGCCACGCTACGGACGGTAATGCCGCTTTCCAGCGCAGATTGGAAGTTTTCCCATTGGCCGGCGATGATTTTTAGGGATTTTTTAATGTCTTCAGGCACTGCTTGTCTAATGTCTTCAATCTCTGCATCGACATCGCCAAAACCGCTGATGTAGTCGATTTGCACGGCGTTGGGCACGGCACGAGTGGCTGGCCAAGTTTGCCCGTAAGCAGGCAACACACGCGAGGAAATCAGGTCGACTTGGTAGCTGTCGAGTACGGTCAGCACGCCGTCTGTATTGATGTACTTGATTGATGTGACCGCTTTCAGATCCAACTTTAAGTCGATGGCGTCAGATAACGGTTTGTCAGGCTTTTTGTACGGGAACGCGTCGGCGTAGTAACCCCATGACTGGTTGATAAATGGCCGGCCGGTGAACCATTCCGCCCAGATCCGGGCGGCAGTAATGTTGGCCGACAATACGCTATCGCGCTCGTTGGCGTCGGCGTCCATCATGCCCAGCTGGGTGCGCAATTCGTCGACGGTGATCGGTTCGGCGACGGACTGAGTTAGTCGTTTTTCCATTTTATTTGCGTATCCGTCTAATGCTGTCTTCTGGCGTACCCATTAGCGCCATGCCTAAAAACTGGATTGCATATTGCTGCTCGACAGTCAGATTGAGACCAAATGCGCCGGCGACCAGCATTAAACCAGCCCAGGTTGAGGGCTCTTTTAGGCGATTTAGGAAAAATTGTTTCATGTTTTTAAACCGATTAAGTAGGCAAAAAAAACGCCCGGTTAAGGGCGTTTATAATGGCGGCAGACGCTTATACTGGAGGATTCGGCGTCGGCAGTTGCTCGGGGTTACCCTGCAACGCAATAGCGCCGATTAATGCCGCTGAGGCGTTAGCTGACGGGGTAATGGTCAGCCGGGTATAGCGTTTATTGCCCTTATAGCCAAGTTTCCTAATCTCGTCGTCATCAGCAAAGGTAAATCCAGCCAGCGCCTCGGTGCCGATCAGGTCAAGATCGGGCACGGCGGCGGCATCGGCCAAGGCGGCATCGTCGCCATGCTCCAATAGTACGGCAAAGGTAGCGTCGGCATCACCAACGGAGCCGATAGCGATCAGGTAGACTAGGGAGTTAAAGCCCTGTCTATCGATGATTTCGCCTACTTGGGCGGTGTTATCGGCAACGGATACGGGGCTGATTGCCCGTTTCGGGTGTACTTTACTCATTAAATCTTTCATTTCATGTCTCCCAATAGGCTGCTTGCGCGGCCCTGATTATGATTAATTAGGCCGCGAACTTCATCAATTTCAGCGCTGCAAAGTTTTGGATGCCGCCGCCAACGCGTTTGGTGGTGTAAAACTTGACGTTGGGCTTGTCGGTTAAATCATCACGTAAAACACGCGATCCACGACGGTCGGTAATGACATAAGCGCGGCGGTAGTCGCCAAAGGCGATAGAAAAACTGTTGGCAGCAATGTCGGGCATGTTGTCATCGGTTTCAACGCGCTTTCCTAATAACAAGTCAGGAGCGTTTTCAGACAAACCTGGACGCCACAAATAATTGCCTTCGAGGTCTTTTAATTTTCTAACTGCGGCCAAAGTCAGGTCATTCATCAACCACGCTGCATTAGTGCGATAACCAGCTTTTAAAGCATGCTGGAGATCGATTAGCCGATCACCAGGATCAGTAGCAGCAAAAGCTCCTGCGCCGCCAGATGCGATAAATCCAATTTTCCCCCATGAGTATGAGCTATTGGCAACAGCTGTATACCCCAATATACCGCGCGGCTTGGCTACGCCATCACCTAAAATAAATGCAGCGCCTTCTTGTTCGCTGAATTCGATGCTCACTTCTTCGGCAAGCCAAGCTGCAATATCAAAAAGACCGTCTTCCAGCATACTTTGAGTTGTCGCCGGCTCGGAATAAAGCTCTTTAACAGGGTAATCTAAACCTACTAATTTTGGAGTCCCTGTCTCTGTGCGCGGCTGCTCTTCGCCAACCCAACCCGATGTGGCACCGCCGACGTTAACGAGCTTTTTAAAAGTGGCAGTACCTACTGGTTGCACACGAGCCAATCGGCGCATAGCAGACATAGTTCCGAGCACGCGCTCGATTTGGGTATCTACCTCTTCAGGTACGATAAAACCACCATCTTCATCGATTTGGGTAGTGAGCTTGGCGCTGACTTCCAAATCACGCAATCCGGCATCGCGGCCTTTTCTAAAATAGGCATTGAAACCGGCTTTATGCTCGGTTTTGGCTTTGTTTTCGTCACCTGCGCCACCGCCGTTGAATTCGCCGCGATTGAGTGCGGCTTCAATTTTATCGAGTCTATCACGCTCTTTCGTTAGGTCTGTGATCGCAGCGTTCATCTTTTCGACCTGACCAACAAGCAATGGATCGGCACTGCCTTTCTTTTCGATTTCTTTTAAGCGCTCATCATTGGCTGCTTTAAACTGCTCAAATACGCCTAATACTTCTTTAATTTTTTCAGTAACTTCACTCATTTTTACACCCTCATTAAATTGATTATTTGGTCTAAAGCCCCTATTTGCTCGTCGTCGACAGAGTCACTCATGCCGATGGCGTTAAACCCGCTCTGGAGCAGAGCGCGGGCCTGTTGTCGCGTAAGCCCAGCGTTACGCGTGAGCATACGTTCTAATTCTGTGTGCGTCGGCTGTTGGCCGCTGGGCGCATGGGCAAACATGGACAGGTCGAAACGTGCCGATGTGGTGCCGGCAGTCAACATTTCGGTCATAAAACCGGCTTCTACGGCTTTAGTGCCGGTAAACCATGACTCGGCATCCATCATGGATTGGATGTCGGCTTGTTTTTTTCCGGATTTTTGCGCGTAGGTTTCGGCCATTTGACCGGCTATGCTTTTTAACAGCTCGGCCTCTTTGATCAGGTCGTTGTAGTCGCCCATCGCAAATGTCCAGGGATTGTGGATCATGTACTGGGAGTTTTTGTAGATTTGCCGCTGGTCACCGGCTAGGGCGATGATGGAGGCCATGGACGCAGCCAAGCTATCGACGGTGGTGGTGATTTTTGCCGGATGATCGGATAGGCCGTTGTAGATCGCGGTGCCGTCGAATACATCGCCGCCAGGTGAGTTGATTTTTACCTTGATTTCGTCGGCTTGTATCTTTGACAGGTCGTTTAAAAAGGCGTCGGCTTCGACGAACGGCCAGCCGATGACATCGTAGATGCGCATTTCTGCGATGCCTGCATCATTCGCGGCTTTTACGGCGTACCAGTCGCGCTCTTTTGTGGTTTTGCCCCAGAAGGCGGCGACGGCGTTTGCGCGTTTTTCGGTTCGGTTCATTGCGGCGCTCCTGCCATGTTCATTGGGGTTAATATTTCGTCATGCCCGACTACCGGGTTTTGGTTTTCACGAGCCCGGACTTCATTGGCGCTCATCCACGGACCGCCTACGGCTTTGCTATAGTATTCGCCGCGTGAGGCAAGATCGCCGCGCAGCATGCCTTCGACTAGGAATTCGGCAAAATAGGTTTGTGAATCTTTTCGGCCTAACAGATCGCGGCCGATTGCCTTCTCCCAGCGAACAAACCACGGCATCATGGTGTCGGTCAGGAATTCCAGGCCTTGATGTTCGATGTTGTTATTGGTTGATTTCTCTAAATGGCCGATTTTATGGGGCGGCATGCGGAATATTCTCGCTATGTCTTCGACGCGGAATTTCAGCGATTCGATGTATTGCAGATCGCGGTTGGTTATCGTGACCGGCTTCCAGGTTAATCCATCTTCCAATAGCGCGGTTTTATGCGCTCCATTGCCGCTAAAGGCTTCATCCCAGCTTTCCCTGACCCGGCGGGCTACTTCGGTGTCTTTAAAATGCCCGGGGTTTTCGAGGATGCCGCTGTGTTTTGCGCCGTTTTTGTAGCTTAATGCGGCGTGTCTATCGGCGGCCAGCGATACGCCAATCGTTTGCCGGTGGTAGGCGATCGGTGATACACCCTGCCAGCCATCCAGCGTGTGACCTATGATTCGTAAGACTTGCTCTTGCCGGAGAGTGATTTGCTTGCCGTCGGCGTCGGTAAATACGTAGCTTAGCTGGTAGTTTTTGCTTAATTTCGGCTCTATTTTGCCGGGCAAGATCGGCAATAATTCAAGGATGTTGCCAGTTACCGAGCGATTGATAAAGGAGTAGGCGGCACCGTGCAACAGGATGTTGCTGGTTTTAGCCAATCGCCAGTCGAATGACGACTGGAAATCGTTTGGCGCATCGTGTAACAGTGAGTAAATACGGTGCGCTGAGGCTCGTTCTTTTCGGTCGCCTTGGCGCTGATAGAGTATCAGCGGCAGTTGTGCGACGGTTTCGGCGATGACGGTCACACAGGCGTAAACGGCGGTTGAGCGCATGGCGGTAGTGGGGTTTACGGCAACGCCTGCGTCGGATGCGCCGGAGTTGAGCATCGCTTTTGCCAGTTCGCTGGAACTGGTGATTGCTGCCCGTGGTTGCAACCGGTTGAATATCATTTGGCTTTGATCGAGTAGGTGATTAATAGGACGCCGGTGACGGTATAGGCCAGCCAAGGCGCTAGTTGATGCAGGCCATAGGCCATGATGCCTAGTCCGGTCAGTCCTATCAGATCGGTGAGTAGTTCTTTTACCATGCGGCTATTCCTCTATCTGAGTAAACACTAGGGGCAGGATCACCCAGTGACGCCCGGCCAACCCCCATAATGGCAGCAACGGCGGGGTCTATTTTGCTGATTTTGTTCTCTTTATCAGGCATTACTCCGCCGTTTGAAAACTCTCTTCCAAGCACGTTGCCTATTGCCCAATTTGTTAACGGATTACCGTCATGATGTATGCGACCACCGGCAAGTGCGGCTTCGATTTCCCGCATGCCGGGGCCTAGCTGGCTACCATGCTGCTTAATTTCAACGGGTATTAATCCTGCTTCCGAAAGTTCGACGGAAATTAAGAAAGCATAGTGCGGGTCATGAGGCACTTCGACGATGTTGAAGCCGTCTTCTTTCATGGCAATAATTTCGCCTGAGATAATCCTGAAATCCATTTCGGCATGGCCACCAATAAGCAGATGACCTGCGTTTAACCAGTTTTTGTAAAGCTCATGAAGCTGGGGAAAGTCGTCACTGGTTATAGTGTCTTCAGGGAGATAGTTTTTTGTGAATATGTAGTAGTGTTTTTCGCCACTAATAATGCGTAAAAATACGATAGCGATGCTACTGATGTCATAAATTTTGGCTAAATCGAGGCCGATGTAGCAGTCGTCGTTTTTAAAATCATTGATGTTTAAGGTCGGGTCGCCGCACTCTACCCATTTGTTGGCGTTGAAAAATGCCGATTTTGCCCAGCACCAGACGTTTAAATGCTTCGTTTTGAAGGCATTTTGCTTGCTGCTGTTCTGTGTTGCGTACTTTTGCGCCGCCTTCAGGAAGTCTGAACCGACTGAAATGCCATAGTTCGGGTTGGCTTTGATCAGGCTTTGTTCATCTGTCCAGGCGTCGTTTTTGTCTAGGCCGTAGATGATACCGAACACTTCATCATTGTCGACCAGCCCGGTCAGCACCCGCTCGACGTCTTTTTGCAGTTCGTAGCAGGGGCCGGTGATGTTGGAGCCGGCCGTGGTAATGACTAGCATCAAGCCTTGCTCACGCGCTCCTTGCCCGGTGTCCATGGTGTCGTAAAGATCGGACGTGGGGTGTTCGTGATATTCGTCGACGATAGCCAGCGATGGACTTGAACCGTCGCCAGGTTTGCCGATTACCGGTTCAAACCGGGAATCATTCCAGGCCGTGACGCTTTTGGCGTTGACTTGCATTGCAAATGCACGGCGTAGGCTGGGGCTTTTTTCGACCATTAGCTTGGCTGGACGGAAGACTTCCCAAGCCTGCTTTTCTGTCGTAGCGCCGCAGTAGATTTCCGCGCCGTGTTCGTGATCGGCCACCAGCATGTAAATGGCTATTGCCGCCGCCAGGACGCTCTTGCCGTTTTTACGCGGTACGCAGATATAGGCTTTTCTAAATCGCCGTAGGCCGGTTACTTTGTGTACCCAGCCAAATATCATGGCTACAATAAACTTTTGCCAAGGCTGCAAGGTGATTCTGAGCCGTTTGGCCGCCCATTGGCCTTTTACGTGTGGCAGCTTTTCAATAAAGTTGATTGCGCGGACGGCTTTTTCGTGGTCGAAATAGTAGTCAAAGTCGCGATCTAGATCAGATATAAATCGTTTACAGGCTAGCTGCTCAGCCTCACATGCTAGTTTTTCGCCGCTAACGACGGAGTTTGCATATGAAAATACGTCAATGATGTGCGGATGGAATTCTTCATCACTTAAATTCGGCGAACTCATCGACTAAATTGCCTTGGATAGAGCTGACAAGGGATTTTTCATCCGACGGTGTTAGGCCGAAACAGCTGGTTAGACGGGCAAGTTTTCGCCAGTCGTCGTTCAGCTGTGCAACTTCTGGTCGGCTTTTTATTTGCCGGCCGTTGCGAGTTTCCGCGACGTAGGTCTCGCCATTCTCGATCAGGAATTTTCGTGTCTCTGCTATTCTTGCCAGGAGGTAGCAGTATTCGGCGAACGCATCAACGAAGTGCGGCTTCAAGCGGCCTAACGACATCATTTCCGGCGCTAATCTATCCCATACAATACCGGATGAGGCTGGCATTACCGGTTTTAATTCTGCGGCATCAGCAATTTGTTTAGACGTGACTTGGCCGCTCCCCGGCAAGTAATGCACGTTGGAGTTAAGATCAGGTTTTCGGCCGGCCATTTTATTTAAAGTCGTTTGATTTTTTGGCGATTAACGCGTTGACTAATTTTTGTGCTAGGTCGGATATTTCACCGCCATCGATAATTACGCCGACTATGACGCATTGCTTAACTAAGCTACGCACCTGTCCGGTGGAGATGTTCATTGCTTCCGCTATTTTTTGCGGAGAATATTTGGCGTTGATTTCCGGCAGTTCTACTGCATCCGGCCCATCGGCATCCACGCGGTTCCAGGCTATGACTAGCCGGGCTTTTTCTTCGTCGATGAAGAGGACGCAATCGGTGGGTTTGGTTGATTTCATGCTTCTTGAGTGTCGGCGTTTTGGCTGATGAACAATTCACAAACTCTTGCAAGTGCATTGCCTTGCTTGTTTTTGTTAGGCGATTCAGTGTATTCGCCTTTGTTATTTGCCAGATCTAAAGCTTTTTTTACCTGCTTAACTTGGTCGCCATGCAAAATGAATGTCATTTTTTTGGTCGACTGATCGCTTGCAGGCTTCTCAGGCGGGCTTATAAGTTTTTCTAACTCAGCGCCATCAAAAACGACCAGTTGCATATCAAGCCCGTCCAACTGTAAATCAGCAAGCTCTAAGGCTAAAATGTCTTTGTCCCAGCTGGACTCTTCGCCGATTTTATTATCCGCGATTACGTATGCCCGCTTTTGTTCTTCGGTTAAGTGCGATAAATCGATTGATGGGACTTCAACCAAACCAAGCTGGATGGCTGCCAGTCGGCGACCATGGCCAGCAAGTATGTTATTACCATCAACTAGGATTGGGTTAGTCCAGCCGAGCTCTGAAATTAATGCGGCCAGTTTATCGATCTGATCTTTTGGGTGTTTTCGAGCATTTTTCGGATTTGGAACCAAGCTAGCAACAGAAATCAGCTCAACAACAAGCTCTTTTTTCATTAAAATTCACCAATTTATTATTAGCCGAGTGGGCTTTTTCTATTCAAAACATTTCACGTAAAAATGTCACTGGGGGCGGGGTCTATAGAGGGGAAGCTGTAGAGATTTGACCGCCCCTCCCCAGGTCATACTTAACCCGGTCCTGATTGGTCTTGGCTGTATGGCATGACTTGCATAGCGCCTGCCAGTTTGCCCGGTCGTACTTACGCATGGGATCAACCTGTATCGGGATGATGTGATCGACTTCCGTTGCCGGCGTCACAATGCCTTTGGCCTCACAGCATACACAAAGCGGATGACTCTTTAAGTACCCGGCGCTAGTCTTCTGCCACCGGTAATCATAACCACGCTGGGTTGATGACCCTCGCCGCTGATCATTAGCCCGACTACTAACCTTTGCATCGTCAGCATGAGCAGCACACAAGCCGGGCTTAGGTAACAGGGCAGGGCAATGCGAATGCCGACAAGGAAACCTTGCAGACCTACTCATGCCTCGCGTTCAATTCCCTTATCACCGCACTAATCTCACGAATCACTTGATTAGTTTCCGCCTGACGGTCGTCCGATCTACGGCCATGATCTCGATAAGCCTCAAGCCATTCCTTGCGCTCCGACGAGTGCGTATTAACCAAAAACCAAATAAACGCAAACAGTGCCGCAATCACCATGCCCGATAATCCAAACTCAGACCAACTATTGACATGATCAATCGGCATAACAATCCTTATCGGCAGACATAAAAAAACCCGCCACAAGCCAAGGCCCGTGCGGGTTATACAAAATCATCAGACATAAAAAAAGCCCGCTTGAAGAATTCCAGGCGAGCTTTTAAAGCGTGACTAAATTTACAACTTAGCAGCCCCCCGAGTCAACAACTTTTTTATCAGCCCATAAAATCACAGCGCCAACCATAGACCGAATAACCATCAAATCATCCTTAACCACACTCACAGATACAGGACGATTAACATCACGACACCCTGATTCCAAGCGCTCTTTATAAACAGCATCAATCTTTAGCACCACATCGGCATACTTTGCACGATCAACATAAAAAAACTTAGCAACCAAACGCTTCCTGTCCTCCAACATCCCGATAACCAACCGATCAACCATCTCCTCAACATCACTCACCGCACTATCAGTACCCGCAACACGCCCCGCCATCTGCTCAGCACTGCACCCTGGATACCCAAGCCGCCGCACAGTATCATCACGCCTAGCCCAACGCCCCCATGCCAACAAACACTGATCACCCCTATCAGTCACCACACACATCACCACCCCCAATAATTTCAAACAAATCACACGCCGCCTGAGTCGGCCAATCCACCAACCAGCGGCGCGTCCCCCTACCGTCATTAACACAAACACCACGCACAGCCCCGGCCTCATGATGCCAATACCGGCACTCACAACAAACACGACCCTTACTAATCGGAGACACAACCGGATCAACCCGTAAATGCCCGCCAATCTCAATCACCTCGCCGGTCGCGAACAGCTCCACACGAATCGCCGTAGGCTTACCAAACGCCTGATTAATAGCCAGTAAGAAATCAGCCACATCAGGCGCTTGTTCTTTAATCGTTTCCCACTGCCGGCGCTTTTCGCTCATCAATCCGTCCAACCTAAAAACCGAAAAACAAAGTTAGACGTGCAGGTTGGACGGCTACAAACAGCGCCACAACTACATCCGTCCAACCGTCCAATCTTGTCACCAAGAATTTATAAAAAAATACAGCAAGCAACGCCCATATACGCGTGCGCGCGGACGTGCGCGCCTGCGCGGTGAGGTTGGACGAGGTTAGACGGTTGGACGGATTCACAACCGGCGCGGCCTGTAGCCGTCCAACAACACCGTCAAACCTCAAATAAAAAGCCCAAGGTTGGACGGATTTAACCGCCAACAGCTGCCCTTTTCCGGACGCAAGCACAATGCACGCCGATCTCTGGACAGTCCTGTAGGCAATCACGTAAATGACCTCAACTGCTTATCGCTAGGCCGCACCCATATCCACTCGCGACGGCCCGTCGTGCGACGCCGGCGCACCCAACCATCCTGCTCCGCCAGCTCCGCCATCAAATTCCCCATGCGCGTAGCCATACCCCGGTTACCGTCGATCTTATTCAGCTCAACCTTAAGCGCGCCCATCAGCAACTCAGTACACGTAAACTCATTCAAATGCCGCTGCAACGGATCATCCAGCCACTCTTGCAACGGATATAACCAAGGATCAACAATCCGGCGCGCATCCTGCTCAGGTACAAAAAATTCCCGCTCCTCATCCCGATCAGGATGCCAGCGCTCACCCGCATCAAACCGATACAGTGCCTCAGCAAATAACTGCTCACGCATCCCCTTTAACAGCTCAATATCAATACTCACCGCCTTAATCGGCCAAAACCGCCTATTGCCCGTCGTATCTTTCAAATACTCGCCGTGATTCGTCGTACCGACAAAAACACACTGGCGTGGCCGGTCGACAGGACGACGGGCATACGGCTCCCGGTATCGATCAACTTCCTGAGTCACAAACCCTTTAACCTGCGTGGCCTCCGATTTATTGAAACTATCCATCTCCGCAATCTCGTACAGCATTACACCGGTGAGCTGCATGTAGGCATCCGCACTACCGATCTTCAACGGCGAATCCTGAAACCAGTCGCCACCCAAAACTCGCCAAAAGGTAGACTTACCAATCCCTTGCGCACCCTCCAGAACCATCATGTGCTGCATCTTATTTCCCGGCCTAAAAATCCGCGAAACAATACCAATCATGAAATACTTACCGGCTAACTGCACATAACGCGTTTTCTCACAGCCCAAACAATCGGCAATAAAATGTTCCAGCCGATCAACCCCATCCCAAGCCGGCAAAGACCGTAACCAATCGCGCGGCGGATGGAACCGGTGCTTGTTAGCAACCATCGTTACGCCTGAGATAATCGTATTTTCAGACTGTAGCCTCAGGCCGCAGTTCTGAGCCAGCCATAAGCCCGTGTCATAGTCATCCTCGGTTTTCCACTCCCCCACAGGTAACCCCGTGGGCGGGCGCTGAATCTTTTCCAACCGCGCCGTGAAATCGTTCCACCCAATCACACCCTCCCAAGCCCGATGCCGAGATAAAATCAAAAACACATTTTCCCGGCAATCCTCAAGCCCGCCCCGAGCCCCACGCAACAACCCACGATCCCAATCGTCAGGCCCGCCGTTACCCTCCGCGCTTGCGCCAGCCGAACCCGGCGACGGAGCATTATTTTCCCCTCCGTCGCGAAAACCCGCTGACGCCAAGAGGCGAATATTAGCGCGCAAATGCTTAAGCAAAGCTTCACCAATCAAGCCCTCGTCAATTGCATCGACAACGTCATAGCCCGACTTCACAACACCTGGCTTGGGAATATTCACCATCCACACCCGGCAACCGAGCCCTAACAACGTATCGGCAATCTTATTAGCCGCCATCACCCCAGGTTGCTTTTCCTCAGGCAGCAATGGCGGTATAAAGTCATCAGGCGCATCTTTCGGCTTCTTCTCGCGCTGACTATCGCAGTCCGGCCAAATAATCACATCGCGGCAGGCCAACGGACTCCAATCGCACTTATCAACCGCCTTGCCGCCACCAGGCCACGTCATCACCACGGCAGCCGATACCAACTCAGCCCGAGCCGCCTCAGCGCAAGGCTCACCCTCAACAATCAAAACCGGTGCATCAGGCTTAACATCCAGCCATTCAAGGCCATACAACGGCCTCGGCTCAGCAAACGCCATCCAGCGCCACTGCTGCTCTCCCGTAATCTCATTACGACACCACGACAGCGGCAAAACCTCCTTGCCGCCGTCGGATGTTTTGAAACGATAGACATATCCCAGCGGAACCCCGCTACGCGACCGGTAACACCATACCTGCTCAGGAAAACCGCGCTTGATATGCGCCTTATGAGGTTCCGGCGCATTATCGGGCGGCACCATAGGCCGCCACTCGGACCGAGGCGCTTTATCCGCCTTTTTAGCCGCCGCCGGCTTAACCGGGGCCGAATTTACCCCTAACAGATCGGCCAACTCTTTAGCCGCCGCGCCCTGGTCATTGTCATGAAACAGATAGGCAAACAGAGAAATAGGATCACTGCCCGAATCACCCGTAGCAAAATCCTGCCAAATACCCTTCCGGATATTGATAGAAAACGAACCCTCATGAGTATCACTACGGGTGGGATTGACCGACTTATATTCGTTTTGAGACTTCCGCCCATCCGGAAGCCATTGCTCAAGTAGCGATAAAAAGCTAGCCATAGCGGCCGCATTAATCGCATCGAAATTTATTTTTTTAGAGGTCATATCAATATGAGAAGTCAGTCGTCGCAGTCAAAATTACGCTCTCCGCACTTATCGCATACCTGTCCTTCACCAACTACAGGCCACCACACCCACTTGTGCAAGCAATTTTCACGATCAACACGTCTAGAGATAGCCCCTAACGTCGGTCCATACTCCGGCCAGGCATGTTCGACAACCAAACCTTGCAAAACGACCTTACTTTCCATCAGTCTGCATCTATTTATCTTCCTGCACAGATCATCTAGTTGCTCCTGCTCTTCAATGGTTAAATAAGCAGTAACATCCTTATTCTTCAATATGATGTATCGTATTTCTAGTTCCATCACCAATCCCCAAACCTTTCCTCAAACGCCGCATTAATCTCACTCTGAATCCAGCCCAAGCCATCATCGATAACCGCCATCACCGCATCAGCGACAACAAACGCCAGCAAAACCAGCAGACCGACCAACAACCAGAACAGTGCCAAAAACTTAAGCCTCATCGGTCCGCCGTAGCCTGGACACAGACACATGACTCCGAACACCCTTAACCCGCAATCCAGCATCATCCACATACACCGAATGAATAGCCAAAATAGCTACAATCGACTTAATCGACACCGAGACCATCCCCCGAGCAATCATGATTGCAATCGCCGCACAGCGCGTATTGATAGACTGAGCACGCAGCCCCAACTTGCCGTAAATCGTCTGAATATGCGCGTCCACAGTGCGAATACTAATGTCCAAAAACCGGGCAATATCCTTATTCGACAAGCACCGCACTAAACAAACCGCAATCTCGGATTCACGCTCAGTCAACGGCCCGGCATCCAACAACTTGGCATCTAACTCATCCATAAACACCCCACTCAATTAGGTAATTGCAGCTCTGTCATACATGCGGCCTATCAGCCGGATACCCATCATGCAGCTCACCATCCAGCAGCCGCCCGGCTTGTTTTTTGCCAACTTTAGCCATAAGCTGACTACCTTTGGACGCCTCATCACCAAACCAATGCGGCGGCCTCGATACCGTCTCGCCATCAGGTATTTCCGCCCATTTGCTAAAATTGACACTAACCCCATGCTCACCCGGAACGTACTCGCCCCATTGCTTAAACAAAAACGGCACGCCAGCATTAGCACACTGATCACGTAGCGACCGAGCCCAATCTGGATGCATTGGCCTAGCGTTTGGCCCTGACTCTCCGCCAACAACGATCCAATCTATACCATGGTCATAGCCAGTCCATGATCCAACAAGTCCGCACTCTGGGCATATTGGAAAAACCTCCTTACCGTTATCAACAGTTTCTACATCGCCATCTTTCAGGTATTGACTATCGCCGCAAACATCCATGCATGTCACACCAATTGGATCAATCCAGCGTTCAATATCAACCGGCCCAAGCAAAGGCTCAGCGCTAACCCAACGCACAGCCGCCGGAGTTTGCAGCAATAGCGGTATACGCTCATCAGCAGCGGCCTGATTCTCCACGCTTACACCCAGCCAAACACGCGGGTGCGGCCCATCGAAGTCCATGATTTGATCATATAGGCCATCCGGATCTATCCCGCCGCCGTAATGGATAGCAGCGCGGGCCCAAGACTCCCGCCGGTCGGCCTTGAAGTAGTCATGCATACGGTCGGCGCGCTTAGTCAGCACTTGAAAAATGTGGCCGTCCTGCTCATTCCTACCGTACAGACACGCCCACATGATCCCGAACACAGTATCGATCCAGTGATCAGGAACAGCAGGGTGAAACAAGTCAGCGTGAGCGCAGACGAACACCATTCGTTGACGTGTCCAGCAGATTGGTTGATTCAGCCATTCCTTGTTAAACCGAACCTTACCAGTCCAAACAGGACCGTTTACCGTATCAACCGTCAAACCCAGCCGGCTTTTATGATTCTTCAAGCGCCCGCCGGCCAGCTTCATTGCATAGCAATTTTTGCAACCAGCAGACACCACAGAACATCCGGTGATAGGATTCCACGTAGCGTCTGTCCATTCGATTTGCGCGTTATCGCCCATCGGTAAATCCACTTAGGTAATCTGCCTGATTACTTGATCGGGCAGGGGTGATTAGAATTAACTGCAACACGAAACACAGTCTTATTGATCAAAAATATGAGGCGCAAAATCAGCAGGTCTTAATCTGCCTCCTACGGCCTTGCTTAAACTTTTAGCCGTATCACCCCTGGGCAGGGCATCGCCTCTTAAATATTTACTAATAGCGCCCTGAGAAATGCCTGTTTTTTCAGCAAGTGCCATCTGAGTCCCGCATATTTCAATAGCGGAACTAATCGAATTCTTTAAAATTTCTTTGTTGGTCGAGGTATTCATGCTTAAAAATAATACCATAGTATTAAGAAATAACAATACTAACGTAGTTTGTTTATCTAATACTTTTGCACTAGAGTTTATCGCTATGAAATATGGTGAACGACTAAAAGCAGCGCGAGAACATAAAGGCCTTACACAAGAAGAACTTGTAAAACTATCAAAAGTAAAACAAGGAACCATTTCAAAAATAGAACGCGGCGATCAACAATCCTCAGGCTTTGACGCCGTGCTTGCATACCATCTTGATGTCGACGCAATGTGGCTAACGACAGGTAATGAAAAATTCGCACCGGATTGGCTGAATCCGAACGCACCGATCCAGTCTTATACAAAACAAATTAACGAGCCGAAAGTCTTAGGCGAAGTACCGTTAATTAGTTTTGCTCAGGTTGGTGCTTGGAGCGAAACTACCTTTAATTTACGCCCGACCGATGGAGAAACAATGGTCAAAGCAAGGGTGCCGGTAAAAGCTCGTACATTTGCCGTTAGCGTAACAAGCGACAGCACAGAACCAGAATTCACAAAAGGCGACATACTTATAATCGAGCCTGACGTTCCTTTCGATCACGAGGATTTTGTGCTTGCTAAAAAAGGGAACGATGTATTTATCAGGCAGATTTACAAAGAGGGGCCGGACTGGCTATTAAAGCCGCTCAACAAAAGTTATGAAACCAAACCGCTAGAAGACTATCAAATAGTTGGCGTGGTAGTTGAAAAAGCAAAGTTTTATAAAAAATACTTTTAATAACAATATCATAATTGCCGTAGCCAGTTTTACCAATTAGTCGAATTAGCTACGGCGTAAGCAATTACCTACAATGCAGGCCAATCAAGGATAAATTATGTTAAAAAATCCCATAATCTTAAGTATTTTTCTGCTTTCTGGTTGTGCCAGCATGCTTCAAGGTACCAATCAAAACATCACTGTATCAACTGTTAACGATAAAAGCAGCGATCGAACAAAATGCAATATCAAAAACGAAGAGGGGAGCTGGCAGGTTTCACCTAATGCCGCTGTTAGCATTCGCAGGGATGGCAATAACATGGATATTCAATGTGAAAATGAAAAACAAATTGGCACGAGCAACATCGAACCAAAATTTGACGGCGGCTACCTTGCCTTAGACTTGGTTATAGATGCTTGCATTATTTCTTGTGTGATTGACGGTATTAGCAATTCTTTTTATGAATATCCACAATCAGCAATTGTGTCGATGAAGGATAAGTAGGTCTGAGCTTAAAATAAATGAAAGCACTAGCTATTATTGCGTTACTTGTTACCGGCTGTACCGCCACTACATCAACACCAAAGCTCAACACAACCAGCTGGATGCCAGATAAATATAGCCCAGCACCGAAGACCGAATACTCAGCTGCTATCCCGATTGTTAGTCCTACAGTACCACCCATACCTCCCAAAGAGTTTACTATTGCTAAGTACATCCCTTGCTCACTACGTTATAAGATTGTAATAGACAATGTTTCGCGCAAAAACCTGAAAGACCCTGATTCCGCATTGGTTAAAATTTCCGAGCCAGTCAAAGCCGTTCATCTTGCTGTTAAGGCTAATGGTGATAAGGTTTTTGAATACGGGGATTTTGTCCTTGTGTCAGTTAATGCTAAAAACAGCTATGGTGGATATACTGGTTATAGAGATACTACGTATTACATGCGCGACAAAACCATTGTGCTATTTACGGAAGCTGATGCTGATTTTTATCAGTTAGCGTCAAAATGCGGAAAAACATTATCTTCGCTAAAAGACTGTTTTGAGCACCCTGAGCAGTGGAAGTCGACTCCATTAAGCGATCCATTAATTAAATAACAAAAACAAACGCTAACATCTAAATAAAAAACCCGCCCTAAGCGGGTTTTTTATTGCCTAAATTTTACTAAATACATCAATTACAGAAGCAATATAAATCTATCTCAAATAAATACTACGATAGTATTGACATAAAATAATACTTTGGTATTATTTTCGACACTAAAGCCCAGTAGGGTACGCACCGCGTACCTTTTACAAACCATAAACCCGGAGAGGCCATCATGCCGAAACCAACCCAAAAAACTAACGCAGCCTTCCGGCAGTGGATGGCCGCAGTCATGCGCCTAGACACTGCCCAGGCAGACCTGGATAAAGCATCCGCTGAATTATCGGCCGCGCGAATCCTATTCCTCTGCCATCACGGCTATCCAGCGGCTTGCTAAAAAGGTGATTTATGACCATTAATTTTATAGATGTACCTGGAAAGGCTAGCAGTAAAGAAATGCTAGGCATTTACAGAAAAACGCTATCTAAAGTTGCATCAATGAAATTCCAAAACGTAAGGATCTACATAGAAGCCAGATTCGAAACGAATTATTTAGATTTTAACATTACTGTTTATGACCCAACCGGCAACAACGTTGGCTTTGATTTCTACAATTTTGAACGTGTAGAAAAAATAACAACCAATCTTGAAAAAGCAATGAATCTCATCAGAACCGATGATTTTTTAAAGATCAAAGCTGGAAGTAAGCAGTAACCGATTTACCAAGCAGCGCCAACCTCCTAGCCCGGCTGATTTAGCGGGCATTTTTTAACGATAACCAAACCTAAAGGCAGCCACATGGCCAAAGTAATAATTTACGGCAACGCCGGAACCGGGAAAACAAGAAGAGCAGATCAATTATTAAAGCATTACAGATGCAGCAAATTGATCGAAGAATGGGATGGCGTATCACCATTGCCAGACGGAGCATTAGCACTAACCAATCATCCCAATCCGGATAAATCAAAAGCAGATTTTGCCGTTAGTATCGAGCAAGCAAAACTCGCAATTGCCGTACCTAAAAACACCCGCTTTAAATAGAGAGGCCGCCATGAAATCAGAACACCAAGAAGCTCAAGAACAACTCAATAAAATCCGCCTACAAGCCTACCGGGACAAGCTCACCCCAGTCCAGCGCCGCCGTGCAGATATGGCCAAAAAAGTACAGTATTACGCCAAACAGCACGACCTAAGCCTAGCGCAAACCAGCGAAGTTATCAGGCTGACTCTCAGCATGATAACGCTGGGCTTTACCGATGACAAAGCCTTCAAAACCGGAGCGCTTGCCGTCGACATCATGGTCCGCATAAACAACGCCCATCACTTACCGCTACGCAGATTAGACACCCTGCATTAGAGGCCGTCATGACTATCCGCCTAACTCCCAACACGATAACCGCGGCCATCCAATTTATTGTTGATGACAATGCCAGGCGCTTAAAAAAGATAATGAGCGACCTACAAAACCCGGACGAAGCCCATTATCAAAAATATCACATCAGCCGGCCTTTGCTGTTAAGAGCCTATCAAACCTCATGGGACCAGCTTCAAGGCCAGCTTTATATGATGCTCGATCATCATAAAACTGTCGAAGAGATAAAAGCCGCCCAGAAAGTTTGTCAGGATCAATGGCGAATTTATGACTTTGAAATCGTCACACTACAACGGCCAGGCACCAAGCCGCCGTTTTATGAAAAAGAGGTGGCTTGATTATGTCCTCTATCAACAGCGATGAGTTTACATTCGAAGGCGTTGATTATGTTGCCGTTAAGGTTAACGACAACAAAAATAAAATTTCTTGCTTTGGCTGCGCCTTTGAAAATGACCAATGCCTAACGCTATGTTCAGGCGACCGCCGGACGGTGAGCCTGAACAGCAAAATGAGCTTTAAAACACACTGAATTTAAACCGCGCTCGCTTCGGCGGTTCGCCTGGAACGCAGAGCTAACCGGGCGCGGCCCGGAAGGAATTTAAATGAACAAAGATAATCAAAGCGCTCCGGTTGAGCGCAGAGTTAGGGGCGTTTTAAATGAGGAACATTATGCCTAGAGCCATGTTAACGAGCAGCCATTCTCCGCATAAAGATTTTGTTGAAAAATCTTTGGTGCGCTGCTGCGAAGAAATGAAACCCATGATCGGGGAAACAGACGATGCAATTAAAGGTTATGTTGCTGGTTTTTTGGATGGGGCAAGATTCGCAGAAACGTTTCACAAGGTGTATGACCTTGATGAGATCAAGCCCCCTAACTAAGAGTTATACGCCGGATGAACATTAGATTAACTCAAATAGATGGAGCATT
>CAZJOY010000016.1:0-37042 GCA_964547705.1 uncultured Methylobacter sp. | reverse complement strand
AAGCTGAGTTGAGCAGCTCGTCTGCTCAAACGAAACTTATGCCCTTTGGGTATAAGCGGCAACAAAAAACCGGCATTTTCAACTTGCCGATAGGACTTTTTCCAATATGTCCAGCCGCAAATCCTTCACTTTGGGCGTCCATAGTTCGGGATTCACCGGAAACTCTTTGCTTATCCCAGTACGCCGATAGCCTCGCCGTTCATAGAATGCAATCAGTTCGTTTCTGCATGAGATGACGCTGATAACCGCTTTACCGGCTCCCCAGATTTGCCGGGCAGCCAGCTCTGCTTCGCGCATCAGTTGTTTGCCTATGCCTTGTCCCTGCAATGACGGATTTACGGCCAGCATGCCGAAGTAAACCTGGTCCGCCTGCTTCTGCAAATGCACCGATCCGACCAATTCCGCGCCGGCCTTGCACAGCAAAAATAGTGAATCACCGCTTGAAATTAAACTCAAGATTTCTTCAGTATCGGTCCTGCGTCCAGCCAGTAAATCAGCTTCTGTAGTCCAACCTTGCCGACTGGATTCGCCGCGATAAGCCGAGTTAACCAAAGCGGCAATTTGCCCGGCATCCTGTTGTTCCGCCGCGGCTATCGATAAATCTAACGCCATGATTAAAGCAATGCCTCAACAGCTGCGCACTCATCGGCCGTTAACTCAAAATCGAAAATTTCAAGATCGTCGCGCATATGCTTTTCCGATGTGGTCCCGGTCAACGGAATAATGCCGATTTGGCTTAAATAACGGAAAAAGACTTGCGCGGCGCTACGTCCGTACTTTGCCGCCAGCGCTTGAACAGCCGGATGCGACAAAGCACTGGGATTGGCCGTCAGCGTCCAGAAACTTTGATAGATGACATCGTGTTTCCGGCAAAAATCGCGGATGGCGCGGTCGTACCCGGTCTCCGCATAGAACCGGTTCTGGATAACGGCCGGTTTAATCTCGGCATCCTGATATAAAAGCTCGAACTGTTCGGGATCGTAACAATTGCTGATACCCAGCTGCTTGACGCCGCCGCTATGAAACAACTGTTCCATCGCCCGCCACACTTCCATTGTCTGCTGTCGATTCGCCAACGGCGAATGCAACACCAGGCAATCCAGATAAGTGGTTTGCAGATTTTTCAGCGAAGCCTGGAACGACTGCGCAACTTGATCGCTGAGGCCGGCATTCGGATCGTAAGGCACGCGCGCCGGATCTTGGCCGTTCAACGACGTGAATTTGCTTTGCAGATAAAGTTCGGAACGCTCCAAACCTCGACGCAAACAGGCAGCTACGCCCTCACCGACTCCCGCTTCGTGGTAATGCTTGGGCTGGCAAGCAGTATCGATGCCGCGAAAACCGAGCCCGATAGCCTGTTCTACCAGCGCCGCAGTACGCTCTTTCTTCCAGGCTGTACCGTAAATAATTCGAGGCAATCGCACGCCGCTAGCCGACATCAAAAAATCTTTAGGGTGATTCATAAGCACTCCGGAAAAAATATTGGGCTTCAATCATCCTCGCATATTAATCGATTTCAGGCTACCGGCTATATAGACTCAATTTAAATCCCCCCCTTAAAACTCTTCCCATTCACTATCATAGATCGGTTCCGCCTTTGGCTTAATAACCGAAGTACTTCTACGTGCTCTTAAGCTGACCGAACTGGTTTGTTCGCTGCCGGCATTGACTTCCTGAAGATAGGTAAAGGCGTTATTTGAATACTCATCGACTCTAAAGCTTCCAACTGTACTAACTAGATTTTGCGCCTGTTCTTCCAATGATTCCGCTGCGGCGGCGGCATGTTCCACCAACGCGGCATTTTGCTGAGTCGCATCGTCCATTTGCGCAATCGCGATATTGACTTGCTCAATGCCCGCCGTTTGCTCGACGGAGGCGGCGCTGATTTCAGACATCATGGCGGTAACGCCATGAATGGATTTGACGATTTCTTCCATGGTTTGGCCGGCTTGCGTTACCAGTTTGCTGCCTAAGGCAACCTTCATGACCGAATCGTCAATCAGGTGCTTGATTTCCCCGGCAGCTGTAGCAGCGCGCTGAGCAAGGTTACGCACTTCGACAGCCACCACGGCGAAGCCTTGGCCTTGTTCTCCGGCACGCGCCGCTTCGACAGCGGCGTTCAGCGCAAGAATATTGGTTTGGAAAGCAATATCGTCGATCACCGAAATAATATTGCCGATTTTATGCGAAGCGCCATTGATGTCTTCCATTGTTGTGACAACTTCGCCAATGACCTCGACACCTTTACCGGCAATATCCGATGCATTATCCGCAAGTTCATTCGCATGCTTGGCATTTGCGCTATTTTGCTGAACGGTAGATGTTAGCTGTTCCATGCTGGCCGCTGTTTCTTGTAGGCTGGCGGCCTGCTGTTCGGTACGGTGCGACAGGTTATTGTTGCCTGCTGCAATTTCTTTGGCACCCGTATTAATACTATGCGTGACCGCTTTAATGCTGTTGACGATTTCTTTTAATTTTTCCACGGTGATATTGGAGTCATCCTTGAGCTGCCCAAAGGTACCGGCATAATCATTGGTGATTTTTTCGGTCAGATCGCCGCGAGCGAGCGCTTCAAGTACGCGCACGACTTCATTAAGCCCCGTTTCGCTGGTTTCCATCAGCTCGTTAAGATTTTCACCCAATTGCTTGAAGAAGCCTTCCTTGCCTTGCATCCGAATGCGCTTGGTGAAATTGCCCATAACCGCGCCATGCACAATGTCAGCGACCTCTTTTTCTACGGCGACTTCGGCAGTACGGTCTTGCCATTCGGCTATCGCTCCCAGCCGTTGGCCCTGTTCATTAATGACCGGACTGGCGGTTACTACCATCGAATGCCCGCCAATATTCATGTTGGCGATATAAGTGTTAGCTAACGTCGACAGCAACCGGCCTTGATGCTCAGGATTAGCATGAAAACTATCGATGTTGGTACCAATCAGACCGTCTGCCGAAAAATCCGGCAAGTGCTTACGAATGTCCGTTTCAGCCTTGCTGAGAATGTTAACGACTGACTTATTAACGTAAATAATATTGCGGGCGTTGTCTGCAATTATAACGCCGGTACTGACATTATCCAGGCCGACTTTGATACGCAAGCTTTCGTCGGCAATACGTTTGCTCTCGCTCATATCGAAACCGAGTTTAATTTGCATCGATTTCAGCGCTTCCATCAGCTTCCCGATTTCGTCGTAGCGTTCAACATTGATCGTGTTACCGTAATGGCCTTGAGCGATATGGCCAAACTCGGCGATAGCATTATCAAGCGGTTGCACGATAGCCCGAATCAGGCCAAAACCCCGCCATAAAGCCAACATAAATCCCAGCACGATCAAGCCGGCTGAGATATTGCGGATGTCGATATAGCGGGATTGCGCCAGATCAAACTCCTGTTTGGCAACATCGACCTGCAATTGCATCAGTTGCTTAACATCTTCGCTGGCCGGTTTAAACAGCGGATGAATTTTGTCCCTAACCAGCCTGTTGGCGAGCTCGACGTCATGGCTTTTTAAGGCCGCCAAGGTCGGCTTCAAACCTTCTTCTACAAACTGTTTTCTGTCCGTTACGAACTGGTCGGCCAGTTTTTTCTCTTCCGGCGTTAAATAAGTCTCCATATAAGCTGTCCAAGCTTTACTGATTTCTACAATATTTTTTTCCACTTCCGTGATATTGCTTTGGATCACTTCAGGTGTTGGCGTCGCCAAGGCTCCGGTCACTCTCAATTGGTTGATCAGCATCAGTTCCTTGATTGTGGAAATCCGGCTCATCGGCACGGTGCGATCCTGATACACGGTGCGCAGTCCTTCATTGGCCTTCGTCATGCCGTGCAAGCCCAAGCCGCCGACGATCACCATCAGTAAGCTCAACAGGCCGATCATGTTAATCAAACGGCTTTTGATGGTCGCGTTCTTGAACGGGTTCAGTTTTCTCACGAGGAACGAGGAAACGATTTTGCCGTCCCGGATTTTCAGGTTGCCGGCTTTACCTTCCCTAAACAGCCGGTAGGCGTTATCGGCCGTGATGATTTGTTCGCGGCTGGGCTTGCTGCGGACCGACATATAACCGGCTAAGCGATCCTCTTCATAAAAAGGCGTGGCATTGGTTAGCACCCAGTAAAAATCGCCGTTCTTGCAGCGGTTCTTGACCAGTCCGGTCCAGGGCCGTTGCTGTTGCAAGGTTTGCCACATATCGGCAAACGCTTCCGGCGGCATGTCCGGGTGGCGCACGATGTTATGTGGTACACCGATCAGCTCGTGCTTGGGGAATCCGCTCACCCTGAGAAAATCGTCGTTAATATAGGTGATTATTCCCTTAAGATCGGTCTTGGAAACGAGGGAGTCATTGTCTGTGAGGATGTACTCGACATCGGTTACCGGCATATTAATTTTCATAAGTTATCTCGATCAGGACTAATACTGTAGATTTATCTCGAAAGCGGCTGTTTACGGTCATATGACATGCCGCTCTGTTCTGTAACTTTACCGATCAATATTTCAAACTGATCCAGCGGAACAGGTTTGCCAAACAAATACCCCTGATAGGCAAGGCAGCCCTGGTCTTCCAGGCAAGCGCGTTGTTCCTCGGTCTCCACGCCCTCGGCTATCACATTAATCCCAAGATTATTAGCCATACCGATAATGGTTTGCACGATAACGGCGTCACTCGGCTCTACAATGATGTCGCGCACAAAGGATTGATCGATTTTCAGTTGGGTGATGGGCAAATTCTTCAAGTAACTTAACGAGGAATAGCCGGTGCCAAAATCATCCATTGAAAACCGGATGCCAAGCTGTTTCAACGTCTCCATTTTTTCAATGGTTTCAGTAACGTTTTGCATTAACAGGCTCTCGGTTAACTCCAACTTAAGCCGCGCTGCGTTGGCGCCTGTTTGTATCAATATCTTGCACAACTGGTTAACGAAGCCCGGCTGGTTAAACTGATAAACACTGACATTGACGGCAAGATTCAAGTCTCTTGTAAGCGGGTTGTCCGCCCATTGTTTGAGCTGATTGCAAGCAGTGTGTAATACCCAATCGCCAATCGCCAAAATTAACCCGGACTCCTCGGCCAGCGGAATAAACTGGGCAGGAGAAATTTGTCCTTGTTGCGGATGTTCCCACCGTAGCAGGGCTTCCGCACCGAGTACATGACCGGCGTTATCTACCTGAATCTGGTAATAAAGTTGGAACTGATTTTGCGTCAAGGCATGGCGTAGCTCCGATTCCAACAACATGCGCGACTCCAGCGACGCCTGCATGTGCGGATCAAATAAACGTATGGTATTGCGCCCGGCATTTTTGGCCTGATACATAGCGGCATCGGCTTGCTTGAGTATTTCCTCGCTGGCGGCGTCATGATTTACGAACAGGCTGACACCGATGCTGGCTGAAGTGTAGTGTTTATATTCATCCAACAAGTACGGCTGTTTTATTGCGTTCAGGATTTTTGCAGCCACTCCTTGTGCCTGTGCAACAGCCCGGCTCCTCTCTATATTCAGGTTTTCCAGCACAACAACGAACTCGTCGCCGCCCAACCGCGACAAAGTATCGCCTTGACGTACACAGGCCTTCAACCTATCAGCCACTTTAATCAGTAACTGGTCGCCAATGCCGTGGCCCTTGGTATCATTAATGGCCTTGAAGTTATCAAGGTCAATCATGACAATCGCAACAAAGCGGTGGTTACGGCTGCTGGTGGACATTGCCAGCGCCAATCGTTCGTTAAGGAATCTTCGATTGGGCAGATCGGTCAGCGGATCGTAAAATGCCAGGCGATGAATCGCGGCCTCCGCGTCCTTGTGCTCACTCAGGTCGGTAAATGCGCCAACGTAATGGCTGACTTGTCCGGCAGGATCGATCACTGCGCTAATGGTGAGCCACTTAGGATAAATTTCGCCGTTTTTACGCCGATCCCATATTTCCCCTTGCCAGTATTTTTCCTGCCTCAATTTCTCCGACATGGCTTTATAGAAAGTCTCATTATGGCGGCCGGACTTCAGCATAGCCGGCGTTTTGCCGAGCACTTCTTCGGCACGGTATCCGGTAAGCCGAGTAAAAGCACTGTTGACGCGTAAGATACGTTTATTGGCATCGGTAACAATGATGCCCTCTTGCGACTCGATGGTTATAGCCGCAATACGAAGCTCCTGCTCGGCCCTCCAGAGATCGGTTTTATCGCAGCCGATGACGACCATCCCTTGACGGTCTCCGTTTTCATTGAAAAAAGGTGCCTTACGCACAGAGAACTGGCGATAATAGCCCGCTTCATCTTCAACGCCGCAATCTTCGTCAACATGCAATTCGCGTTTATTCCAGGCTGCGTCATCATTGATAAAGCCTGTTGTCTGTATCGCGCTCAACTCCGGATATAGCGCGGCGAGTTCAAGATTCGTCTTACCTTTCCAGTAAATACTATTCAGCTTGAAAAGGCGCTTGGCGGCTCCGTTGGCAATGATCAGGCGGCCTTCGCCGTCTTTTAAAAAAACAGCATCGGGAATTGTCTCTATTAAAGCGCTGAACTGCGTATTCAACGCCTGCAGTTTGGCCTCCATCTTGTGCAACGCCGGCTGAGACTGTTCAGCCTTGTTTTCCAATTCCACCGGAATCGGTAAATATAAAACTTGAGGAATTATTCGAGCCAAAACAATCGCCGTGATGATAAAGACGATGGCCGCAACGGCTTTCGTGCCGGCATCCGGCCAATACAGAAATTGCCACATCAGCACGGCCGATACTAAATGAGTCGCTCCGCATATCAGCAAAAAAACGCCAAGAAGCCGATAGAGCCAACAAAATCTCTGGCCCTTGCGATCAGAAACGAGATAAATAAGTGCGGAAAAAACGCCGCCGTAGAACAGCACGAGCGGCACATCGGAAAGTACATACAGCCAGGTCAACTTCGGCGTCCAACCGGCAGCGAAGATATCCTTTAACCATTCGTTCCCGCCCGGGAATTCGAAAACTTGCGTCATACTCCCACCTCGCTCAGATTAATGCGGGTGGAATGAAATGGAAGGAATAGAGATTGCCTGCAATTATGCACGTACATGACCACACCGCCGAACCATAGGCACAGGCAACTGTAGTCAAACAGCAAACTGTCAAGGCTGTATTAATCGGGGAATGGAAATTTTGACCGGGAACACCGGTTGTAAAATGAATGAACACGCACATCTCCTGCCTTTTGGGCATTTGTCGTCAATTCCCGTTGATACGGGCAGCTTAACGAGGCGTGTTCTGGGCCTCAAAGATTCGGTGCAAGGGTCAGGGGCAAACCGAAATCTTGATGTAAGTTATATCTTACATAGATTCCAAAATCAAACAATTTTTACTAGCTGCCAAGGTTCAGTGCTTCACTCGCCTTAATAATATCGACCGCAAGTTCCGCCAATTTCCGGCGCTGATTACGCGCTGTTTTACGTAGTAACTCAAAAGCGGCCTTACGCCCAAGCCGGTATTGCACCATCGTGATGCCTATGGCAATGCTGATTTCACGCTCGCTATTAAGCGCATTTTGCAACTGCTGCCCGGTTGTCCGCAGCCCCTGGAGCTCTGCGGCACGGGCCAGAGCCGCTTCAATCGTCGGTACCAGTTGCCGCGTATCGACCGGTTTCACCAGATAACCCAGCGCACCGCTTGCGGTTGCTTGTTGAACGATCTCCTGATCGCTGTAGGCAGTCAGCAGCATGAACGGAATATGGTCGAATGAATGTAGCCGCTCAGCCAGTTCCAGCCCACTCCGGCCAGGCATGCTGACATCGAGGATGGCCAAATCCGGTCGTTCGCCGCTCGCCAGCAACGCTTCCGCATCATCCACGGATTCTGCGCTACTGACAACATAGCCGGCTCTGTTCAAGCCTTGACCAAGAGTCGCCAGCACCAGACGCTCGTCGTCAACCAGCAAAAGGCTGTGTTTGGTAATTTTGTCAGGATTCATAGGCATTCGAGATAGAAGGTTCGCGTTGAATGATGGGCTCTTCCAAACCCAGTGTGGTAGCTACGATATCGCCTTGTTGCGACCAGGTCAGCATGGCGCCTACTCGCGGCAGTAGCGATGAAACTAACTGTAAACCGGTGCCGAAAGCGCTCATCTCGTCCAACCCGAATTCGTCCGGAATCCGGCCGGTATTATGGATCGTCATTTGGATCGAATGTAGGTGCGGCCCATGGCTAAGCATAATTTTGACTTGCTCTTCCGCCCCGCCATGTTTGATCGCATTCCAGATCAGCTCATTCAATACCAACGCCAAAGGCACCGCTTCCGCCTCGCTAACAATACAAGGCACCCAATCATCGGGAATTTCAACAGCAATGTTTTTTTGACACATCGATTCAATGCCTGCGACTATCGCAACAATCAATTCGCACATCCTCACAACGGACATAACGCTACGGCCTTGCAATCCGTGTATGACGGAAATACTCTGTACTTGGCTGATCGCTTGATTGATCGGATCGCTCATCTCGAGATGTGTTTCGGCAAACTGGCTCAATATGCCGGTAATGCCCTGTAGATTATTCTTGATGCGGTGATGCACTTCACGCACCAGTATGTTGCGATGCGCGGCCTCGTCGAACAGGCGCTGTTGCTCATGCAACTTGCTGTTAGTCGCATCGGCGATATTGCCGACATAATGAGTGACATGACCACCCTCATCCCTAACGGCCGTAATCATGACTTGCCCCGGATAATCCTCGCCTTTTTTACGCCGCTGCCATAATTCGCCTTGCCATGCCCCGATAGTCTTAGCTTCATTCCAGACGGCGTCGTAAAAGGAAGCGGGATGCCGATCCGACCTGAGAATGGCTGCCGTTTTTCCTTCAACTTCTTGCTGTGAGTAGCCCGTAATCTGTGCGAAGGCCCGGTTGACCCGCAAAATTTTTAAATTCGCATCCATCACCATAATGCCTTCCTGACATTCAAACGCGATAGCAGCGATACGCAACAGTTCCTCTGCCTGCTTCCGAACAGTGATATTCAAGTGGGTGATAACCACGCCGTCTTGCCCGGTATCTCCTAGAGGGGTGACACTCATATTGAACCAGCGTTGTTGTTGCAGTGAATGGCATGGATATTCCATGCTGAAGCTGGATAAATGACCGTCCAATACAGCACGGATGCCATAGTAAGCTTTCAGGGCGCCATCCGTGGAAAAACCGTTACCGGCCGCGTTGCAAACGTCGAGGTAATTAGTGCCGACATCGGTGTTTGCCGCTGCGACGCCAGGTTTAATGCCGTTCTCCATCGCAAAACGCCGCCAAGGTTCGTTGACAGCAAGAATAACGCCATCACGGTCCAGCACAGCTATTTCGGCAACGACTGAATTCAGGATGGCTTGCTTGAAAACCTCATTCTCCTTCAGCGCCTTTTCCGCCTGCTTACGATGATCAATATTTTCGATCACTGCAATAAAATAGTCTGGCGAACCATCGGCACGACGGATCAGCGTGGCCGATAAATTACCCCAGGCAAAGCTGCCGTCCTTGCGTACATACTGCTTCTCCACATTGAATCCGGCAGTTTCGCCGGCCAAGATTTGTCTGATCCTGCCGGCATCGGCCTGGCGAAAATCCGGGTGGGTCAGTTGCATGACGGTCATCGTCAAAAGTTCATCACGGCTGTAACCGACCAAATCGCAGAATCCCTGATTAACCGCTAGAAAGTAGCCTTCCAATGACAGGTTAACAACACCGACCGGCGCACCCTCGAACGTAGAACGAAAACGCTCCTCGCTTTGGACTAATGCCGCGGTGCGCTCGTCTACCAGTTGCCGAAGCACACTTCCACGACCGGAAAATACCATTGCAAATGCGCTACCCATGCTGGTCATGATCAGGCCAACCAGTAAAATCAGCCATTCATGGTTAGGGCGTTGATGAACGAAATAGTCCTGTGTCGGCACGATCTCAAACAGCCATTCCCGGCCGCCGACCGGCATGACTAAACGGCTTGCCAGAGAACAACTTCTTCCGAAAAGCCCGTTTTCCTGCAGAACCAACGGCTTTAGTGGTTGCCGATCGCTGGCAAAAATTAACTGCTCATCAGCCCGCGCTTTCTCGTCGATAAGCCGGTAGGATAGCCTGTCCCGATTCAAGCCTTTGAGCGCCGCGTTAACAATATCCTCCCCCTTGAATGCCGCGACCATATAGCCGGCAATATTATTGCGCCGCTCTTCCAGCGTTCGATGCGGAAAACCTTTGCGGTAAAGCGGCATGAATGCGATAAGCCCATGCTGATTTTCAGGTTCCTGAACTAACTTAACCCTGGCCGTAGCGGTGATTTCTCCGGTATCTCTTGCTCTATCAATAGCTTCCCGCCGCAACGCATCGGAGTATCCATCGTAACCTAATGCGGTTTCATTGCCTTGATAAGGTTCAATGAAATTGACAGGAACGTACTCCGGACGATCCTTTGCCCGTATAAGCTGTTTATCAGCATTCCTCTCGGTTATCTGGAAATCCCGGTAACCTTCCGTTCGCGCCCTATTTTCGAATATCTCGCGTTCGGCTGCCGAAATTCGGGGATTCCAGCTCAACGCTTGAATCCCTTGAAAATTATCGAGCGTGTGTGCAACAAAAGTTTGAAATTCTTCCCTGCTGACCATTGTTGAAGCCGCGTAAAAACTGCCGAGAGAACGGAGTACGTTTAAGTGCGTGAAAATCGACTTTTCCAGTGCGACGCTCAGTTCCATGGCCTGCTGGTCGAACTCAAATTTTAGCCGCTCGTTGTTGTTTTGAGCCTCATAAAAAACTGCGGCCGTTGTCAGCGCGAACATTGCGACAATCGGAAAAGTGATCGCCATGCGTCTATTGCGCCAAGATTCGCTGGGACGTAATCCCCAAACCAAAACAAGCGGTGTAAAAATAAATATTCCTAACATGTCCCCCATCCACCAAGTTCCCCAGTTAGCCGCAAAATTGGCAGACGGAATCTTCCCTGTAATGACCAGCGTCGAGACGGCGATAGTCGAATTGACCAGCGCGCTTAAGAATCCGCCATAAAGCAGGAATAAAAAAACCTCTTTCTCACGGGTAAGCGGGTTTGGAAAACCGGCAAACCGGCCGACCAAGTAAGCGCCGGCAATAGCTTGCAAACTTGCTCCACCGCCGATAACCAACGTAGTCATAGCTGAAATAAGTGTTTCTGTTGGGGAACTAGAAACGAATGAAGTCGAAAAATTAACCAGGAAAGAGCCTAGAAGAATGCCCGGCCATGCCCGGTACCCATAAATCAGAATACCGCCCAAAGCGATGCCCGAAGGCAGCCAAATGGCTGTCGCATAGCCAGGAGGAATCGCTAAAAAAGTACCGAGTTTGCCGGTTACAAAGTAGGCCGCGGCCAAAACCGCAATTTGAAATATCCAAACATAAGATCGAACCGCTGGGCTCGCAGCTGAAAATGAAGAGCCGATCTGCTGGGTATCTTTAGGCATATGATTTTTTTTTGTTTTTCCTTAATTATATCCACATCAATTCAAAATTCAGCATTTCCATTAACCTAAAAATCAGTGAATCGATACCGATGGCCGATAAATACCCGGATTCATCAATTAATCCAAGGTTTGTAAGTAGTCATGCGGATTTATCACGATTCATAGACAAGCGATACTTCATTATCAATGTTGAGTCAAATGCGCTGTCCTGAGGATTGAAGACATGACACTGAGTAGCCGAATTCGATCAGTTATGTTAACAAGCCGGACTGCAAGCTTGAACAGATAGGAGTTAATAATGCGACCGGACATTAAGCTCCGCCGGTTTTACCCGGTTTGGCCATTGGTTTTGCTACTCTCCGGCTGCATGGTCGGCCCCGACTATGTCCCTCCTGCTACCGAAACAGCGAGCCAGTGGTTGGAAGCCGAGGACAAACGGCTTAAAACAACGTCCTCGAACGATCAAAGTTGGTGGAAAACATTTAACGACCCGGTCCTGAACCGGTTAATCGATCGCGCTTATCTCGACAATCTCAACATCCGTATGGCCGGGGTTCGGGTACTCGAAGCCCGCGCTCAATTGGGCATCGCTATCGGCGATTTCTATCCGCAAAACCAGCAATTAACCGGCTCTCTGAACAAAGTGCATCTCAGTGAGCGTGCCTCGCAGGCGGCTTTTTCAAGGATATTCGATTATGCTCAAACGCAGTTGGGCTTTACCGCCAGTTGGGAAATTGATTTTTGGGGCAAATACCGACGTGCGATCGAATCGGCGGATGCCGGATTTCAGGCTGCGGTAGCCGATTACAACAACGCACTGGTCAGTCTGACCGCCGATGTCGCGCATGCGTATGTCACGATCCGCACACTGGAAAAACGCTTGAGTATTGCCAAACAAAATGTCGATACCCAAAAGGAAAACCTGAATATTGCAAAGATCCGCTATAACGGCGGCACAACATCCGAACGCGACGTCGAACAAGCCAGAACGGTGTTGGCTAACACGCAGGCTTCGATCCCTACGCTGGAGATCGGGCTACGACAGCAGCAAAATGCGCTTAGCGTCTTGCTGGGCATGCCTCCCAAGCGGATGAACGATTTGTTAGCAGGCACCGCGCAAATCCCATCGCCTCCGGTGCAGGTAGCCGTCGGTATACCTGCTGAACTGTTGAGGCGCCGGCCCGATGTTCGTCATGCCGAATGGCAGGCGGCTTCTCAATCGGCCAGTATCGGCGTGACTAAGGCCGAGCTATATCCGGCTATCTCGCTGACCGGCACGTTCGGGTTATTGTCCAGCGATGTCGGCTCGTTTTCTCTGGGCGACGTCTTTTTATGGAAAAGCCGCACCGCCAACTTTGGCCCCGCATTGCAATGGAACATCTTCAACTACGGGCAAATCACCAATCAGGTACGGGTACAGGATGCACGACTACAGGAGCTGTTAGTCAATTATCAAAACACTGTGCTTATCGCGCAACGGGAAGTCGAAGACAATCTGGTGGCATTCTTACGTTCCCAGGAACGCGCCCAATTATTGGGTGAAAGCACCGCTGCGGCCCAGCGCTCGCTGGATTTGGCGACATTGCAATACCGGCAGGGCATTACCGATTTCACCACCGTGCTGACGGCTCAGCAGGCGCTGTTAAACGATCAAGATAATCTTGCCAGCACTTTGGGAGATATTTCCAATAACCTCGTGGGTGTGTACCGGGCTCTGGGGGGAGGTTGGCAGATTCGCGAGGGTAACGACGTCGTGCCCGACTCGATCAAGAAACAGATGACCTTACGTACCGATTGGGGCGGGCTTTTGAAACCTGCAGCCCAGCCGTCGCCGGATAGTCGGACGCCGTCGGGCGTTAGTTGGCCAAGATGGTGAAGTTTGCTGGATTGCTCGGTTTGCTAATTCACGTTTTCTTTAAGAAAGCAGCTGATAGCTGGAGTGCAGGCTTCGCCTGCAAGAACAAGCAGAGCTTGCACTCCGGATCTGTAACCCCCGCAAATATTCCATGGCTGATATGGCTGATAACAATCCTTAACACAGCCGGCTGCGAAGACAAAAATACCTATGCCCCGCCTCCTCCACCAGAGGTCACGGTTAGCCAACCCATCCGCCGGCAAGTCAGCCAATATTTGGAATTTACCGGTAACACCCAAGCTTTCAATTCAGTCCAGCTGGTCGCGCGCGTACAAGGTTACCTGGAAAAAGTCTTATTCCACGATGGCGACAGGGTAAAACAGGGCCAGCCGTTGTTCCTGATTCAACAGGACACTTATCAAGCCCGGCTAAAGCAGGCGGAGGCGCAAGTGCTTCAGCAAAAAGCCAGTCTCAACCATGCCCAAACCGAACTGGACAGGTTCAGCGACCTAAATCGGCAACATGCGGCAGCCCAAACCGATGTCGATAATTGGCGATTCGAGCGCGATAACGCCAGGGCTGCAGTTGTAGCCGCCAAAGCGAATCGCGATTTGGCTAAGTTGGAGCTAGGTTACACCAGGGTTGTCGCTCCTTTTAACGGACGTATCGACCGTCGGCTCAAAGACCCCGGCAATCTCGTCGGTGCAGGTGAATTTACGCCACTGGCTCAAATCAATCAGACCGATCCTATCTACGTCTACTTCACGATCAACGAGACCGACCTGCTAAAAGTTATCAAACAGACCAATGTCGGACCGGGCGAAGCTGAAAAATTAAAGATACCGGCCCAGCTTGCTCTATCCGGTGAAGAAGGCTATCCCCATGCCGGATACCTCGATTTCACGGCGATTTCGATAACGCCGACCACAGGCACATTGCTGTTGCGCGCCAGTTATCCAAATGCCGACGGTACGATCTTGCCGGGGCTGTTTGCTCGGGTGCGGGTTCTGGTCGTCAACTCGGAAAAAATGGCGTTACTGGTGCCGGAAACCGCGATTGGCTATGACCAGCTGGGCTCATATTTGCTGGTAGTGAACGATAAAAACGTCGTTGAGCGCCGACCGGTCAAGCTGGGTGTTAAAGAAGAAGATAAACAAGTCATTGAAGAAGGCGTTAGCGACCGGGATTGGGTAATTATGGCCGGGCTTTTACATGCAATCCCCGGCAATGCGGTGAATCCGGTACGAAAGACCGGCGACGCATCCGAGAATCGGAAAGCTGAGCGATGATTTCCCAATACTTTATCGAAAGGCCGATTTTCGCTAACGTTATCGCACTGATCACGATCATTTTGGGCATGGTTTGTTTTATGAACCTGCCGGTGGCGCAATATCCGCCGATTGTGCCGCCGACGATTCAAGTGACGGCCCGCTATCCGGGCGCCAATGCCGAGGTGGTTGCGAATACGGTCGGCATACCGATTGAACAGGCGGTCAATGGCGTTGAGAACTCTTTATATATGTTATCGACCAGCGCCAGCGACGGCAGTTACACCTTAACCATCACCTTCAATGTCGGGACCGACCTGAATACCTCCACATCGCTGGTGCAGAACCTGGTCAATAGCGCTTTGCCCCAGCTTCCGTCATCGGTTCAACCGCAGGGCATCAACGTAAAAAAAGTTTCTACCGATATTTTGTTGGTGGTGGGACTTTTTTCGAAAGACGACCGCTTCGATGACACTTTTCTTTCCAACTACGCGGTGATCAATCTGCAAAACCCTTTAGCGCGTCTGCCCGGTGTCGGCCAAATCGCTGTGCGGGGCGCCGGACCTTACAGCATGAGGGTTTGGCTAAATCCGGAAAAACTTCGTTATCTGAGCTTAACGACTCAGGATGTGATCAACGCTATCCAAAGCCAAAACCTGCAAGTGGTGGCGGGGCAATTGGGCGGCCCTCCGGTTCCGCCGAGTCAGGCCTTTCAATTCACTGTCAACGCGATGGGCAGGCTGGAGGATGTCGGACAGTTCGAGAATATCGTGATTAAAAGCACCCGCGGCGAGTCGGCTCAAATCGTGCGGATTCGTGATGTCGCCCGCGTCGAGCTCAGCCGGCAGAGTTTCAGCAATTTTTCCGAAGCCAGCGGTCACAAGGCGACGGTAATGCCGGTGTTTACGTTGCCCGGCGCCAATGCGCTCAGTGTCGCGGAAGAAGTTAAAAAAGCCATGGCGGCTATGAGCAAGGACTTTCCGCCCGGCCTGAGCTATGAAATTCGCTATGACACCACGAAGTTTGTCCGTAGTGCGATACACGATGTCTACATCACCTTGTTCGAGGCCGGCGTACTGGTGCTGATCGTGGTCGTGGTATTTTTGCAGAGTTGGCGGGCCACGTTGGTACCGGCAACGACGGTGCCGGTCACGCTGATTGGCGCGTTTGCGGCGATGGCCATGCTCGGTTTCGGCATCAACCTGTTGACGCTGTTCGCGCTGATTCTGGCAATTGGCATTGTCGTCGACGATGCGATTGTGATCGTCGAAAACGCCTCGTTCCATATCGAGCAAGGCATGGCTCCGAAAGAAGCAACGATCAAAGCAATGCAGGAAATCACCGGGCCGATCATGGGCATTACGCTGGTGCTGACTTCGGTGTTCCTGCCGGCGGCTTTTCTTCCAGGCATCACCGGACAGTTGTTTCGTCAGTTCGCGTTAGTTATTGCATCCACGGCCATCATCAGCGCGATTAATGCACTGACGCTTAAACCGGCCCAATGCGCTTTGTGGCTGCGTCCGGCTCAACATCATAAGCAACCCAATTGGTTTTTCCGCGGCTTTAACAAAGCTTATGCCTGGTTTGAAGATGCTTATGTGCGTCTGGTTAGCTGGATGGTGCAGAGGGCTGTCGCGATGGTTTTGTTATATGTGCTGATCATCGCTGTCAGCGTGTGGAAATTTGCTTATCACCCGACCGGATTTTTACCGACCGAAGACCAGGGCTATGCGATGGTTATCACCAAGCTTCCGGATGCTTCTTCGCAGCCTCGGGTGATTGCCGCGACCAAGGCACTGAATGATATTCTTCATAAAACTCAAGGTGTGGAAGCATGGGTGACTATTGGCGGACTGTCGATACTGGACGCAGCCAATGTTTCTAACATCGTTACTACATTTATTGTTTTTGAAGATTGGAAAAAACGCGGGACGGATTTGAATCAGGACGCGATTACCGCCAACCTGCGCCGCGATCTATCGGCTATTGAAGAATCCGGCTCCCTTGTTCTGGTGCCTCCGCCGATTCGCGGACTTGGACAGGGAGGCGGCTTCCAGTTGATGATCGAAGACCGCCAAAGCCTGGGACTTGCCGAGTTACAAAAAGCGGTTGATGAGGTCATTCGCGTGGGCAACTCCCAATCCGGTTTGCGAAATTTAATCTCTACTTTCAATGCGCGCAGTCCGCAGCTTTTTCTTGATATTGATAGAACCAAGGCGGAGTCGCTGAATATTCCGCTGAACAACGTATTCTCGACATTGCAGACTTATCTGGGATCGTCGTTTGTGAATCTGTTTAACAAATTCAACCAAGTGTTCCAGGTTTATGTTCAGGCCGATGCGCCGTTCCGTGCGCAGCCGGAAGACATCAAAAACCTTTATGTCCGGAATGGGCAAGGCGAAATGGTGCCGCTTGGCACCCTGCTGGAAGTCAATCGGACTGTCGGTGCCGAGCTGGTGCTACGCTACAATCTTTACCCGGCGGCGCAAATATATGGCGCTGCCGCTCCAGGATTCAGCTCGGGACAAGCGCTGAATTTGATGGAGCAAGTATCCAATAAAACTTTACCCAAAGGGATTGGTTTCGACTGGACGGCAACGTCTTATCAGGAAAAGCAGGTCGGCAATCAAGCTTATTTTATTTATGCGCTGTCGATTACCCTGGTGTTTATGGTGCTCGCGGCTTTGTACGAAAGCTGGACCAGTCCTTTGGCCGTGGTGCTGGTCGTGCCGATGGCCCTGGTGGGTGTGCTGTTGGCTTTAATGATGCGGGATTTTGATAATAATCTTTATACCCAGGTCGGTCTGATCTTAATGATCGGCCTGGCTTGTAAGAATGCGATTCTTATCGTTGAATTTGCCCGGCAACTGCAAGCCGAAGGCAAGTCTGCGGCGGATGCCGCGGTAGAAGCGACTCGTCGGCGCTTTCGGCCTATTGTGATGACATCGTTTGCCTTTATCCTGGGTGTCGTGCCGTTATTGGGTGCTTCGGGAGCGGGCGCAGCCAGCCAACAGGCCATCGGTACCGTGGTTTTTGGCGGCATGCTGTCTTCAACGCTATTGGCAATCCCTTTCGTACCGGTGCTTTACGTCATAACACAGCGGTTGGCAACGACTTGGGCAACCGAGCGTAATAAGCCGTAGATCAATGCAATCGCCTGACTTTGTGCGCAAAGAAAGTGTCAATCCTGAGATGGAAAATTACCGCGTGGATTTTAAAGTAATACAAAAACAAGCTAATCGCATGTTGTGGACGCGCTTAGGAGCTTTCAGTAAATGATTGAAGTGACCGCGACATCAACTCGCAGCCTAACTCTAAAAACTATAACGCGCCGAAAACTGGATACGGTGCAAATCACCGCTGAGTCCGTTTAACAACTCTCGCTCGGCAAAAATATACTCGACTCCCATCATAGTCTGGCTGACCGGACTCCATAACAGATTGGCATGAATGGATTGTACCTGACGATTCAATATGCCGGGCACCCATGATGGATGATCCGATCCGGTATAACCGTATGTCAGGTTTGAACGCCATTGTTTGGACCACCAATGTTGATAAGAGATCATGCCGCCGTAAGTTTTGACCAGTTCCATGTGGCCGTCGGTCGCGATTGCCGCATCTTCAAACGTATTGACCGTGCTGATATAGCGGCTCGCGCCTTTGCCGATATGCATCATGAAGCGAAAATTATCCAAATCGAAACTGTCGACTCTGCCGGCCAGGCTGATATCACCTCCCCAAGCGCTGGCTTGCCTGCCGGCTGCGCCGTTTGTGTAATGCACCTGTCTGCCTAGCGCCGCCAGTGAAATACTTCCCCAGGCAGGATTGAAATTAAGCCTCGCTATCAGGTCGGGATAACGGTCGGCATTCGGAGAAATAAAATAGTTGTCGAGATTGGGGTTGGTAATCGACGTGTTAGCTAAATTTTCTATGCTGGTAGGCACCCAGACACGCGTGCGCGGCGATTCCAGAGCGGCTTGCATATCCATCGGCACACCCCGCCAAGTGAAAGGCTGCGTCCACCGTATCATCGGTTGACGCCAATGGAATATTGAGCCAGCGGAATTGCCGGTATCGATATGATCGGCTATCGCGGAGGTATTCAGAAAAGTCGTCCAAGTCTGGCCGGCCATCAAATTACCGAAAGAGCCGTAACCATGCCGCAGTCTTGCCGCATACGTGGAGATGGCGGGATCGCCATAAAAGTCGAACTCGACATAAGTGTTCACATCGCCAAACTTGCTGGGCGTAAAAGACTTTAACCATAGCCGGGTATCTTTGGCGATAAAGCTGATCTGGCTATGCTCGCCGGGCGCGCCGCCGACCGGAATCTGCGAATAAAAAGTCTGTTGATCGCCAATTCTATCGCGGCCGGCGCTAACGCTGTTAAGCAGGGCATCGACTTTGACGTGACCGCCCAGGCCTAAGGAAGTGTCCGTGCCTGGAATCTTGAAAGTACCTTTAATATCGCCAACTGTCACCGCTTGTTTATCGACCGGTTCTGAATCGGCTGTGATGACGCTTGCCGGGGCCGGGGCCGGCGCAACCGGTTTACTTTCGATCAACGGTTGGGCGGAAACCTGTTGAGCATTTTGCCGGCGTTGCTGCTCAAGCTGGCGTTCCAAATCGACAATTCGGGCATTTGCCTGCTCGGACTGCGATTTCAGCGCTCTAATCTCGGACCTCATTTCCTTGAGCATCTCCAGCATTTCGTCGTTCGCCTCAAGCTGTTGGCTAAGTAACATGCACACTATACCCAGCAGAAAAGCTAAACAATCTCTGCCTGAGGCCCCGGAGCGAATAAATTCTCCCTTTCGACGCCTGTTTACCGTGCCGTAGAAGGAAAAGTGCGAGGAACGGATAGCCTGCATTTTACCGACAGCCATTAAAGGCAATGTTTCCGGCCTGATATTCATAATATTTATTTAGACTTATTTATTTGGCAATTTTCTGAACAGCGTGTGGCAGGAACTGCAGGTCATATTAATTTGGTGGACAATATCGTCAAGGGCATCGATATGATTGAGCAGGGCCTGCTCCTTTAACAAGCGGGACTGTTCCGATAATTTTTGCGCCAATGCCAGGAATGTTGGACGTTCGCTATCGCTTAATTGCAACGCGGGCATTGTATCGATAATTTTACCGACGGTTTGCTGCATATTCTCCGCACTATCGGCAACGCTTTGCGCATATTTACGCCGTTCCTGATCCAACTCAGGCTGGGTCATAAAGCGATCCTGCATCAAGGCATCCATCTTGCCCATCAATGTGTGCAAACGATCATCGTAGATTGCGTGCAATGCGGGTCGGCCGGTTTCGCTGTGGCCGTTAATATTCTTGTGAAATCCGTTACCCGGACTGGAGCAGGCTGCTAAAGTGGATACCGATAATGTAAAAAGATATACTTTGAATGTGTTTGGCATGCCTGATTGCTGTCTGTAGAAACATCGACGCTCCGGGAAATAGCCGCCGGATTGAATTTCCAGATTACTCTCACTAGCCATTAACCGTCAAGAGCCGGCGGACACGCACAACTGATGTCACTTACTGTTTTTCGAGCTTTCTGGGCTAAACGGAATAAGCATGCATCTTGCGCCTGACCAGAATAAAAACCGGATGGCCGCTAACCGGGCGCGGCAAAACAGCTAAGGGGAAGTTGAATAATGCAAAAAATATTTGATCAATGCTCGCCATCCTTTATTTTAGCTCTAACCGTTATAGGCTCTGCATTACCGTTCCTGCTGGTAGCGTTATTCCCGGCACACTTTTACGGGGTCATGGATGCCACTTCCTATCTGGTATTCCATAACGTAGCCGAATTCTTCAGCGTAATGGTTTCGCTGTCGATTTTTGGCGTGGGTTGGTTCGCTTATAACCAATCGCGCGATTATCATGCCCTGATCCTCAGTACGGCTTTTCTTGTCGTAGGCTTGGTGGATTTCATGCATACCCTGAGCTATTTGGGCATGCCGGATTTTTTTACTCCCAACTCGGTTGATAAGGCCGCGCGCTTTTGGGTTTTAGTCAGGTTGTTTTCAGCCTTAGTCTTCCTAACCAGCGCTTTCATCTACATCGGGACGCCAAAGCGATGGTTGCCGAAAACGTTATTATTAGCAGCGGCATTGGCGATTTCCGCGTTGACGTTCACCATCGTCATTTTCTTTCCTGAATACATGCCTGCCGCGTTCGTGCCGGGCATCGGCCAAACTCCTTTTAAGAAAAATTCCGAATACCTGATTATTGTGTTGTTGCTGTTCACAACAGTCGCCTACTGGCGCCGCATGTCGAAAACCGGCAACCGGCTGCTGCTTTACTATTTGGCTGCATTCATCGTTTCGATTTTCAGTGAATTGGTGTTCGCTTTCTATAAGAGTGCGTTCGACAGTTACAACGGCTTGGGGCATGTCTACAAAATCGTAGCGTTCTACCTGATTTATATAGGCATTTTTACCAGTTCGATTGAATACCCCTACGTCAGCCTGGCCAAAGCAAACGATCATCTGCATGTAGAAATTGCCGAGCGTAAACGGGTGGAAGAAAGCCTACAGCACTTGAATCGCGAACTACAGGCCATCAGCAACTGCAATCAAACACTGATGCGGGCAGAGGACGAGCAGGCATTGCTGAATGAAATCTGCCACCTGATTTGCGACAAAGCCGGTTACCGCATGGCCTGGGTTGGCTATGCCGAACACGATGACGCCAAATCCATACGACCTGTGGCCTGGGCCGGAGTCGAGGACGGCTATCTAGCGCTCGCAAACTTAACATGGGCCGATACGGAACGCGGACATGGCCCCACCGGCACAGCCGTGCGTAGCGGAGCCGCCACTTGCATTCAGGACTTCGAAACCGATCCTCGAACTATCCTTTGGCGTGAAAATGCCTTACAGCGCGGTTATCGTTCCTGTATCGCTCTGCCCCTCAGCAATCAGGACGCCAGCGTGTTCGGCGTACTCACCATCTATTCGACCGAACCCAACACCTTTACCCTAGACGAAATACGGCTGCTGGAAGAGCTCGCCGGCGATCTGGCATTCGGCATCACCGTTCTCCGTGCCCGCATCGAGCTAAAGCAAGCGGAAGCGACTCGCATCCAATTGGCTGCGATTGTGGAATTTTCCAACGATGCGATTATCGGCAAAACGCCGGATGGCATCATCAGTCACTGGAACAAAAGCGCCGAAAAAATTTACGGCTATAGTGCCGAAGAGATCTTAGGGAAACCTGTTTCGATACTGGCCCCGCTATCGCTGCATGCCGAGGTCGACGAATTGTTGGAGAAAATCCGAACAGGCGAAGTCGTGGTGAACCACGAGTCGGAAAGAATTCGCAAGGATGGGGTCTTGATTCATGTCGCCATCACGCTTTCCCCGATCAAGGACGCTTCAGGGAATACCATCGGAATATCGACCATAACCAGGGACATCACCGAACACAAGCGAAACGCCGAAGAGCTTAGACGCTACAAAGACCATCTCGAAGAGGAAGTGCAGCAACGCACTGAAGACTTGGTATTAGCCCGTAATGCGGCAGAAGCCGCGAACCAGGCAAAAAGCGTGTTTCTTTCCAGCATGAGCCACGAGTTGCGCACCCCGTTGAATGCGATTCTCGGTTTCTCGAACCTGATGCGTAAAGATGCTCTGCTACCGGAGAATCACCGGCAGAATCTCGACATTATCAACCGTAGCGGCGAGCACCTGCTGACACTGATCAATGACGTGCTGGAAATGGCCAAGATCGAAGCAGGACGATTGCAGCTTGAAAACGCTCCGTTCGACTTGGGCGCCATGGTGCGGGATGTAACCGACATGATGCTGATACGCGCGGGGGAAAAAGGCTTGCGCCTGTTGACCGACCAGTCGTCGTACTTCCCTCGCTATATTGTCGGAGACGAAGCCCGCTTGCGCCAGGTGCTGATTAACCTGATCGGGAATTCGATCAAATTTACCGAGCAAGGCGGCGTCACCCTGCGCTTGGGCACGCGCCAAAACAGCTTCTCGCATCTAATGATTGAAATTGAGGATTCCGGCGCCGGCATCGCGCCGGAAGATCAACAACGCATCTTCGAGCCTTTCGTACAACTAAACTCGCATTGGGATAACAAGGGAACCGGGTTGGGATTAAGTCTCTCACGCCAATTCGTACAATTAATGGGCGGCGGCATCAAACTGGAAAGCACTGTTGGCAAAGGCACGCTATTCAGAATCGATTTGCCGCTCAACGAAGTCACGGAAGCCGATATTATTCAATCGAAACAGGTCGAAAAAGGCGACATCATCGGTTTGGAGCCCGGACAGCCCGATTACCGCATACTGATCGTCGAAGATAAACTGGAAAACCAATTGCTGCTGACCAAATTGATGGAGTCAGTTGGTTTTCAGGTCAAAGTGGCGGAGAACGGCGAACAGGGAATACAACTTTTTCAAAGCTGGCATCCGCATTTCATCTGGATGGACCGCCGCATGCCGGTCATGGATGGACTGGAAGCGACGCGGCAGATACGCAAACTTCCCGGCGGCAAGGACGTGAAAATAGTCGCCGTTACCGCATCCGCCTTTATCGAACAACGCTCGGAAAGCATCGATGCCGGCATGGATGATTTTGTGCGTAAACCCTACCGTTTCAATGAGATTTACGAATGCATGTCCAAGCAGTTGGGTGTAAGATACATTTACGACGGAATGCCTGAACCGGAACAGGCGACCACGGCAAACATGTCGGAAATGTTGTCTGTATTGCCGGAAGAATTGCGTTACGACTTGATGGAAGCGCTTGAAAGCTTGGAAACCAACCGCATCGCACAGGTCATTCAGCAAATTGAACCATACGACCGGAAATTACAAAAAACGCTTTCCCACCTTGCCGACACCTTTGATTACACCGCAATCCTGAAAGCGTTGCAAACAAACTAACCAGACCCCTATGACAAGCAAAGGCAGAATACTCGCCGTCGATGACACCCCAGCGTCCCTGAAGCTGTTGTCGGACATCCTCAATGAAGAAGGCTATGAGGTACGTGCTGCGATTAACGGGGAACTGGCTTTGCATTCCGCAATCAACAATCCGCCTGAACTGGTGCTGCTGGACATTCGTATGCCCGGAATGGATGGCTTCGAAGTCTGTCGGCAGCTTAAGGCGCATCCTAAAACCTGCGGCGTACCGGTCATTTTCGTCAGCGCCATTTCTGAAACGGGAGAAAAAGTGCAAGGCTTCGAGCTTGGGGCCGTGGACTTTGTCACCAAGCCTTACCAACGTGAAGAGCTGCTGGCCCGGGTACGCACTCACCTTGAAGTTAACCGGCTACGCAATCATCTTGAAGATCTGGTAGAAGAGCGTACCCGCGAGCTCAAAGGCAGCCTACTGGATTTCGTCACCGCAATCGCAGCCACTATCGAAGTGCGCGACCCCTACACTGCCGGACATCAACGTCGCGTCGCCCACCTTGCTACCGCGATCGCCAAAGAATTGCGTCTGACGGAAGACCAGATCGTGGGACTCAAACTGGCCAGCGTGGTGCATGATATTGGCAAGATTCGGGTGCCAGCCGAAATACTCAGCAAACCGGGTCGGCTGGATGAGCTCGAATTCAACCTGATCAAGCGGCACCCGGTCACCGGCTACGAAATACTCAAGTCCATCAACTTTCCATGGCCGATTGCTGCAGCGGTTTTACAACACCATGAACGCTTGGACGGCTCAGGATATCCCAGCGGCTTAACAGAGAAAGAAATCCTGTATGAAGCCAAGATTGTGGCGGTAGCCGACGTCGTCGAAGCCATGGTATCGCATCGCCCTTATCGTGCCGGACTCGGTGTCGATGCAGCGATGGAAGAGATTACATCGAATAAAAACACAATGTATGATCCTTTAGTGGTGGATGTTTGCCTCAAACTTTTCAGGGAACAAGGTTATATCTTTCCGACCTGATTCGTCCGCCTTCACTGCCCCACCTGTAACAAAAAACAGGTTCATGGCACGACGCGAAGCCAGAAAGCTTTATGCAGGCTAAAACGACGACGAATAGCCCGCGGTAATCCCAAATGTAATGCCCCCAACTTAAATCCGAGCCATTTCAGCCCTGTCCGCAGCACCGCGGACGGAATCAACCAGGGAGCGCGTTTCACCAGATAACGCATTTCCGAGATCACAAAACGCAAGCCCTCCCCCGACGCCCGGCCGAATGTTTGTTGCAGCCACGCCGTGTAATTATGAAAAACCCCGATATCGAAATAACGCTTAAATTCGTCCAGGAAACCGTAATCATGAGAATGGAAAACTTGGGCATCGGCGCAATAAGCAACCTTCCAGCCCGACACCAGCATTCTTCCGGCGACATAAGTATCTTCATTCATGATAGTGCCGGCAGGAAAGCCGCCCACCTGCATCAGGGTACTGCATCGATAAGCGGCAAAGGAATTGGATATGAAAACCGACTTAATGCCAAAGAGTATCCGGTCTTCTATACCACGTAACTGACTTTCGGCCGGATAATTGAAAAGACGGGCGTGCGCGGCAATCGGTCCTGCATCCCGATGCGGAAGCTGCCGTCCGTAGGCAGCACCGACTTGCCGGTCATCGAACGCCACCAGCAGCCGCTCGATAGCATCGGGACTGGCCAATAAAGCGTCCTGAGTCAGGAAGACAATAATATCCATCGCCGAGAGTATATTCACGCCGAGCTGGCGAGTGCCGCCATGATTGAATTCCGGCTTGGGGATCACCTTTACCTCAAAACCATAGGCGCGCGCTAAGGCTACCGTGTCATCGCTGGATGAAGAATCGATGACTAACACGCAGTCCGGCTTCCGGGTCTGTTGATCGAAGGCTTTGAGCCAGGATACCCATAGATCACCGGCATTTAATGTAGGTACGATAAGACCGACCTTGTTCATAACGAAGTCTCCTCTTTTAGCGATTGCGGCAGCTTGGTTTGAGCGGATTTTTTCAACACCTGCCAGATACGCTCACCCAACCTGACCGGGTTGAGCTGTTGTTCAACATATTGCCGGCCGCTCCGGGACATCCGTTCCCACCCCGAACAGTCCAGCGCCTGCGCTTTACGCAGCACGTCACAAACCGAAGCCTCGGTTCTATCGAACACAAAACCGGCCCCCAGCGATTCCAGATGGTCCCATGCCAAACCTTTGGCGACCAATACCGGACGCCCGGCAGCCATCGCTTCGGCGACGACATTGCCGAAGTTCTCGCGCATGCCGCCGGCGGCTTCCAATCCTGACGGCAACACCAGAAAATGGCTCGATGCGAGCAACTCGGCCACCTCGCCGCGTTCCAGATAACCGCGGTAACTGATAGCGCCTTCAGCCTGTTCGACCAGTGCCTGAAACTCTTCAAAATAATCGCCGTCCACGCTTCTGCCGGCGACAACCAGACGATCATCAGGATTGCGCACTTTCAACCATGCCCGGATAAAAGCATTGATGCCTTTTTCCTGCTGAATATGTCCCAGAAAGCAAAGTTTCAGGCCTTTCCCGGCAGGATATTCGGCGACGTTAAAATCGCCGCTGTCGATACCGTTCGGAACCAGCAGTATGCGGGCGTCCTCGCCAAGCACGTTGCGTACGCCTTCGGCCTCGGTTTCGCTGGTGCAATGCACGGCGATAGCGCGGCGCAGAGTCGGAAAAGTCAGCCATCGATAGTACAGCCATTTGTGCGGTTTCCGCCGCCGTATCAAGTCAACATGCTCAGGCATCAAGCCGCCATGCACGGCGACCATGAACGGACGGCGCAACAGACTGCAAAAAACCGCGGCCAGCGTCGACGGCCAGGTGGCAATACCGTGGATATAGACGACCGGTGATTGCAGGCAGAGCTTGAATAGTTCGGGAACAGCGCTTAGTCCAAAGCCCCAGCGCCTGAAGCCATAGCAGCGATAAAGCCGGACGTCCACCTGTTCGCCCAGACAGACCTGCTCGGGCCGCAGCCGGCCTGTGATCGACTCGTCGGATGCGACCAGCACCATTTTATGGCCGCGTTCCGCCCAAGCTTTGGTTAAAACACCGGCGGTGACGGACACACCGCCGTAACCTTTAGCCGGAGGTATATGCGTGGTAACGATGCCTACATTCATAGCGTTTCTCCTGAATCTAACTGTAAATAATAACTTTCAAAAACTCACCTGCCATACGCCAGAAACCCCCGCCAAATACCGACGAGGTTGTAAAAGGAATAAGCCAGCTTCTCCCGATTAAACAGAACCAGGGCCAGCAGCATTTTCAGGACCGGCGCAACGAACATTTTGCGAGCGATGTAATACAAAATGAATACATCCTGCTGGTTGGCGAATTTCCTGATATAAGCGCCGATGCCGGTCGAATACATCAGCATTCTTGAAGTACCGAGTTTGTAGTGATCTTTGTTGGGGTGGTAAACCTTTATTTCCGGGTTATAAAACGCCGTACATCCGGACCGGAGCAAGCGATACAATAGTTCAAACCCCTCTGCCCCCGAATATTTGGAACCGATCCCGAAATCGTGATCCAGGTAGAATTGTTTCGGATCAATCTTTTTCCGATCGAAGAATTGCGTGAACTCAACGCCCATCATTTTGAAGCGTGAAAAATACTGTGCGCTGTGACTATTAACCCCGACGCTAAATCCGCTGGATGCAAAATCATACGAACCCGCCACCAGAATCGAAATGTTTGGCCGCCTTTTAAACTCGGCGACCACTTTTTTCAGCACATCCTTATGATAGGCGCAATCATCGTCCGGAAACGCGACGATCCTGCCTTGAGCCAAGCCTATGCCGTAGTCTCTGGCCCTGGCATTACCGGTAAAGTCCACTTTCACATGCTTCACATCCAGGCAACTGTAAGCCGGTTCGACAATGGTATCGATTTTGCCGTCCTTGTTTTGATCGATGATAATCAGCTCAAAATCCTGATAGGTTTGGTATATCAGAGACTTCAACAAAACAGCCAACTCCCAGTCTCTGCCCAGGGTTGCTAAAATCAACGAAACTTTCATAGTAAATCACCTCGCCTGAATACCGGCTTTTGCTTGTAAATAGATCGTTGCTTCATACCAGGTAAACATCAGCGCAAACTCCAGTCCTGCAACTCCGTCCAAAAATCCGCCCCGAAATACGAAATGGTATAAAAAACGGGCAATAATCCTGAGCCAGGATCGCCCCAATAAAACGCTCAACCGTCCACGTGTAGTCATCACTGCATCCGTTGTCGGCTGGAGCTGCACTTCTTGCGCGGCTTTACCGACATGTTTATGCATCCATTCGATGATCTCGCCATGATAGAAATAGTGCTCATAAGGAATTGCCGAATACCCGATCCGGCAGGTGTTAACGACGGCCTCTCCATGCCCGGTATGGTTGCGGACAAAGCGGGTCGTTGCTCTACGCACCAGTCTTGGGTGGTAAATCGGATAGCCGGGAGCGTGGTTTAAGCGCTTGCCGCGAAGATAAAGTATCGACGGCACCATCAGCACATCAATGGTATCGGCTACATCCGCCATCCCGGATTCGAACCAGTCGTAAAACGCCTGCGGGTAGATTTCGTCGGCATCGACAAACAATATCCATCGCGTGTTTATACCGCATTGCCTGATCGCAAAGTTGCGTTGCTCGGCAAAGCCGGGCCAGGGATTCGTATAAATACTGCAATCCCGGCTCACAGCGATGGCAATAGTGTCATCGGTGCTTCCCGAGTCCACAATCACAACCGGATAGCGCTCAGGGATAGCCGCCAGACAGCCCGGCAGATTGGCTTGCTCGTTTTTGGTCAAAATAACAATCGTCAGCATATGTCTCTCTTGTATGAAGCTATGAAAAGCAGCTAGTCCACGAAAAGCACAAAAAACACGAAAATGTCCGTAGCTATATCCAGCTTTAGATCGTTATCAAAAAAATACGTGGGGATGTAATTCAACATATTTATTCTCATATCTTTGCTTTCGTGTTTTTCGTGTCTTTCGTGGATCAAATGCCGTTCTTATTTCTTAACCGCATATAAATTGATATAGATACCTAGCCCAAAGCAATTCATTAATTTGACAAACGGGACCTGTAAAAACCGTGTCCAACCGTCAACGATGGCAGCCGATCTTCCTTTCAGCCGTAGCCGCCTGGATAATGAGTTGAATGGAACCCGGGTTATTTGCTCGACCTTAACGACGCGAAAGCCGTTTCGCTCGACCAAAGCTCTTAACCCGCTTTCGGTAAAGTAATTGACATGCTCCGGCACCCATAAACAGGCATTGTCCTTCGTGCCCAGCAGCTTGACTAAAAACGAGTTGTAATTAGGCACTGCGCAAGCCAGAACACCGCCTGACGCTAACAACATCGATACTTTTTTTATGGCATGATCCGGCTCAAGAAGATGCTCCAAAACCTGGGACATCATTACCGCACCAAACTGCCCAGGAGGTTGAGGCTGGTAATTCTCGAACATCACGGCCAGCGGCTCATCGCCATTCAACTTCTTGAAAACTTCGTTTTCATATTGACCGGGATTGATGCTGACCGTCCTGTAACCTACTTTTCTTAGCGCCTGCGTGTAAAAACCAAAGCCCGAACCAATATCAAGAGCCCGGTCATTACCTGAACTGTTTAATAAGTGGGCTTGATGGCTCATCCGCTCGGCATCGACCGTGCAATTAGGAAACACTTCCTCTCTAGCCAGCACTTCCTCCAAAGTTATTTCTTGGGTCAATGCCTGGCCTGAGTATTGATAAATGGCCTGTAACCATGTCACATGCGGAGGGCGGTTTAAAAATCCGGTTCCGCAGCATTCACAACGATAAATATGAAATTCCTTGTGATTGGCGCCTTCCGTATATTGGAAGTGTTTCTGACGCCAATATCTTATTTTTTGAGCCCCACAAGCCACACATTCCCGTAAAATTTCGCCATAAACTTCCGAAGCTGCTGGTGCATACGCCATAATATTTCTCCTTCTATCCTTACTTTGATAACCTATTGACTAATGAGTCGGTTTAAAAATATTTCTTCTCTTAATGACCGGTATAACCGTCAGACCGTAACCCTTGACTCTGACGCTTTCTGATCAGGTTGGTCTGTTGCAGCCTGATCCTCAATATCGATATTCCGCCAAGGCTTGGCCAACATGGCTAAAACCAGCGCCTCAACGCCAAAATAAACAGGATTGGCCATAGCTGCACCGAGCAAGCCGAAATCCGCCACCATCAATGGAATGCTGATCGCAGCCGTCACCGCTCCGCAAACGCGCCCCAGCAATAACACCCGCGTCCGTTTAGCGGCCAACAACGGTTGAGCGACGACGGTTCCGAATGCATGCAGCGCACAGCCAATCGCGATGGCCGGCATCAACTCAATCGCCGAATGATAGGATTTTGCCAACACCATAGCCGCCACCCAGTCCTTGGTAACCAGCACGAGCAACACGCCAATAATCCCTAAAGCAACAACGCACCCTATCCATATCCATAAAATCCTGAACCCTTCCCTAACCCGGTATTGGGCATAGTGCTGAAAATAAACCGGCTGAAAAGTCCGTAACAAAACCATTGCACTACGATTAAACGCCTCGTTGACGATCGTGTAAGTCGCTGCATATAAACCGACCTCCGCAGCCGTCATCAAATAGCCGATCACATACCGGTCGCCCAGACCGTTCACCCAAAATATCAATTCCATCGGGATCAGAGGCAACGCATAAGCCCACACATCGGTTCCGAAATTACGAGTGATGATCGAACGCTTGCTGTCGGGTTTAGCGCCCAGCGCTAACGACCAAATCGTATTCGAAAGCACGCTTGCGGCGATGTAACCCAGCAGCACCCACTCCACCTTTTGCCCGCCCCACATCACCAACGCAATCGCCAACGATGGCCGCAAAATACTGTCACTGGTCTGCCACAGGCTTGCGCCACGTTGTTTACGCTGGCCGATCAGTAATTGAATGCCCAGTTCACGCCGAACGGTGACCATTAACAGAGCGCCCACCAGCATAAACATCCAGAAATCGCTGTTTGAAAAATAACTGTATAGGCCGCCGCCCAGTACCAGCAAAGCTATCGCCACGGCGGTGATGCGAACAGTCAGCCTTGCCACAACAGCATATAAAACGGCCTGTTCACCTTTATTCAGGCACTCCGGCAAAATCCTCATGCCCGCGCAAATAAAAGGATAAGAAAACAACGTAACGCCCAGCGCCACAAAACCGTTCAGCAACGCGACCTGACCGTAAATATCGGGCGTTACCAGTTCGGTCAGGATTCGAGTACCGGCCAGCGAGGCAATCGCCGACGCCAATTGTCCAAACAGCGCCCAAAACGCGTCGCCGAATAATTGTTTTTCTTTTAATAGACCGCTCATAGACATCTCAATTAATCAGTCCGCACCGCTATCCAGGTTTTTAAAACCTGGAAGGTCTGAATATTCGTTCATTCGCCAATGGAGAGGCTTCCGGTTGCAGCCCCGTCCCCAATACCATGCCCCACAGATACATCAGCACCGCGTTTTGCGGAAAATACTCCCACATGTTGAAGGTCAGTCCGGCGACGAAGATGAACATCACGACCAAGCCTTTATTGGCATGAACAGACATCCTTGTCGTTATCCATAAAAACAGCAGATACGCCAGCAAACCGATCAGCCCGTAACCGTTCATCAGGAATAAATAAAGGCTGTCCGAATCGAACTGTCCCGGAAAATGCTCAGCGCCATAAAGAATATTGATGGTGTTGGAACTTAGCCCCAGCCCCCAGCCGAACAGCACATCCGCAGGTCCATGCACTTGTTCCGAAAACACCCGTTGCCACAAATCTATCCGGCCGTCTTGAGTTGGATCGGCGTCATCGCGTCCGCTGAGCAATGGGCTTGACGCCAACAACAGCGAACCCACCGCAAGTACCGGCGCAGGCATCACCAAAGCCCAGCGATCGCGCGGGCGAAGCAGCGCATAAACCTGGAAATACACGACTAATAAAGCGCTGATGAATGCGGTCCGCGAACCGCTCAGCAAAGCCAGGAATACGCTGGCCGCCACCCACTTGCCCATAGCCGGGACCAGCGAGAACAGCAACGCGCAGGTCGCCATCGTCGCACCGAACAAGTTGGGACTGACAAAAGTTCCGAACGGCCGGCCGCCGCCCAGAAACGAAACACCGAACAAAGGCGGCGCCCATAAGGCTTGTGCTATCGCCAACACCGCCTGCAGGGCAATGTAATAACGAAGATAATGCGCAAAGCGGCTGATAATATAGTCGCCTGCGCCCAAGCGGCTGGTCACGAAGCCGATTAACGCCAGCGGCAAGTATTCAAAAACGCGCAGCCCGGCCATCGGCACGACGAACGGTAAATCCAGATACAGCGCGTAGCCGATCTCAAACAACACATAAGTTGCAACAACGCCCAAAAAAGCTAACACCGTGCTGGACAATGCTCCGTTCCGCAAGCGCGGCTCGAAAAACGCATACGCGACCAGCACCAACAGCATCACCTCACGAAGGATACGCAAACCGAAATCCTGTTCGCCGTAAACTTCCTTCACGCCTGTCCAGGCCGACTCGACCTGCGGCAGCGAAGCCAGCGTCGACGCGCTGACCAACGCGAACATCAGAATCGGCAAGTCTTTTTCGAAGCGCAATATCATCTTACGCCTGCACCTTATCGTCCGAGTCGTCGACAACCTCTGAATCGATCAGATAGTCACCGCGGTCCTGGCGTTTTCCCAACCAGTCGCCGACGGCCTGATAGCCGGCCATAAATACCGACTGCCCCTTAAGCTCCATATCCGGGCGATTGTAGGCGTAACCGTAATAAGGATAGTACGACGAACCTTCCTTCATATCGTTGATAATGAAGCCGTTCGGTTTGACGCCGACCTGCTGGAAACGCCTGAAACTGACTTCCAATTCCTGCGCCGTGTAGCGGCCTTCCTTGACGACCAGGAACGTCGCATCGGCATGCTTGCCGATGATTGCGGCATCCGTCGCACCCAAAATCGGCGGCGAATCGATCACGATATGGTTGTAAAAACTCTTCAGCTGCTCAAGCGTCTCGTCCAGATGTCCCAGCACCAGCAACTCCGCAGGATTCAGCGCCATGCTTCCGCGCGGTATCAAGTCCACGCCGATATCGGGCAGGCTGATGATCACCTCGCCCAGCGTCGCTCTCCCTGACAACAGATCGGAAAGCCCCGGTTGCTTATCGACAAAGAACGTTTCATGTAGTCGACCGTTGCGCATATCGGCATCGATGACCAACACGCGTTTTTTGATACTCGCCAGCAATGCGGACAGATTCGTGCTGACAAAGGATTTACCCATGCCCGGCGCCGGACTGCTGACCATAATCACCTGGCTCGCGTCGCTGGCCAGCGTCGCTTCGAGGGTCGTGCGCAGGCCTCGCAACGATTCCACCGAAATATCGAGCGGGTCCTGGCTGACCAAAATGCCTGGTTCGCGATCCTTGCCCTGATCCATCAGGCGCGCCAGGCGGCGCTGCTTTTTACTATGCGGAATCGCGGCGTAAAGCGGCAAGCCCACCTGATATTCGAGCAAGGCCGGATAATTATCATGGCGTTGCAACGAGTGTCTGAGGAACACCAGCGCCGAGCCCGCGCTCAAGCCCAGCAGCGCAGCAATCGCCAACAACAGGCCCGGCTTAGGCCAATACGGTTTTTCCGGAACCACCGCAAAATCGACAATCCGCGAATTGCCTAATGATCCGGCCGCGGCAATGCGCTGTTCCTGGGCACTGTTCAACAACGACGTGTAAAGCTCGGTGTTGACTTGCACATCCCGCGACAAGCTGACGACGTTTTGCTGAGTGCGCGGCAAATCTTTAATCCGTTTCTCCAAGCCCGCCAGTTTCTGGTCGATGCGTTTCATTTGCGCCTTGGTCGCAACCATGTCCGGGTGAGCGGCTTCCAAATGTTGATTCTGCTCTTCGTACTTTTGCTTCAGTTGAATGCCTAAAGTCTCCATTTCTGCCGCCTGCTTGAGCAGTATCTCGGCCTCGGCGGATATGTCGACCGCGCCATGCTGCTGCCGGTAAGCGCTCAAGCCCTGCTCCGCTTTTTCCAGGCGTTCTTTCACAACAGGCAACTGGTTTTCCAGAAAGCCCAGCTTTTGCGACGCTTCCGCGGACTCCCAATTGACGGTCGCATTCACATAAATCGTAGCGATGTCGTTGACCGATTTAGCCAATTGCTCAGGATTGCGGCCTTTTAGCTCGACGCTGAGAATATCCGTATCCTTCGAAACCTCTTTGACGGCAAACGCTTTTTGCAAGATTTCAATGGCTGCCAGCGAGGTTTTACGGGTCAAGTCAAAATGAGTGCCCGGATGAGCTTCAAGTTCTTCAAGCTTGATAACCGCAGGCATCGCTTCGCCCATATCGGCTGTCAGGGCTTCTCCTACCTGCCCTTCTGCCAGGACTTGATCCTTAGGCCCAAGCAAGCGAAAGCGGCCTTGTTCCAGAGCGATCAGCGTAAACACTTTGCCCAGGTAACGATCCGGCACATTGAAAGTCGCGATCTTCAGCTTCTCTCCGCCCCAGGCCCAGCGGCCAAATCCCCACCACGCACTGGCGATACCGTCATGAACATCATGCCGTCTGGCCAGCGTCTCCCCGATAATCGGGAAATAATACGGCGAAGACTCCACCGTCAGGTTCAGGTCGTCCACCACCTTGCCGAGCACCGAACGCGAGCGGAGAATTTCCACCTCGCGCTGCGCCCGGGGATTATCGGCTTCAGTCGAAGCCGCGTTCGCCTCACTACGTAGCGGAGCAGCGAGCAGCGCCTTGTTCTTGTCGATCCGCAGCAGCGCGTCAGCCTTGTAAGTGCGCGGCGCAAGCACCAAGTAAGCCGTAGTAACCAGCAGCACAACCGCCAGCACCGTTAGAATGATTTTTTTGCCTTCGATCAACAGATCGACGTAATCCCGGATACTGACGCCCTGTTCCTCAACCCTGGACAGATTCGGCGGCGGGAGCTGTATAGTAGCTTCATTCTGTGAATACATAATTTTCGATATTCCGATTATGTGAAAAGAAAAGTGGTTGAGGGGAAAGGTCCAAGGTGAAAGGACAAAACACCTTGAACCTTGTACCTTTAACCTTGTACCTCCGTTCACATCCCCATGAAAGCCGCACGCGACATAACCGATGTGAACGATGACGGCAGGATTTGGTTCAGCACACGGGACCATTGCGTAACGCCTGCGGTACCGACGAATACGGTATCGTGCGCTTGTAAATTAAACTGGTCGGCCAGAATCAGCGCATCGGGCGATTCCGCATTCAGCTGGAAAATCTCAGGATTCATATCGCCGGGCCGGATTACATAAATCTCCCCCGGCCTGGAGCTGTTGAAATCCACGCCGTAAGCTTCCGCCAATGCCTGCGACAGCGACAGCTTGCCTTTGTTGATCTGTAGCGCTTGCTGTTTGCCGACCTCGCCCATCATCATCACTTTATTGTCCTTGCGATCGGGGATATTCAGCACATCTCCGTCCTTAAGCAGCAGGTTTTGGGTCGAGCTGCCCTTTTCGTACAGCGCCTGCACATCGATTTTGTAAAGTTTGCCGTCGCGCGCCAGGGCTACATTGCTCATGTCGGCATCTTCACTGACTCCGCCAGCGCGGCTGATCGCTTCGGCGACCGTCATCGGCGTTTCGGTCATCGCCTGAATGCCCGGCGTTTTGACTTCGCCGACCACGGCGGCGCGATGGCTCTGGAATGACAGCACGCGAATATCGAGTTTGACCTTTTTGAAATATTTGGACAGTTCGTTGGTCAACAGCGTTCTAGCCTCGCTGACGGTTTTGCCCGCCACATGGATGTTGCCGACATAGGGGTAATACAGATCGCCATCGTCCCCGACCACTTTACCGGCCAATTCGGGCATGATTTTTTCACTGCCTGGATCGTTCAGCTCGGGATGCTCCCAAACCGTAATCAGCAATCGGTCGTGAGGACCGATTTTATAAGTGGATTGACTGACATCCACCGGCGGCAAATTGTTGACTGCATGCAGTCTGGCGTTCTCCCGCTCGATAATCAAATCGGCGGTAATCGGGACGATTCGGGTCTTTTCCTTAACCATCGTGCCGTTCTTCATCACCGGCAATTCCATCTCCGTCAGGTTGTTTTCGGCTTTCATTTCCATGCCGGGCGTTAAAGAACAAGCCGATAGCAACAAAGCCGGCATCAACAGAATTAATCTAAACATGGCGTAACTATCCTTTAGTAAGCGTTTTTATTAATGAAGCCGGTCAGCACCGTGCGCAGTGCGATTTCCAGATCGAACCAGACCGACCAATGCTGGATGTAGTACAAATCGTGTTCGATGCGGCGGTTCAAGTCGGTATCGCCGCGCCAGCCGTTGACCTGCGCCCAACCGGTGATGCCGGCCTTGACCATGTGCTTTTTCATGTAATTCGGCACTTGGTCTTTGAACACTTCGACAAAGTCAGGACGTTCCGGCCTTGGCCCGACCAGGGACATGTCGCCTTTCAGCACATTGATCAACTGAGGCAATTCGTCGAGACTGGTTTTACGCAGGAAACCGCCAAACGGAGTGGCTCGATTTTCGCCGGGTTTGGCCCACACCGCCCCGGTTTTGGCTTCGGCATTGACCGGCATCGAACGGAATTTCAACATCGTGAACGAACGATTATTCCAGCCGACCCGCTCCTGCCGGTAAAACACCGGTCCTTTCGAACTCAGCTTGACGCCGATAGCGATCAATAACAGTAACGGACTGATCAGGATCAACAGGATCAGGGCGAAAAATCTGTCCATGACTTCCTTGATATAGCGGTTAACGCCATGCAACGGAGAAACCGAAAAATCCAAGGTCGGAATACCGGCCACCGTGTTCAGGCTGAGGAACTTGCTCTGCTTGAAATCAAAACAGTCGATAATCAAGCGGATACTGACCGGCAGATGCCGCAATTGATATTGCGCACGTTCTACAAGCGATTCGCCGGGAAACGCAATCCATACTTCGTCAATCGCTTCCTTGGTGACGATGGCTGTGAGGTCTTCCAAATCCCCAAGCCGCGTCAGCGAAAAATCATCTATCGAATGCGGCTTTTCGGATGGATCATCGACATAACCGACAACTTGCAAGCCGGCCCAGGATGACTGGCTCAACTGCCGGCTAACCGCAACGGCCATCTGGTTCAATCCAACCAGCACGATACGGCCCTGAGACCAGCCGCGAGCGCGCAACCATTGCAACAGATGAGAAAGCACGCTACGGGCAGCCAATACGAATAACAATCCCAACACCCACCAGGTGACGATCCAGCGATAACTGGAACCGAACCAGAAATGCAAACGAACCAGTGCAACAATGGATATAACCGACACGATGGCGAGTACCCAAGCCCTGACGATACGTGCGACTTCCCCACGCATCGCGTCACTCCGCCAAGGACGGTAAACTTGGCCGATTTCGAAAAAGATGATGGCCGCCAACGTTCCAAGAGAGACCACTATGCGGTAGTCCTGGT
>CAZJOY010000015.1:0-37050 GCA_964547705.1 uncultured Methylobacter sp. | reverse complement strand
AAACTTTGCATCGATTAAATCCGTGTTAATCCGTCCCATCTGTGTTCTCTATTTAATTACAACTTTATATGTCCTCTACTGCCGCTACGCGCGGCAACTTGCCATCATCGCTCCGTTAGAATAATAATTAAGCCAATTCTGCAGACATGCCGAACAAACATCTCCGAATTGCACATGGGGCAGACTGATGGCAAAAAAACACCAACATAATCATTCTCACGATCACGCTGGACACTCGCATGGTCACAATCATCGGCATCACGATCATACCAACAAGCAAGGTCGTACTTTTGCTTTAGCTATCATTCTGAACGCGGCCTTTGTGCTGATGGAATTCAGCTATGGTTTTATTGCCAATTCGACGGCGCTGATGGCCGACGCCGGCCACAACTTGTCCGACATTCTGGGCCTGGTATTGGCTTGGGGGGCGGCGATCCTTTCCCGCAGGGCGCCGAGCGAGCGTTACACTTACGGCCTGCGCAGCACCTCAATTATGGCAGCGTTGGCGAACGCGATGTTCCTGCTGGTCGCGTCCGGGGCTATTGCCTTGGAAGCCATTCATCGTTTTTCACAGCCGCCGACGGTTGCGGGATTAACGGTTACACTGGTAGCAGCTGTCGGTATTGTCGTCAATGGACTATCGGCATGGCTGTTTGTTAAGGGCAGCAAAAGCGATTTGAATGTGCGCGGCGCTTATCTGCATATGGCTGCGGATACGGCGGTATCGTTGGGCGTAGTGATTACCGGTATTGCTATGGTATTCACCGGCTGGTTCTGGCTCGATCCGGTGATCAGTTTGGTGATCGTAGCCGTCATTGTCGTCAGCACTTGGGAGTTGCTACGCGAGTCCGTACAACTGGCATTGATTGCCGTTCCGGCGCATATCGACGTGCCCGCGTTGGAAAACTATCTGCGCGAATGCCCCGGCGTGGCCGACATCCATGATTTGCACATCTGGGGCATGAGCACGACCGAGAGCGCGTTGACGGTTCATCTGGTAATGCCTGACGGTTATCCCGGCGATGTGTTTATCGATGCTATCGTGCAGACACTCAAAGACCGCTTCCTCGTCCATCATTGCACTTTGCAAGTCGAGCAAGGAACGACCAATCATTCTTGTGCGTTGAATCCTTCAATTACTGCCGCGCATATTCACTAACGCTGATTTGAGAATCTCAAAAAGCGCCGGTCATGTAGTTGACCAATCTAAAAAGAGCAGTTGAGCCCGCCAAAATCCCGTTCGTCCTTCGACAGGCTCAGGACGAATGGGGTTTTGGCGGGCTCACCGAATGGGATGAACGGCTTTTCACTTGCTCCAACTGCTCTTTTTAGGATCAAGGAAAGTAAAAGAGCAGGGCGCAGAGGTCATACGCATTCGGACCTATTTCTTTTTATCATAAAAAGTCTAGCATCTAGCCGCAGACGAAAAATGCCTGAATGAAGTAGATATTAATGAAATTGGCATGTGATTAACCAAAGCTAACCCAGAGGAATTGCACGATGACCAACTTAATTCTAACGCTAGCATTCTTGTTTCCGGTATCGGCTCCACCACCCAGTGAAGAGGGATGTTTGGCCAAGATTATTTTTGCAGAATCCAGAGGTGAATCTATTGAAGGCGCTGTCGCTGTAGGACAGGCTACAGTCAATCGAGCCAAGCGCACCGGCAAGCCAATCTGTAAGTTAACCGGCGTGTCCCGGTTAACTCCGCCAAGCAACTTGTTATCTCATTACACAGCATTAGCTAAATCCGTGATGCATGGTAAAGAGTCCATCGTGCAGAACTCCGACAGCTGGAATGTAGGTACTAAGCCTCGATATTCAGGTGAGATTATCAGGCAAATCGGCGGTCATGTTTTTTATGTGATGTCGAGACTGTAAGATTCAATCAATATTACGATGCATCCAGTTTATACCCGAAGCCGCGAACGGTTTTCAGCAGTTTTAACTCATAATCATCATCGATTTTCCGTCTCAACTGGCGAATATAAACATCCACGACATTGGTCAACGGATCGGCGCTGTAGCCCCATACTTGTTCCAGAATCCGGGTGCGGCTCAGCACCTTGCCGGGCATGCGCATAAAGCATTCCAGCAAGGAGAACTCCTTCGGCGTCAGGTCGATTAATGTTTCTCCGCGCCTGACTTCATGGGTTTCGCCATTCAATATCAGGTCAGCGATGCGCAGTTCTTTGCTTTCTTTTTCCGCTTTGATGTTGCCGTTACCGCGGCGCATCAGCACCTCGATCCGGGCCAACAGTTCTTCGAATGCGAAAGGCTTGGTCATATAGTCATCGGCGCCTGAGCGTAAGCCGGTGACCTTATCCTGAACCGTGTCCCTGGCCGTCAACATCAGGATCGGAGTGCCGACGCCGGTATTGCGCAAGCGCTCGCAAATCTGCCGGCCATTCATATCAGGCAGGCCAAGGTCCAGGATGATGACTTGAAACTTGCCTTGAGTGCCCAGTGCAATAGCCTCTTGGCCGCTACGGGCTACCTCTACGTTATAGCCTTCGGCCCTCAGCCCTCGATGAACAAAGTCGACAATTCGATCATCGTCTTCTACTAGTAGAACTCGCATATAACCGGTATTCATTGGATTTTTATTTAATTGATAGTATGTAACTGATGTTACGGATTGTTTACGAAAGTCACAAAAAACATCTTCTCATTGAATGCGCATAACGCCAGATACTTAAGTTATTTCATCATCCTGTTCCATTGTGGGTGAGTAATAAAGTGGCATACTCAAATCAACCCAAGCTTATACCTAGAGGGCATAAGTTTCGTTTGAGCAGGCGAGCTGCTCAACTCAGCTTTAAATTTTGATAATGGTGTCGCTATAGAGAGCTACCAAGGGATCGTGGGTCATTAAACGCATCGGCTCTACGAGTGCCTGGGCCACAAGTATGCGGTCGAACGGATCTTGGTGATGCGAAGGCAGCTCTTCGACCGCAATCGCATGTTCCGCCTCAACGGCGAGGAAGCGATAACCGGATTCCTGAAAATAGCGCATTGCGTCTTGGCTGGAAACCGGCATATCGCCTCGGCTTAGCGAATGCTTAATCGCAATTTCCCAGATATTCGCCGCACTGACCCAAACGTTCGTTTTGTGTGATGTAATTAAATCGCGTGCTCTTTGCGGCAGTTTTGGGTTATCCGTAATGGCCCATAGTGCAACATGAGTATCCAGCAGCAGATTCAAGACTACACCTCGCCCATAAATAACTGAGCTACTTCGTCGTTATGTGCATCAATACTGTCCGGCACCACGAACAAGCCTTTTGCGATACCAATCCGCTGTCCGGATGATGCAGTATTTAGCGGAACAAGTTTGGCAACCGGACGGCCATTCCGGGCAATCACGATTTCACGTTCTTGCCCTTGCTCAATGGCCTCTACTAAGCGAGACAAAGAGGACTTGGCTTGTAACATATTGACAGTTTGCATTGCGTTCTCCATGAAAATTCTTAGTCTAGTCTGGCTAACTGCGCAAATCAAGTATGAATATTTACTGCTCAGCTTTTGATGGTAAAGGGCTTTTATGTCGAGTGAGTATTTCTTTATTATTTTCCTAAATCCATCGAAACCAGCGGTAGGATGACCGTAAACGTCGAACCTGAATTTTCAATGCTGGTCGCTATGATGCTTCCGCCGTGCGCTTTCAGGATCGATTTGGCCATAGGCAAGCCCAGGCCTTTGCCATCGTCCCGCGAAGCCAGCGCATTTTGGCTGCGGAAATGGCGGTCGAAAATGCGTTCCAAATCTTCTGCCGGTATGCCGATGCCTTGATCGCTCAGGCTGAAACTTGCCGTGTCTCCATCTACCTGTAAGGCGACCGCAATACGGCCGCCAGGGTTCGAGTATCGGCAGGCATTGTCGCCCAGGATGAATAATACTTGCCGAAGCCGCTGCTTGTCGCCGCGCACCCAGACCGGTCCGGGCGGCGCATCCAGCGAGACCGAGATCGCTTCTTCCTCGGCCATGACCTGAAAGTTCTCGACGGCCGCGGATAGCAGTTCGACCAAGTCCAGCCGATCCCATTCAAACTGGAGGTTCGCGGTTTCCGCTCGGGCCAGGAACAATAGATCGTTGACGTATTTTCCCAACTGCATCGACAGTTCGACGATACGGTGCAAAGCATCCTTATACTCTTCGGCTTCCCGATCCTTTCCGCGCAAAGTCACTTCCGCTTCGCCGCGAATGACCGTAATCGGGGTGCGCAGCTCATGGCTGATGTCGGCCAGAAATTCCCGGCGCTCGTTATCCATGCGTTTTAATTCTTCATTTAACTGATGAAGCTCGACAGTCCGCTCGGCGACTCTTTTCTCCAGCACCAGGCGGCCTTCGCGCAGTTTATTTTGCTGAAGTCCCAGTTCCTGCGCCATCTGATTGAAATGGCTGGCGAGATAGCCGAACTCATCGCCGGTATCCAGCGCAATACGGTAATCCAGATTACCGGAGGCGATTTCATCGGTGCCTTTCATCAACGCTTCGATCGGTTTTTTGACGCCGCGAAACAGTAATGCGCCGGATATGAGACTAAATATCGCCGCAATCAATGATGCCAGAATCGCGATCCAGCGCGATTGGGCGACCAAATCTTCCATTTCCTGCTTGGCTTTTCCGGCCTTTTCCCGCTCCGCATTGATCGCCGCATCGATCAGCGGTTGAAATTTTCCGTCGATTTCTTCTTCGGAGAATTTTGACAGCGCTTTCACGGCCAATTCGTTTTTGCCCTGCTGACGCAAACGTTCGACTTCATCGAATCGGTATTCGCCGGCATCCAGGAAAGCGGTGAAATGTGCGACTCGTTCCAGCTCGGCGGACTTGTCCTGACGATCTTCGCTGCGACTTTCCGCGACAGCGGTGTTCCTCAGTTCCTGCATCGCTTCGTAGAGACGGTGTTTGGATGAATCGACACCGGCTTCCGCAGCCGGACTGTCCGTTATCAGCCTATCCATCCGTTGTTTGAAGTGGCGATAAGCTTCCTGGGACAATCTTTCATAATGATCGAAAGCCTCATACGCCATCTGGCTGCGTTGAAAATGCCCGGCAACTTGGTTCGAACCCCAATACAACGCGATGCCTAAAAACAGCACAAAACAGAACGCGACAACGATCACAATCGCCAAACGGAAACGAAACATGCGTGCTAGTACTCAGTCATTCTTGTTTTGTCAGGCAAAAGTAAATCCGTTCGTCATGAGCTTGTCGAATGAGGTGAGCGGATTTACGCTGAGTTAAACGATTTGTACGCGACATCTCAAACTTAGTTTGCGTCGCCGCTTTCGTCCAGGTGTTTTTCCATCGAGCGGATGGCTTCCAGTTTTTCCCGCAGCAGGCGGTTTTCATCTTTTTTCGAGCCGCCGGTATCTTTCGATTCCAGCACCGACTGGACCGATTTTTGTTTGTGCTCCAGCGTGCCGACTTTTTTCGATACATTTTGCAGGCGTTTTAACGCTTCGGTATGAATAGCCACCAGCCGCCGCATCCGTTCATCGGACAAGTTTATCGGCGGGATAGAGCTGACTCCATCAAGGATTTTGGGAATGTCGCCGCAGCTATCGGACAGCAAACGGCCTACCATCAGGTGCAGGTGTATGCCGGGGCCGGGAGGGCTTTTTTGGCGTTTCAATAAAGTACGGCATACATCGGTGCGTGCTGAAGGGGATATTTTCGACATGTTGGCCCCGAAAGCCAGTAGTTCGTCAAAATCCGATTGCGCATAGGGATCGTTATAAGTGTTTGAATAGCCGTTCCAACCGGAGTTGAACTCGGCGCATCCTGTTAACAGCAAGACGCTAAGCATTAGGCCGGTATTGCGAATAGAAAAAAATGACAGCATAGGTTTATTTGTTTTATGTTTTAAATTAATAGCGCACAGATTGTCTCGTTCCCACTCAACGCGCTCGTCGTTATACACATCTCGATGTAGGCCGGAAACATCCGCTCTTGACTGCATTCCCACGCGCTGCGCCGCGAGTCGGGGGCAATGCGCCGATATACGGGCTATCTTAATAGGACGCAGCGCGTCCTATATCGCGTTCCCACGCAACGCGTCACGGCCATTAAGTTAAGACTTGTTCCGTTCGCCCTGAGCTTGTCGAAGGGGGAGCGGAACAAGTCGTTAAGCCATTCATGGTTCGACAGGCTCACCACGAACGGCTTAACTTAATGATAGTGACACGCTACGTGGAAACGAGAGCACTTCTTTATGCACTGAACCCTATTTTAAGCCTTTCCGCTTAGCGGAATCTGAACTCGGACGCGGGCTCCATGTTGATCTTGTCTTGAGTCGATAATATCGACCTTGCCTTGATGGTTAACGACATATTCCTTGACAATCGCAAGCCCCAGGCCCGGCCCTTCGATAGTCTCTTCGGCGTCGGCAATCTTGCCGCGGAAAAAGGGCTCGAACACATGCAAGCGTTCATCGGGTTCAATGCCCGGTCCTTCGTCTTCGACTTCCAGTTCCAATTGTGACCCCGAATCGCGAAGCATGATGCGGATTTCGCCGCCGGTTGGCGAATATTTGACCGCATTCGACATCAACTGCTCGATGATGCTGCGCAACTGATCGTAGACGCCGGAAATCTCGACCGGCCTGACCAGTTTTTTCACGCTGATCGATTTGCTTTGCAGACGGATTTGAAAATCCTCAATGACCGATTCAAGCAAGGATTTCATATTGACGGCTTCCTTGCGGTTCGTTTCCGGTTTCGAGTTGATCTGACTGTAACGAAGCAATTCCTCGGACACCGTTTTCAACTTGTCGACATGACTGCATAGCAACCGGGCAATGTCCTGCCGCGTGTCGTTCGATTGCTGATCCGGTTCGCTCGCAAGCAGTTCCGCGCCTTCGCGGATACTTTCCAACGGCAGGTCGATTTCGCGGGCCACGTTAAGCATGAATTGCTGTTTTGAAACTTCCAGTTCCATCAAATGCGTTCGCAGCCATTCAAGACGATTGCCCAGGTAGCGCAGATCCGAAGGGCCGGTAATATCAATCGCTTCGTCGAGTTCGCCCGAACCCAGACGGCGGATGCCGGCATCCAATTGGCGCATTGAGCGCGAAAGTATAGCCAGCAATACCGCGATAAAGATAAACGAAATGACTAACAGAGCCCCGCCTTTAATTAACAATCCTTGTTCAAGGGATTCGGATTGATTGCGCAACTCGTTGAATTCATGATCGACGTAGCTCTCGAATTCGCGCGACAGGCTGGAGGAGGACTCGCGCAGGCCCTGAAACGCTTCATCGACCGGCAAATTGAGATTATTTTCTCCCGCCGAGCCGATGATCTGTTGGTAAATCAGGTTTTCCTTTTCCGATAACTCGTTGACCAGCAGCGCGATTTTGTTATCGATATGCAGCTTTAGCAAAGCGTTCAACGCTTGTTTGAACGATGCACGGGTGCTTTCATAGGATTGTTGTTCATAAGGCTGGCGCACGGCCGGATCGGACAACAGCACGAACAGTCTGGCTTTACGTTCAATATCGCCGGTTTTTTGCAAAACCAGGCGTATCGCTTTAGTCTGTTCGAAGACTTGGGAATTGATGGTTCTGCCCAATGCCGAGGTTTCGCGCATGCCGAAAGCCGCGTACATGACCGCTAAAAAAAGCGGAATAACCGCAATCACAAAGCCAAGAGCGATAAGGGATTTCAACGATAGAATATTTTTGAATTTTATCCGGTCGAAAAAGGATATAAATCGTTCTTTGGGTGTTGACCAAAGCTTCGATAAATCCGGCTGTCTGAAAATATTCAGAACAAAGTTGGGAATGGGCTCCTTCATGGATCTCCGTGTCGATATTGTTAAAAGTAGTCCTTTCTCCAATAGGCCGTCCATGATGCCGAGCTTGCGGGGCCTCGGTTCAGGTATCGTAAATCCCAAACATTTGCCGGCTAGCGCGATCTAATGGCCGCTATTATACACACAAGTCTTGCATCGCTTACCATGTTGAGAACGAGCCGTTTGTTCCACATCCAAACTTGGTAATGGTTTATAGAGAGGATTAAGTGCAACGGCTTGGCCGCAGGAAAAATTGAACACGGATGAAACTGATGAGACGTTACGGAAACGCAAAGTCATCAATAATAGCAAATCGGCCTCCAGCGGCTCCTGCCGGACTCATATTGTTAATACAACCTTGCACTCAAGGTATTTCCACAACCGCGATAAAACCGATGCTACGGCAGCTAACTCGATTTTGCTATGGAAGCCCATGAGTACCCGATTTCCAGAGCTTACAGACTTTTATCGCTCCGCTTACCGCAAACGGCAAATCTATTTCATGGCTACGAGACAGAGCTTAAATAGGTATACCAAGTGATTGGAACTAGGTATGATTACTTACACAAGATAAGTATTATCCTACGTAATACTACGTATATTTTGCTGCACGAGCTTTCCTAACTAAAGAAATTCTATCCGAGCTATTAGTCTCAGAATTTATCTTTTAGTTAACTTTCAGCCCCTCATCGTTATTAACCCAGGCATAACCAGAATGAATTTGATCAAAAATAAATCCCAAGAAAACTTGGATAACACAAATTCAAACCGGTCTGTTTCTGCACCGAGTAATGACACGCCACATAATACCGACCTAGCCGTGACTGATGTTGCGCCCGCCACCGCCATAGCCGATAGGCTGCCGCAACGCACCGAGATAGTCTTTATCGAAAGTAACGTAGCCGATTACCAAACCCTGCTGAATGGTATCAATCCGGATGTGGAAGTGCATGTGCTGGATGTCTCTCAGGATGGTCTGGCGCAGATGGCGCAAATTCTGGCGGGGCGTAGCGGCATTGATGCGATCCATGTGATCTCTCACGGATCCGAAGGCGCGGTGCAGTTGGGCGGGCTTACCTTGACCACGCAAAATATGCCAGACCACGCCGCTGATCTGGAAACTATCGGCGGCGCACTCAATGCCGATGCCGATATATTGCTTTACGGTTGCGAAATAGCCTTGGATATCGATGGCAAGACGTTTGTAGATCGTTTAGCAGCGCTGACCGGTGCCGATGTGGCTGCATCGGATGATTTGACAGGAAGCAGCCTGCTGGGTGGTGATTGGGATTTGGAATATGTCAATGGGAGTGATAGCGCAAGATTTGATCCCTTCTTTGCGGCGTCTACCGACGATACTGGCGCGGCTTCGCTACACGGAAATTGGACGCAGGAACGGCAGGCCGGGGCCATCGAGAGTGGGGTTGCGATTATCGACAGGGGAATAGATCAATATTCCCACGTTCTCACTGTCGCTCCCACCATCACCAGCGCCACCTACGATGCCACAAGCGGCGTATTGGTCGTCACCTGCGCCGACATGACCGGCGGCGACACTATCGCCGTCAACACATTGGCGTTGACCGGCGAAGGCAGTACGACCTATACCTTGACCTCCAATAATGTCACGGCCAGTAGCGCTACCGAATTCACGGTCACCTTGAATGGAACCGATCAAACGGCGCTGGGTCTGATCATGAACAAGGCCAGCACCAGTTCCACCGGTGGCACCACCTTCAACCTGGCCGGTGCCGCCAACTGGGATAGCTCCGCCAGCGCCGCCGCAGACGCTACCAATGCGGTCACTGTCACCAGTGTGCCGGTGCCGACGATCACAGACGCCACCTACAACGTGACGACCGGCGCCCTGGTGGTGACCGGCACCGGTTTTCTGGCACTGTCGGGATCGATCAACGATATCGACGTCACCAAACTTAGCATCACCGGCGATTCCACAACCTATGCCCTGACCAACAGCAGCAGCGATGTCGATGTCACTAGCGCCACCAGCTTCACGGTAACGCTGGGGGCGACCGACAAGACGGCGGTGGCATTGCGGCTGACCAAGAACGGCACCTCCTCCACCGGCAGCGTCACCTATAACCTGGCTGCCGCTGAGGACTGGGCGCGTGGGGCCGATTCGGCGGTGACCATCGCCGACACCACCGGCAACGCCATCACGGCGTCGGGCAACAACAACGCGCCGGTGATCAGCAATCTGGACACCGATTCGGTACCGTGGGCCAGCAACACCGTGACCACACTGGACGCCGACACCGCCGCCACATTGAGCGACGCCGAACTTGAGGCGCTCAACAGCGGCAACGGCGATTGGAACGGGGCCACCCTCACCGTCAACCGGATCCTAGCCGGCGGCACGGCCGACGCCGTCACCAAGGATTTGTATTCGTTTGTCGCAAGTAGCGCGTTCGATTTGCAGGCCGGCAACGAATTCACCAACTACACCTCGCAATCCATCGCCGCTGCCAACGCCGCCCACCAAAACGCGGTCGGCGCGCTCAACGACACGGCAAACACCGGCTGGTATGCGCGCTGGCTGTACACCTATTCCAGCGCGACCCTGGCCATCCAGTTCGGCCCGACCGGTTCCGGTGACGGAGACTACAACAAAACCGCAACCACCGCGCTGGTGCAGGAGGCGCTGCAACACATTGGCTATGCCACCACCACCCCCTATGGCGACGCGATCTTCCGCTATACGCTGTCCGACGGCAGCCAGTCGACAACTGCCGACGTCACGGTCACCAGCAACAACATCACGGTGGACCAGAGCAATGACGATGCCGACGGCGACGCTGCCGACGGCTTTTCCTTGCGCGAAGGGTTTGCGCGCGGGGTGGCGCAGGTCGGAAACGACACCCTTTTCACCAACCTTGCCACCAGTTCCACCGTCACGCTCGGCAGCGGCGTCACGGCAGGGGCGGGCGACATGCTCAACCTGGACAACGCCAACAATGTCACCATCACCGGCAGCACCATCACGCTGGGCGGCGCGCTGACGGTCTACAACGCCAGTGCCGACACCGCGACCATCGCCTCGGTGATAGCAGGCACCGGCAGCCTGGTGAAAACCGGCTCCGGTAAGCTGACGCTGTCGGGAACGCAGACGTATACGGGAACGACGACGGTGACGACGGGGACGCTGAGCATCGGCGTCGACGGCAACCTCGGTTCCGGCGACGTAACGCTGAACGACGGCACGCTCAACCTCAACAACGCGGGCGATATCGACAACGCCATCGTGCTGGGGGCGAGCAACGGCACGATCAACGTCACCACCGGGGCTGGAACGCTGTTGGGCAACATCACCGGAACGGGTTCGCTGACCAAGACCGGCGGGGCGTTGCTGACGCTGTCGGGAACCAACGACTATTCCGGCGGCACGACGATCAGTGGAACGGACGGGGTCAGCGTCGCCAGCAGCGCCAACTTGGGAACCGGCGCTGTTACACTCAACAACAAGTTGACGATCACTGGCGCGCCCACCATCAGCAACGCTATCACGGTGAACAACGACGCAGCCATTATTAGCAACGCCGACGCCGTCACGCTGTCGGGCGTGCTGTCGGGATCGAAAACGCTGACCAAGGAAGGGGGCGGTACGCTGACGCTGTCCGGCGCCAACACCCACACCGGCGCGGTCACCGTATCGGCCGGCGGGCTGACGCTGGAGGCCGCCAACATTATCGGCGACAGCAGCGCGGTGACGGTGTCCAGCGGCGCCACCCTGACCCTGGCCGCCGGGAACGAAACCATCGGTTCGCTGGCCGACGCCGGTAACGTCGTCTTGGGATACAGACTGACTCTGGGCGACGACAACACGTCGACCACTTTTTCCGGCGTGATGTCCGGCAGCGGCAACGGCCTGACCAAGACCGGCACCGGCACGATGACCCTGACCGGCAACAACAGCTACACCGGTTCCACCCTTGTGTCGGCGGGCGGACTGACGCTGAACCGTTCCGGCGGCGCGCTGGCCGATGCGACGGCAGTGATAGTAGCGCCGGGGGCGATGCTCACCCTGTCGCAGGATGAAACGGTCGGCTCCATTGCCGCCGCCATCGCCGGCGCAGGCAATATCGTGCTAAATGCCAACCTGACGGCGGGCGGCAACGACAACTCCACCACATTCTCCGGTGTGATTTCCGGTACCGGCAATCTGACCAAAGCCGGGGCGGGAACGCTGACCCTGTCGGGCGCCAACACGTATTCCGGCACGACGACTCTTTCGGCCGGCAGCCTGGCCGTTACCGGCTCGCTGGCCGGCGCGGTCAGCGTCGCTTCCGGCGCCACGCTAACCGGCACGGGCTCGATTGCCGGCGCCGTGACGGTAGGCAGCGGCGGCATCATGAGCGCCGGCAGAACGACAACCGCCGGGAATCTCGTTTCGGGCGACCTTAGCGTCGCGGGCACGTTTTCGGCACAGCTCGGCGGTACCACCGCCGGCACTCATTACGATCAAGTCGATGTCACCGGCACGGTTGACCTGACCGGCGCGACGCTGAGCGCTTCGCTAATCAACAGTTTCATTCCGGCCGAAAGCAGCACCTACACCCTGATCGATAACGATGGTGCCGATGCCGTTACCGGGACTTTTACAGGTTTGGCCGAAGGCGGGACGTTCAATGTTAACGGTTATACCTTTCAAGTGAGCTACGTCGGCGGCGACGGCAACGATGTGACCTTGACCGTGTCGGACGTTCCGCCGATATTTGCGAGCGCTACCGTCAACGGCAGTAGCCTCGTCATGACCTACACCGAATCGGGTACGCTGGATGCCGTGAACATCCCTGCAACCACTGCTTTCACGGTGATGAACGGCGTTACCCCGATCGCGGTCAACAACGTGGCGGTCAATGCGGCCAATAAAACCGTGACATTGACCCTGGCTACGTCCATTGCTAACGGCAATGTGGTGACCGTGGCGTATGCCGATCCGACCGGGGACGACGATGCTGCCGCCATTCAGGATAACAGCGGCAAAGATGCAGCCACTTTGACGGCAACCGCCGTGACGAATAACACGCCGGCGCCATCGCCCGATCCAAGTCCTGAGCCTACACCTACGCCGGCGCCGGCGCCTGTGCCGACCCCAGTTCCTGTGCCTACGCCGGCACCTGTGCCGACCCCAGTGCCTGTGCCTACGCCGGTACCTGTGCCGACGCCCACGCCCGAACCGACTCCAGTGCCTACGCCCACGCCCGTGCCGACTCCCGTGCCTACGCCGACACCTGTACCGACGCCTGTGCCAACGCCCGCACCGGCGCCAACCCCTGCGCCCGCACCGACGACCACCGAAACCGTGGATGGCGTCGAGGTCACCGGTACCTCGACCACGACCACCACGACGGTCACCGACCCGAATACCGGCGAGCCGCAGACCGTCACCACCGAAGTGGTCACCACCACCGTACCGATCATCCCGGTCAACCGCCAGGAAGAAAACCAAGTCACGCCCCAGGCCGATATTCCGCTGGCCAAGAACAGCGGCGGCGAAGTCACCCTGCAAGCCAGCCTGCCGCCCGGCGTCGGCCTGACCTCCGAAGCGGTCACCGGCGGCGATCAGCAGACCTTGCGCGAGTTATTGATTGCCGCGTCCGAGCCGCGCACCGACCAAGGCTCATTCTCGGGCATCCTCGGCCAAGGCATCGACAGCTTTGTGCCGGGCGTGCGCGACGAACAACAGGTCACCGTGCGCACCATCACCTTCCAGACCCCGCCCGGCGCCTCCGAGCAAACCGCCGCGGCCGATGCGCCGCCGATCGTGATCACCGGGGCCAGCGGCACCGGCGAGCAGAATACAACGCACCCGGACCGCCAGGAAGCCTTGGTCATCGACGTGCGCAACCTGCCGCACGGCACCGTGCTGCAACTGAACAATGTCGAGTTTGCAATCATTATCGGCGCGACCCGCGTCACCGGCGGCAACGGCCAGAACTTCGCGGTCGGCGATGATGCGATTCAGTACATCGTACTGGGTGCGGAAGACGATGTACTTTATGGCGGCGGCGGCGACGATACCGTCGGCTCCAAAGCCGGCAACGACAAACTGTACGGCGACGACGGCAACGACCGGGTGGTCGGCGGCCTCGGCGACGATACGCTGGACGGCGGCAACGGCGATGACGTGCTGCAAGGCGGGCAAAGCGATGCCGGCACCTGGACGTTCAGCTTGGGCAGCAATGGTGCTCTAAAGTCGAACTTTGCCGCAACCGATACTAATCTGGCCGACGGCACGCACTGGCTTCAACCCACCGGACCTTGGCTGGACGCCAACGGCGGCTGGATCACCTCCGATGCCCGCGTCGCGTTCGCCACCCAGGCTGGCGCCAAACTGGAAACCGTTGCCCTGCTGTACCAGGCCGTGACCGGCAAGCTTCCCGACATTGTCGAGTTGAGCGATTGGTCGACGCAAGCGTTCAGCGACAGCGACTATGCGCAAATCGCCTATGACGCCTATCGAGCCAAACAGCCGCAAGCCCAGGCGCTCGACACCCAGGTTGCAGCCTTGATCGCCAGTGTTTGGGGCGACAAGGCCGCGACATCCGACTGGATCGCGGCCGGCAGTCGTTACCTCAGCAACGGCGGCAATTGGGCCGAAGCCTTGAACTATCTCGTGCATCACGATAACTTCAAAGCCAAACTGCTCAACCCACAGGGCGAACTGGTCTTGACCCAAGCCTATTCATCGCCGGAACTGGGCTGGTCGAGCGATACCGGCAACGACCAATTGTCCGGGGGCGACGGCAACGACACCCTGGTCGGCGGCCGCGGCCAAAATCGTCTCAATGGCGGTGCGGGCATCGACCGCGCCGTGGTGGTGGAAAACCGCAGCGATTACGGCTTCGCCGTCAACAGCGACGGACAGTTGCAGATGCAGCATCGGCTCAGGGCGGATAGCGACATCCTGGTCGGCATCGAAACGGTGGTCTTTGCCGATCAGAGCCAAGAGGTCAGTGCCTCGAACCTGGACGGCTCGACACTGAAGTCCATCGTCGGCCTGTACCGCTTAGCGACCGGTGCTGCACCGAACCTGACTGAACTGAACCAAGCCGCAGCGCAACACCTGAGCCTATCGACGGTGGCTGGCCAGTTGACGCACGAGCCGGCCTATCAAAGCCAGTGGGCGGGCCTGAGCAACAGCCAGTTTGTGACGCAGGTCAGCAAAGACGTGTTGGGCATCCCATTGACCGGCGCCGACCATGACTATTGGGTCGGCCAATTGACGAACGGCTTGACGCGCGAGCAGGTCTTGATTAAAGCGGTCGGGGTGGCGAGTTATCAAAATGCCTTGTTCGGGGGGGAAGGCGTCGAGATAGCGACATAGGTCGGTAATATAGCGTCGGAACAGGTGCGCTAGAGTTTTTTATCGATTATCGGTCTCCCTATTTAAGACCGGAGACATCAGCCGAGCAGGCTTTAGTTGTTCGCAAGCGCAGAGCTTGCATTCCGGTCTGCAAACATTGTTCCGCTTTAAGCGGCCGGAACGTGGTGGAGCTATCGGTAAGTTACTATTACTTGGTATCGGCAAAGTTCGAGATTATTGGCTTTGTCGGTTTGGGGAATGTAAATGTTTACAGCTCGATAAGACCTTAACGATTGCTGCAGATAAGGGCAAAGAATTCTTAGCATCCCCATCATTTAAACCCTTAAACAGTACTTTACTAAATGCAATAGCTTTGAGAGGATAATTGATAACGAAGTTGATGTAATGATGAATAGGCTCAATCCTTGCCCTCGAAAACACTCAACTATAATCCCCTTACATGGTATTTTCTGCTGAACCGGAGCATTCGGAGTTGAAACAGCCATGTGTTTGCCCTGCAGATTTCCCGATATAGTTCATGTCTACTACAATTCCCCAAATTTTCTCCCTCGATGTCGCGTTACAGCAAGCTATTGCACATCATAAAACAGGACAGTTGCAGGAGGCTGAACAACTTTACCGGGCAATTCTTGAAACGCTGCCGAACCACCCGGATGCCAACCATAATCTGGGAGTGCTGGCGGCACAGGCGGGTCAATACTCGGCAGCCCTGTCTTATCTGAAAACCGCATCGGCCGCTAATCCTGCTCAGGAGCAATATGCGCTTTCCTATGCCGAGCTGCTATTGGCCGTTAACCAAGCCGAAGAGGCGCTGGACATCATCCACTGCGCGATGCAGCATGGAATTGACAGTCCGGCGACACAAACTCTGCTTCAAAAAGCCCGGGCGGCATTATTGCCATCTTCTCAACAAATGCAGCAAAAAACGGAATGTGAACAGCTTCTCGCCTTGTTCAATGACGGTCGTCATAACGAAGCTGAAAGCCAAGCGCGCTTGCTTTTAGAGAAGTATCCGGATTTTGGCTTTGTCTGGAAGGTATTAGGCGCTTCTCTTAAAGCGCAAGGCAAGAATGCGCTGCCTGCTTTGCAAAAGGCGATAGAGCTGTTGCCCGACGATGCCGAGGCGCACAGTAATCTGGGCCTTGCGCTGGCAGACCTGGGGCAATTTGAAAATGCGGTCTTAAATTATCGCTTGGCGCTGGGTATCGATCCTAACCTCGCCGCAGCCCACTTTAATCTGGGCAACGTCTTGAAAAGTCTCGGACAACTCGATGACGCAGCAGCCAGCTATCGCAAGGCTGTGCAGATCAAACCCGACTTTGTCGATGCGCACAATAACCTGGGCAATATTTTAAAAGACCTCGGACAGCTTGACGATGCTGCGGACAGCTACCGGAAGGTGTTGGAGATCAAGCCGGATCTTGCCGAAGTTCACTGCATTCTGGGCAATGTCTTGATAGAACTTGGGCAATTCGACAACGCGGCTGCAAGTCACGCGCGCACGGTGGCGTTGCAACCCGATTGCGCGGAGATGCACTTTAATCTGGGCAATGCCTTCAGAGGCTTAGGTCAGCTGAGCGACGCAGTAGCAAGCTATGGCCGGGCATTGGAAATCAAGCCCGACTTGCTCGATGCCTACCTCAACCTGGGATTTACTTTGCGGGAAATGGGGCAGCTTGGCAACGCACTGGACTACTACCGTCGAGCGCTAGAGATCAATCCCGACTACGCCGAAATACGCAATAATTTCGGAATCGCGCTGCTGCATAATGGCGATTTCGAGTCGGGCTGGCAGCACTATCGGGCGCGTTGTTCGCCGACCTTGAAGCGAGGCATCGTCAGTAAGCCATTGCTTCCGTTCGCGCAATGGCAAGGCGAGCCGCTCAAGGGTAAATCGATCCTCATCTGGCGCGAACAGGGGCTCGGCGATGAAATCCAGTTCTGCCGTTACATTCCGCTGCTCAAGAGTCTGGGCGCGAGCCGGATTACCTTGGTGTGCAAGCCCGCCTTACAAGAGTTGTTGGCGACACTGGAAGGGGTGGACGTATTGCATCCCATGGAACGGGCCAGCGGTCCGCCGGAATTGCATGACTTTTGGACATTGATGTTGGATATCCCTTTCCATTTGGGCACCCGGCTGAACAATATTCCGGCCAACATCCCCTATTTGGCGGCAAACCCAGCGCGGGTGGAACAAGTGGCGGCACAATTGACCGACATGGAAGGAATCAAGATAGGATTGTGCTGGAAGGGCAATGCCGGCTATGCGGCCGACGCCCAGCGCTCGTTTGATCTCGCCAGGTTGCTACCGCTGTTTCAGGTGCCGGGTACCCGCTTCTTTTCACTGCAACCCGGCACTCGAGCAGAATTCCTGGTTGCGACCGGCCCCAGCGGAGTCGATCTCGGACATGAAATCGATGCTGTCGGCCCGCCGTTCCAGGAGACCGCCGCGCTGATCATGAAGCTTGATCTGGTAATCACCTGCGACACATCCATTGGGCATTTAGCAGCCGCGCTGGGCAAACCGGTGTGGGTGTTACTGCCGTTTGTGTCCGACTGGCGCTGGATGGAGCAGCGCGAAGACAGCCCTTGGTATCCGAATACCCGGTTATTTCGTCAATCGAAAAGAGGGGATTGGCCGTCCTTAATCGACTGTGTAGCGGAACGCTTACGAGCAGTAATTGCCGGCGAATCAGAGCTGGTTTGGGAGCTTCGTCCGACAGCCACAAAAACTATAGAAGAAAGCGATAAAAATAGACTTGAGGCACCTATTTCAGTAGGCGAACTTTTGGACAAAATCACTATTTTGGAAATCAAGGCCCAACAGATCACCGATAAGAAACAGCATGACAATATAGCCAGAGAGTTATCGGTGCTGAACGCTGTAGTTGATCGTGGTGTAAAGTTGAACCAGCGTGTCGTCGAATTGATGGATGGCTTGCGGGACATCAATAAGGCTTTATGGGATATTGAAGACGCTATCCGCGAATGCGAAAAACGTCAGGATTTCGGGCCCTCGTTCATTGAATTAGCCCGTTCCGTTTACAAGAAAAATGACCTACGCGCCGCACTGAAGCGGCAGATAAACGAGCTGACCGGTTCCGAGCTGGTTGAGGAAAAATCTTATGCGGGATAAGCCCGGCAGGAAGCGCATCATACCCTGTTAGCCAATTGGATAGACCATGAGTACACCAAACAGTCAGCATACGGCTGACATCCAGACCCTATTTTCTAAAGCTCTAGCATTGCATCGTCTGGGTCAGCTTACTCAAGCACAAGCATTCTATCGGCAAGTGCTGCAACTCAACGCCCGTCATTTTGATGCGCTGCATTTATCAGGCGTGATCTTTGCACAAACCGGTAACCTGGCTCATGCAGCAGAATTAATCGATAAATCGCTCGAAATCAATCCCCAGAATGCGGTCGCCCACCACAACCTCGGCAAATTACGGCATGATCAAAAGCAAAGCCAATTGGCTTTGCAAAGCTATGATAAAGCTATATCGCCATCTTTCCATCCCACACAGGGTAACGCGGCATGAACAACAATGACTCGAACGCTCCGCCGGATATCCGCGCCGCCGTCGCGCACTATCAGGCCGGCCGTCTTTCGCAAGCTGAAGCAATTTATCGCCAGATACTGCAAGCACAACCAAAACACCCGGATGCCCTACATCTTCTTGGCTTAGTCGCACACGATGTCGGCCGCCACGACATTGCTAACGAGCTAATCAATCAAGCCATCGCCTTGCACCCCTCCAGCTCTATGTATTGTAATCTGTCGATAGTACAAAAAGCGCAAGGCAAACTGGACAACGCTATCGACAGTTGCCGCCAAGCCATCGCGCTCGACCCCGGTTTCTTCGATGCGCATTACCATCTTGGCAATGCGCTGCAAGGCCAAGATAAGCTGGATGAGGCCGCCGTCAGTTACCAGCGAGCGCTGCAGTTGCGGCCTGATTTTGCAGAAGCGCACAACAACCTCGGCATTGTGCAAAGAGCGCTGGGTAGGCTTGACGCGGCCCTTGAGAGTTACCGGAAGGCGCTAGCTTTCAAGCCGGATTATCCGGCCGCGCTGGTTAATCTAGCCAATGTTCTGATGGATCAGGGTGAGCTGGAAGCGGCATCCGATTACTATGACAAGGCACTGGCATGCGAGCCCGATTCCGCCGAGGCCTGTAATAGTTTGGGAATAGCGCTGCACGCGCAAGGCCGGCTGGAAGAGGCATTGGAATGGTACTTCAAGGCGTTATCGCTGCAACCTGGCTTTGCCGACGCTGAGGTGAACCTCAGCTTGCTGCTTCTCTATATGGGGCGATTCGAGCCGGGCTGGCGGCATTTCAGAACGCGCGTATCGACAGAATTGAAAAGGTGCCTGGTGTTTGCGCCGGATTTTCCGTTTCCTAAATGGCAAGGAGAGCCGCTGGCAGGCAAGGCGCTGTTGCTTTGGCCGGAACAAGGGTTAGGCGATGAAATCCAGTTTTGTCGTTACGTAGCGCTGTTGAAGGCGGGCGGCGTGCGCCATATCACACTGGTTTGCAAACGCCCACTGGTCGAATTGTTTCGTTCGCTACAAGGCGTGGATACACTGTTGGATCTGGACACGGCGTTGGCGCCGGGTTTCGTTTTGCCGCCGCATGATTTTTGGTCGCTGCTGCTGGATGTTCCGGGCTATTGTCAGACGGGAATCGGCGACATTCCCGCCACCTTGCCCTATCTGCACGCCGACCCAGTTGAAGTGAGAAAACTTGCGCCGATTCTGGCCGGTCTTGAAGGCTTGAAAGTCGGGCTATGCTGGAAGGCAGGGAAGGGCTATGTGCCGGGAGCGGATCGTTCGTTTGACGTGGCTGTGTTTACGACCTTGTTCGGCTTGCCTGGCGCACGATATTTCAGCTTGCAGCCCGACACTCGCGCTGAGTTTCTGGCGGCGGCCGGCTCCAGCGGAGTCGATCTCGGACATGAAATCGATGCCATCGGCCCGCCGTTCCAGGAGACTGCCGCGCTGATCAGCCAGCTTGATCTTGTGATCACCTGCGACACATCCATTGGGCATTTAGCAGCCGCGCTGGGCAAACCGGTGTGGGTGTTACTGCCGTTTGTGTCCGACTGGCGCTGGATGGAGCAGCGCGAAGACAGCCCTTGGTATCCGAATACCCGGTTATTTCGTCAATCGAAAAGAGGGGATTGGCCCTCCCTCATCGAGCGCGTAGCGGAACGGTTGCGAGAGGTGATTGCCGGCGCGTCGGCACTGGTCTGGGAGCTTCGTCCGCCAACGTCCCATGCGATACAGGAGCGCGGCAACAATATAATTGAAGTGCAAATTTCAGTTGGCGAGCTATTGGACAAAATCACCATTCTGGAGATCAAGACACAGCAAATCAGTGACATGAAGCGGCATAGCAATGTCGTAAAGGAATTATCGATTCTGAACGCGGTGGTTGATCGTTCAGTAGAACTGAATCAGCGTGTCGTCGGACTCATGAACGACTTGCGCGATGTCAACAGGGCTTTATGGGACATTGAAGACGCCATCCGCGAGTGCGAAAAACGCCAGGATTTCGGACTCTTGTTCATTGAGTTGGCCCGCTCCGTTTACAAGAAAAACGACCAACGCGCCTCACTGAAGCGGCAAATCAACGAGTTGACAGGATCCAAATTGGTCGAGGAAAAATCTTATGCCGGATAAGCCCGGCAGGAGAAGCATCATCTGGCTCCTTTATTCGTAAATAGCGTTCGGTACACCTCTATTAGACGATTGGATATATCATGAGCAAATCAAACAGTCAGGCCACGGTTGACGTCCAAGCAGTTTTCGCTAAAGCGCTGGCTCTGCATCGCCAAGGCCAGCTCACTCAAGCGCAATCCCTCTACAGGCATGTGCTGGAGCTGGACTCCCGCCATGTTGATGCGCTGCACTTATCGGGTGTGATCTTTGCGCAAACCGGTGATTTGGCTCATGCCGTAGAATTGATCGATAAGTCGCTCGAAATCAATCCTCAAAATGCGATAGCCCACCACAACCTCGGCAAAGTATTGCAGGACCAACAACAAAGCCGGGCCGCCCTGCAAAGTTACGACAAAGCCATCTCGCTGAAACCCGACATTGCAGAGATCCACTACGACCGAGGCGTCGCATTGCAAAAGCTTGGGCAATATCAGGCTGCCTTGCAAAGCTTTGACCAAGCTATCGCAATCAAACCTGACTATGTTGAAGCTTACAATGAGCGCGGCAATGTATTGCACGAACTTAAGCAATATCAGGCCGCCATTGGCAGTTATGATCATGCCATCGCGCTTAAAGCCGATTATGCCCATGCTTGGTTTAGCCGCGGCAATGTATTGCAAGTCCTTGGGCAAAGTGAAGCCGCGCTACACAGCTATGATCAAGCTATCGCAATCGAGACTGATCATGCCGATGCCTACAGCAACCGCGGCAGTGTGTTGCAATTTCTTGGGCAAACAGAAGCCGCGCTGCAAAGTTATGCAAAGGCCCTTGCCATCACCCCCGACTGTGCAACGACTCTGAATAATCGCGGTACTGCATTGCGCAGCCTCGGGCATTATGGAGCTGCCTTGCAAAGCTTTGACCAGGCTATCGCAAAGGATCCCGGTTTTTTCCAAGCCTATAGCAATAGAGGTATTGCATTGCGTAATCTGGGGCACTATGAGGCCGCCTTGCAAAGTTACGATCAGGCCATTGTCCTCAATCCTGATTATGCCAATGCTTACACCAATCGCGGCAATGTCCTGCAAGACCTTGGTCGATATGAAGCCGCCCTGCAAAGTCATTACAAAGCCAGCATCTTGCTTGGTCCCGATGATGTTGAAGCCAATTTTAGTCTGAGCTTATGTCTTCTGCAGTCGGTGGATTTTGAAAATGGCTGGAAAAGCTATGAATGGCGCTTAAAACACCCGAAATTTGGAGTGCCATTAGGGAATAGTAACAAACCGCGATGGACCGGTACGGAGGATTTGCAGGGCAAGACCCTCTTGCTGCACAGCGAACAAGGCATGGGCGATACCATGCAGTTTTGCCGCTATGCAAAGTTGCTGGCAAACTTGGGAGCCCGCGTTATTCTGGAAGTGCCGATGCCATTGTTGATTTTGCTCGCCAGAGTCGAAGGCATCGCGCAAACCGTGCTGCGGGGCGGCGGTTTGCCGCCATTCGATTTTTACTGTCCTTTGCTGAGTCTTCCGCTGGCTTTCAATACCGGTTTCGACACTATCCCCACGCCGGGGCGCTACATCGTCAGCCCTCCCGACAATTTGGCAAAATGGCAGTCGAGGCTAGGCCCGAAAATCCGGCCCCGCATCGGTTTGGCATGGAGCGGCCAGGCATTGCACAACAATGACCGGCACCGCAGCATTCCACTGGCCGAATTCATCAAGTTGCTGCCGGATAATTTTCAGTATGTCAGCCTGCAAAACGAAGTACGCGACGAGGATCAAGAAACACTATCGGCAAGGCCCGATATATTGCACTTTGGCGACGAGATTGAAGATTTCACGGACACGGCGGCTCTTTGCGATCTGGTCGATATTGTCGTCAGCGTTGACACGAGCGTTGCACACCTTGCCGGGGCGATGGGTAAGACGGTCTGGATATTATTGCCTTTCAATCCCGATTGGCGCTGGTTGCTCAATCGCAGCGACAGTCCGTGGTATGCCACGGCCAAGCTTTACAGGCGTGAACGGCAGGGCGACGATAGCAAGCTATTTGACAAAATCAAAACCGACTTGAGCCAATTATTCTCCCTCCAATGATTTTTGGGCCAAGCTCCGATCAAAATGCAGCTTGAAACATGATTTTACCGCTCTTCGGATTTCCGGCGATACGCGACACCCGTAGCCGTAAATTAAAATCTCTAATAATTGGGAATCGACAGGCACCCGCTTATAATCGCCGCTTTATTTCATCCATCCACTGTAAACGAAGAAATCGATGACTGACTGGACTTCCGGGTATGTAGCCGACATTGACTACACTTATGGCTACTACAAAGAGCTGAATCCCCTGCGAATGAATATGGCTTTCCTCAAAGCCGGCCTGGTACCCCCCGAGCTAGGTATTCATTGCGAACTCGGCTTCGGTCAAGGCTTAAGCGCCAATATCCATGCGGCAGCCTCCGGCAATACCTGGTACGCTACCGACTTCAATCCAGCCCAAGCCAGTTTTGCCCAATCCCTCGCCCGAGCTTCCGGGGCCGATACACATTTCACCGACGAAACTTTTGCCGATTTTTGTAACCGGTCCGACCTGCCGGATTTCGACAGCATCGGCCTGCACGGCATCTGGAGTTGGATTAACGATCAGAACCGGGACGTCATAGTGGATTTCATCCGCCGAAAACTGAAAGTGGGCGGAGCGCTCTACATTAGCTACAACACCCAACCAGGCTGGGCGGCAATGGTGCCTATGCGCGACTTGCTGACCCAGCATAGCGAGGTAATGGCGGCGCCGGGACAAGGTATCGTTTCGCGCATTGATGGGGCACTGGACTTTATCGGACAGCTCTTCGCAATCAGTCCTACCTACACCAAAGCTAACCCGTTAGCCAGTGACACCCTTAAGGGAATCACCGGCATGAATCGCAACTATCTCGCCCATGAGTTTTTCAACCGCGACTGGCACCCGATGCCTTTTTCGCGGATGGCCGAATGGCTGCTTCCTGCCAAGATTAACTATGCTTGCTCCGCGCATTATACCGATCATATTGATGGCCTGAATCTGACCCCCGAACAGCAGGTGTTTCTCAAAGAAATTCCGGATGCCGTATTCCGTGAAACGGTACGGGATTTTATGGGCAATAAGCAGTTCCGCCGTGACTATTGGGTCAAAGGCGCGTGCCGACTCAGCCCTCTGGAGCAGACTGAAGCGTTACGGGCGCAAAAGGTCGTGCTGGTACAGCCCCGTGCTAACGTTTCTCTCAAAGTCACTGTCGCTATCGGAGAAGCAAACATGCAGGAATCGGTCTACGGCCCGATTCTTGACGCTTTAGCGGATCATAAGCCCAAAACATTAGGTCAGATCGAGCTGGCGGTTAAAGATACGGGAATGGCTTTCGGGGTAGTCGCGGAGGCTGCGATGATGCTGATCGGTGCGGGTTATCTGGCTGCGGTGCAGGACGAAACGGTTACCGCCAACGCTAAAAAACAAACCGATAAACTCAATGCGCATCTGATCGATAAGGCGCGCGGCAGTAGCGACATCTACTATCTAGCCAGTCCTGTAACCGGTGGCGGTGTAGAGATAGGCCGCTTCCAGCAGTTGTTCCTGCTGTCGATGCGACAAGGCAAGCAGCCCAGCGAATGGGTGCAGCAAGTCTGGCAACTTATTGATGCGCGGGGACAAAAGATCGTCAAGGATGGTAATAAATTGGCGAGCACCGAGGAAAACCTGGCTGAACTGACCGAACAGGCAAAAAATTTCGCCGAAAAACAATTGCCGATTCTTAAAGCGTTACAGATTGAATGAAGCGCTTGGGCTATTATCCTAAAAACCGCAGTTGAACGCTTTTCACAAGCTCCGACTACGGTTTTTAGAATTATTTAGAGAACAACTTAATGAATGAAAACAGGTTTGATGACGCTACCGCGTTTCAAGCGGATATATCGGCGGTTGATCCGATTCTAGCCCACCTGTCTGCCGGACGGCTGGAGCAAGCCGACGAAGCCGCTACCGAACTCGTTGCCCAAGCACCGGACAACGGCCACGGCTGGAAGGCGCTTGGCGTCATCCGTTACCAGCAAGGCCGTGCCGAAGACGCGCTAATGGCTTTGCGCAAGTCGGTAGCGTGCCTGCCCAACGACCTTGAAGCACACCGCAACTTGGGCTTTGTGCTGCAAGCCGTCGGCCGCCTGCCGGAAGCCATTGATGAATTCAGCGTAGCGCTTGCCGTGGATTCGAGTGATCTATTGGCGCAAGTGACTCTTGGGCGCTTACTCATGCTTGAAGGCAAACTACCCGAGGCCGTCTCGCATTTCCGCCAAGCACTGGCACTACGCTTGCTGCATGACACGGTCGTCAAGCCGGCGCCCCCGCAACAACCTTTGGATCAAGCCTACGGCGAAAAGCTCCTATGGCAAACGCTGGCCGATCTGGCCAAAGCCGGGGTGCATGCCTTTGCCTGTTCGGGAACTCTGCTGGGCTTGGAACGGGACGGAACCCTGTTGCCGTTCGACAAAGATATAGACATAGCCCTGCCGTTTTTCGAAATGGACGACGCCACCGCTTGCCTACAAGCACAGGGTTGGAAGCCGGGTCAAAACCAAATGCGGCTGACAAGCCCGCTTGAGTTCATCCATAGCGAATCCGGCATGTTCATGGATCTGTGCGGCATAGGCCTGGAAAAAGAAACCGGCAAGGTAATTGGCGGCTTGTGGCGCACCGATCTGCCTTGGGAATGGCAGCGCATCGTCGACTATCCTCCGCTCAGCTTGCATCAGGTGCCGCGTGTGGAAGGCGTGGTTTGGGCGCTGGATCACCCTGCCGACTGGCTGGAAGCGCTTTATGGCGATTGGCGCACGCCCGATCCCGATTTTGATACCGTCATTGCAGCCCGCAATCAGCGCGGCTTTGCGCTACTAACCCAGTGCTACGCGCTGTACCGAATCAATCAGCGTTGGGAGTCCGGGCAAGTGCGCAAGGCGCTCGCGCTGACCCGGCACTTTTTGCGCAATTTGCCAGAGGATGCAGTGCTGCAACAAGCGGCGGCGCATTTGGATGCCGCGTTGGCAAATTCGCAACAATCTTGACGAGGAGATTAAATGGCTCTTGACTTGGCGACGGCGGCAGACAACAAAAACCAGCGGGTCCTCGCAATGGGGGTTTTCGATCTTTTCCATATTGGCCATTTGCGTTATTTGCAGTATGCGCGTACCCGAGGCGCTTATCTCAGCGTCGGAGTTTGTCCGGATGCCATTGTATTGACGCTCAAAGGCAAGGTGCCGGTGATTCCGCAAGAGCAGCGCCTTGAAATCATTCGAGGGCTGGGCTGTGTCGATAAAGCGGATTTTATTCCGTCCAGTACCGAGGAAACGCAGGTGGCCGCGCAATGGATTGCCGCCTGGGGCATTGGACATGTGGTGATTGGCGATGGCTGGTCGGACAGTCCTCGCTGGCAACGTTTACGCCCGGTGTTGGCGGAACGTGGAATTTCAGTCGAATTTGTGCCGCAAACCGAGGAAATATCGACATCGAAAATCATCAAAAGCATATCGGCATTGTCATCGCTGTTAGCTGATGTTTAGCTATTTCATCGTTCCTACAACGTTCAAATTTTTTAAATTAAAAGCTAGTAATTCCCGTTATTTCGAAGCAAATCTCTGCAATTGTTTTGGATATCCAGGCGGCGATCCATACAGGGCCGAGTCGCGTATACCCATGAAAGCATAGGATATGGTCAGTAATAACCTCCCACATTCGCAGCGTCTGCTGGGTACCGATATTACAGACGCATAAAAGCGCTGCACATTTTTTTCTACCCCGGATATTTCCACAATCGCGATGAAACTGATGCTACGGCAGCTCACTCAGTTTTGCTGAAGAGTCTGCATGAGTGCTCGGTTTTTCATAGCGTACAGGCTGTTATCGTTCCGCTTACGGCAAATTTATTTCATGGCTACGAGACAGAGCTTAAATAGATGTACCAAGTAATTGGAACTAGGTATTATTACCTATAAACGTAAGAATTATCTTACTAGGTAGTTTGCGGTATGAACTTCTCTGATGAAAGTAACTCTATTCGCAGATTACTTGCCATCAGAAGTTATCGTTCAGCCCGCATCGTTATTCCCCATCGACATTGACGCAGAGCATAACCAGAATGAATTTGATCAAAAATAAATTCCAAGAAAACTCGGACAACACAAATTCAAACCGGTCTATTTCTGCACCCAGTAATGACACGCCGGATAATACCGACTTAGCCGTGACTGATGTTGCGCCCGTCACCGCCATAGCCGATAGGCTGCCGCAACGCACCGAGATAGTCTTTATCGAAAGCAACGTGGCCGATTACGAAACCCTGCTGAATGGTATCAATCCGGATGTGGAAGTGCATGTGCTGGATGCCGCACAGGACGGCTTGGCGGAAATGGCGCAAATCCTGACCGGGCGTAGCGGCATCGATGCGATCAGCATTGTTTCCCACGGTTCCGAAGGCTCGGTGAACCTGGGTTCGCTCAAATTGACTTCGCAAAATTTACAAGACCATGCAGCCCATTTGGCAACCATCGGTAACGCGTTAAGCCAGAATGGCGACATCCTGTTGTATGGCTGCGATGTGGCGGTAGGTTCTGATGGTGCGGCGTTTATTAATGCGTTAACGCAGACGACTCATGCTGATATTGCCGCGTCTGATGATGCAACCGGTGCCGCCGCTCTTGGCGGTGACTGGCAATTGGAATCCAAAGTAGGCAGCATTGAAACCGATAGCTCAGTTTTGGGGCATGCCGTCGACCAATATGACCATCTACTCGCTTCGATCGGCTCTCAGGCTACAGCAACTTTTGATACCGCCACAGCAGTGAGCCTCGGAGCAACGATAACTGAAAATGACTTTACCTTTGTCTATGGTAACGCAGGTACAGATACCATTTGGGGCGATACCTCCGGAAAAGGAAGTTCAGGAACAGCAAGTATTAACTTGGGTGGCGCAAACGGGGCTGCAGAGACGCTTACTATTACAAATACAGGGGGCTCAACGTTCAAGTTCACTAGTTTCTATTTAAATGGTGGGGGCTGGGGTCATGGTACATGGACGATAACAGGTAAGCTTGGTGGGGCTACGGTGGGTTCTCAAACCATCGATACCGGCACAGACGGTGGCAACGGAGGTGTCAATGCTGTCCAGACTATGGGAAACAATACAAATGGAACAACACTTGGAAATGTCGATACTATTGTTATCTCCCTTGCTACCGGAACTGCTGGTTTTAATACCTCTTTCCTCGATTCTTTCGTATTCGACCCGGCAGTTGTTCCCGGTCCCACTGTCACTTCAGCCACCTACGACGCCAGCACCGGTGTTTTGGATATCACCGCCGTCGGCATGACCATCGGCGACACCATAGATGGCACCAAGCTGACATTCACGGGTGAGGGTTCGACCACTTACACCTTAACCACAACCGGCATCACGGCAGCCAGCGCCACGCAAATTTTGGTGACCTTGAATGGCACCGATCAAGCGGCGCTGGGTCTGATTATGAACAAGGCCGGCACCAGTTCGACCGGCGGCGCCACCTTCAACCTGGCAGGAGACACCAATTGGGACAGCACCGCCAGCGCGGCGGCGGACGCCACCAACGCGGTCACAGTCAGCAATGTGCCGGTGCCCACCATCACCAGCTCCACTTACGACGCCTCGATCGGCGCCTTGGTGGTCACCGGCACCGGTTTCCTAAAATTGGCCGGCTCGGACAACGACATCGTTGCCAACAAATTCAGGTTGTTCGGCGAAGGCAGCACGGGCTATACCCTGACCGATACCGCGAACGTCGAGATTACCTCCGGTACTGCCTTTACCATTTCCTTGAGCGCGACCGACAAAGCCGAGATCAACCAGAGGGTCAACAAGAACGGCACTTTGTCGACCAGCAGCAACACTTATAACCTGGTCGCGTTCGAAGACTGGGCCGCCGGCTCGGCGGCCGGGGTCACCGATCAGGATGCCACGAACCCCATCACCGCCAGCAACGTCGCGGTCCCGGCGATTACCTCGTCCACCTACGATGCCTCGACCGGCGCGTTGGTCGTGACCGGCGCCGATTTCCTGAAATTGCACGGCCCGGGCAACGACATCATCGCCTATAAATTCACCTTGACCGGCGAAGGCGGCGCGACCTACACCCTGACCAACAACACCGCCAACGTCGAAATTACCTCCGGCACTGCTTTTACCCTCACCTTGAGCGCGACCGACAAGGCCGCGATCAACCAGATGATCAACAAGAACGGCACGGCGTCGACCGGCGGGACCACCTATAACCTCGCCGCCGCCGAGGACTGGACCGCCGGCGCGGCGGCCGGGGTCACCGATGTCGATGCCAGCGGCAATGGCATCACCGTTTCCAACGTGGCGGTGCCGACTATTACCAGCGCCACCTATGACGCCTCCACCGGCGTGCTGACCGTGACCGGCACCGGTTACCTGAAACTGACGGGTGGCACCAACGACATCGATGTCACCAAGCTGGCCATCACCGGCGAAGGCGGTACGGCTTATACTTTGACCAATGCCACCACCAACGTTGAAATCACCAGCGGCACCAGCTTCACGGTGACTCTGGGCAGCGCCGACAAATCCGGCGTCAACCTGATCGTCAACAAGAATCTTACCAGTTCAACCAGTGGCACCACCTACAACCTGGCCGCCGCCGAGGATTGGGCGGCCGGCGCCGACAGTGCCGTCACGGTGGCCGACCTGACCGCCAACGCGCTGACCGCCAGCAATGTCGCAATACCGACCATCACCAACGCCACCTACAATGCCGTGACCGGCATTCTGGCAGTGACTGGCAGCAATTTTTTGAGCAAAAGCGGCTCGAACAACGACGTCGATGTCAGCAAGCTGAGCTTCAAGGGCGAGGGCAGCACCGGAACAACCTATACCCTGACCACCACCAGTGTCGATGTCACCAGTGACACCAGTTTTACCGTCACCCTGAGCTCGACCGACCGCGACGGCGTCAACTTTATCGCTGACCAAAATGGCACCTCTTCGCTCTCCGGCACGACATACCGGCTCAATGCCCTCGAAGACTGGGCGGCCGGCGCCAACGCCGCGCTCACGGTTGTCGACACCACCGGCAACGCCATCACGGTCAGCGACGTTGCGGTTCCCACCATCACCAGCGCCACCTACGATCCCAGCACCGGCGTGCTGGTGGCCACCGGAACCGGCATTCTGCTCCATTCCGGCGTCCTGAACGACATCAACGTCCACAATCTCTCCATCGTTGGAGAAGGTGGCGGGTCCGGCTACGCCTTGTCGAACACGAATTCTGTCGATGCCACCAATATCAACGGCTTCACGGTCACCCTGAACAGCACCGACAAAGCTGCCGTCAACCTGCTGCTGAACAACGCGGGCACCAGTTCGACCGGCGGCACCACCTACAATCTGGTGGCGAACGAGGACTGGAACGATGGTGCTGTCGTCGCCACCACCATTGCCGACCTGACCGGCAACGGCATTACGGTCGGCACGGTTCCGGTGCCCACCATTACCAGTTCCACCTATAACGCGACGACTGGCGTGCTGGTGGTGACCGGCACCGGCTTCCTGTCGCTAACCGGCGCGACCAACGATATTGATGTTTCGAAACTGAGCCTGTCTGGCGAGGACGGCCAAAGCTACACCCTGACCACGACCAATGTCGAAATCACCAGCGGCACCGCGTTCACGGTCACGCTGAACGGCACAGACAAGAACGCGGTCAACCTGTTCATGAACATGGCTGGCACCAGTTCCACCTCCGGCAGCACCTACAACCTGGCGGCGGCGGAGGACTGGGCCAAAGGGGCGGGCGCGTCCGTCACCGATGCCGATCTCTCCAGCAACGCGGTGACCGTATCCAGCGTCCCAACGCCCACCATCACCAGCGCCACCTACGATGTCGCCACCGGCATACTAGTGGTGACCGGCACCGGATTCACCACGATGACCACCAGTTCAGCCAACGACATTGACATCACCAAGCTGTCCATCGCCGGCGATTCGACCACCTATGCGTTGACCAGCGACGACGTCGACATCACCAGCAACACCGGCTTCACCGTCACGCTGAACGGCAGCGACCAAACCGCGCTGGCAAACCGCCTGAACAAAAACGGCACCGCCTCCGCTGGCAGCATCACTTACAACCTGGTGGCCAACGAGGACTGGGCGCGCGGCGCCGACACGGCGGTCACCATCGCCGACACCACCGGCAACGGCATCACGGTCAGCAATTTCCCGACGCTGGAAATTACCAGCGCTACCTACAACGCCACCACCGGCGTTTTGAGTGCGACTTGCACCAACATGACGACCAGCGACGTGATCAAGGCCAGCAAGCTGACCTTTCTCGGCGAAGACAGCGCCAGCTACACCTTGGTTGGCTCGACCGACGGCATCGCCAGCAGCGGCACCGCGTTCACCATCACCTTGGACGCGACCGACAAGGCGGCGGTCAACCTGTTCATGAATAAGGCCGGTACCAGCGCGACCGGAGGCACCACCTATAATCTCGCCGCAGCCGACGACTGGGACAACAACGTCACCACTAACAACACCTCGGACGCCACCACCCCAGTCACTGTGTCCAACGTGCCGGCTCCGACCATCACTGACGCGACGTATGATGCCAACAGCCACGTCCTGAGCGTGACCGGCAGCAACTTCGTGAGATATACCGGTTCGAGCAACGACATCGCTGTCAACAAGCTGACCCTGACCGGCGAAGGCGGAGCCACCTACACGCTGGCGTCCAGCAGCGTCGAAATCACCAGCGCCACCAGCTACACCGTGACGCTGGGCGCAACTGACATCAGTGCATTGAACCTGATCGTCAATAAAAACGGCACCGCTTCCACCATCGGCACCAGCTACAATCTGGCCGCGGCGGCTGGCTGGCTGGCGGGCGACGCGACCAGCGCGACCGACCTCACGTCTAACTCGATCACGGTTTCCAACATCAGTGCGCCGGCTATCACCAGCGCCACTTACGACGCCGGCACCGGCGTGCTGGTGGTGACCGGCACCCACTTCACGCAATCCAGCGGCAAGAATGACGACATCAACTTCGCCAAGCTCAGCATCTTGGCCGAAGACACCACCGTCACGCTGTCCAACACCAACTCGATCGACGTTTCCAGCGACACCAGCTTCACCGTTACCTTGAACGCCACCGACCAGGCTGCGCTGAACAGGGTGACCAACAAGGACGGCACTGCCTCGACCGACACCATCGCTTACAACCTGGCGGCCGCCGCGGGCTGGGCGGCGGGCGATTCGACTTCGGCCACCGACCTGACATCGAACGGGATTACTGTCAGCAATGTCGCGGTGCCAACCGTCACCAGCGCCACCTATGACGCCACCACTGGCGTGATGGTGGTGACCGGCACAGGATTTTTGAGCAAATCCGGTGCCGCCAACGACATCGACTTGACCAAACTGGTCATCAGCGGTGATTCCACGCCCTACACCCTCACCACCAGCGATGTGGAGATCACCAGTGGGACCAGCTTCACCGTCACCCTGCGCAGTACCGACCGCACCGCGCTGAAGGCCGTCATCAACAAAGACGGCACATCTTCCAACGGCTCCGCCACCTACAACCTGTCCGCGGCGGAAGATTGGGACCGGGGCGCGACTTCGTCGGTCACCATTGCCGACACCACCGGCAACGGCATTACGGTCAGCAATGCCTCGCTAGGCATTTCCAGCGCCACTTACAACGCCGCTACCGGCGTACTGTCGATTACCGGCGCCAACATGACCACCGGCGACACCATCGACCCCAGCAAACTGACCTTCATGGGTGAAGGTAGCGCTACCTATACCCTGACCACCTCCAGCGTCACCGCCGCCAGCGAGACTTCGGTGCTGGTAACGCTGAACGCGACCGACCAAGCGGGCGTCGGCCTGATCATGAATAAGGACGGCACCAGCTCCACCAGTGGTACCACCTACAACCTGGCAGGGGCCGCCAACTGGGACAGCACGGGCAGCGCGCTCGCGGACTTGACCGGCAACGCCATCACCGTCAGCAACACGCCGTCCTCAATCATCACCAGCGCCACCTACAACACCTCCACCGGCGTGCTGGTGGTGACCGGCACCGGCTTGAACACGTATAGCGGCTCCACTAACGACATCGACGCCACCAAGCTGACGCTGAAAGGCGAAGGCGGCACAACTTTCACATTGACCACCAACACCAGCAACGTTGAGGTGACCGACGGCACCAGCTTCACCATGACTCTGGGCAGTAACGACAAAGCCAGCGTCAAGCAGTTCATGAACAATAACGGCACCTTGGCGACCGACGGCACTACCACTTTCAATCTGGCCGGCGCCAGCGCGTGGAACCCCGGCTCCAGCCTGGGCACCGCCGACCTGACCGGCAACACGGTCACGGTCAGTGGCGTGGCCGCGCCGACCATCACCAGTGCCACTTACGATTACTTCAACGCGCCAGGCCTGCTGGTGGTGGCCGGCACCGGCTTCCTGGCCAAATCCGGATCGGCCAACGACATCGACGTGTCCAAGCTCAGCATTCTGGCCGAAGGCTCCACGGTCACGCTGTCCACCTCCACCAGTGTGGACATCGCCAGCGGCACCTCGTTCACCGTGTCGCTCTCGGCCACCGACCAAGCGGCGCTGGCGCTCTTGACCAATCAGGCCGGCACCAAATCGACTGATGGCGTCAAGTACAACTTGGCGGGTGCGGAAGACTGGGCGGCGGGGGCGGCAACAAGCGTGACGGTGGCCGACCTGACCGGTAATGGAATCACGGTTTCCAACATTCCACGCCCCACCATCACTAACGCCACTTACACCATAAGTTCCGGCGTGCTGGCAATCACCGGCACCCACTTTGTCACCAAGTCCGGAGCAAGCAACGACGTTAATGTCACCAAGCTGACCTTGAGCGGCGATTCGACCGCCTACACCCTGACCGGCGACACCCCCAACGTCGAGATCGCCAGCGCCACCAGCATCCTAATCACGCTGGGCTCAACCGACAAGACCGCGCTCGCTACCCGAATTGACCAGGCCGGCACCAAGTCCACCGGATCGGTCACTTACAATCTGGCGGCGGCCGAAGACTGGCTGTCGGGGACGACCGGCTCCAACATCAATCTGGTGGACGCCGACCTGAGCGGCAACGGCATCACGGCTATAAATACAGCACCGGTCATTGGCAACCTGAACGGCGATAGTGGTTCCGCGACGACGGGCGGCAGTATTAACGTGGACACCGGCGCCAATGCGACGATCACCGACGCCGACACAGGCACCGTCGATTTTAACGGCGGTTCGGTGAACATTACGGTGGCCCCCGGCACCGGTCTTTCGAACGGCAGTTTGAAGGTGGACGGCAGCACTGTGAAAGCCGGCGTGGATGTCGGCACCGCCGATACGGTTCTGGCGGCCAATGAAATCGTCTACATCGGCAGCACCGCCATCGGCACCGTGGATGCCACGTTAACCGGTCAAAGCGGCAGCAATCTGACCATCGCGTTAAACACTGCCGATGCCACGCTCGCCAATGTGGCGACGCTGTTGAAAAGTTTAACCTATACGGCAGCGACCAGCGGCACGCGGAGCTTGAGCGTGACGGTCAGCGACGGCGACGGCACCGCCGGTGGCGATGCCAGTACAGCGGCGGTTGTCACGACGACATTCATCGATCCGCCCCCTCCGCCACCGCCGCCAAGTCCGGAACCTGAGCCGACGCCAGCGCCTGTGCCGACGCCAGCGCCAGTACCGACACCAACGCCGACGCCAGTGCCGACGCCTGAGCCCACACCGGAGCCAACGCCGACGCCAACGCCGACGCCAACCCCTGTGCCCACACCGGAGCCCACGCCCGAACCGACTCCCGTGCCTACGCCGACACCTGTACCGACGCCCACTCCCGAGCCGACTCCGGCGCCACCGCCCGTCACAACCGAGGTTACCGTCGATGGCGTCGTCGTGACCGGCACCGCGACCACCACGACCACGAGTGTCACCGATCCGGAAACCGGTGAGGAACAGACTGTCACCACCGAAGTGGTCGTGACCACGGTGCCGATCATCCCTGTCGCCCGAGAAGAAGAAAACCAAACCACGCCGCAGGCTGACATTCCGTTGGCGCAAAGCGGCAACGGCGAAGTTACCTTGCAAGCCAGCTTGCCGCCCGGGGTCGGCCTGACCTCCGAAGCCGTGACTGGCGGCGAACACCAAACCTTGCGCGAACTGTTGATCGCCGCGTCCGAGCCGCGTACCGACCAAAACAGCTTCATCGACATTCTCGGCAACGGCATCGACAGCTTTGTGCCGGGCGTCCGCGACGAAGCCCAAGTCACCGTGCGCACGATCACCTTCCAAGCGCCGCCGGGGGCGTCCGAACAAACCGCCGCGGCCGATGCGCCGCCGATCGTGATCACCGGCGCCTCCGGCACCGGCGAGCAAAATCAAACCCATCCGGATCGCCAGGAAGCCCTGGTCATCGACGTGCGCAACCTGCCGCACGGCACCAAGATCAGCCTGAACAACGTCGAATTCGCGATCATCGTCGGCGCGGTGCGCGTGACCGGCGGCAACGGCCAGAACGTCGCCGTCGGCGACGATGAAGTCCAATACATGGTGCTCGGCGCCGACGACGACGTGCTGCATGGCGGCGGCGGCGACGATACCGTCGGCTCCAAAGGCGGCAACGACAAACTGTTCGGCGATAACGGCAACGATCTCGTCGTCGGCGGTTTGGGCGACGATAGCCTCGAAGGCGGCGAAGGCCATGACATCCTGCAAGGCGGGCAAAGCGATGCCGGCCTCTGGACCTTCCGCTTAAGCGGCGGCGTCTTACAATCCGCCTTTACCGCCAAAGACAGCGACCTGGCCGATGGTGCAACACAGTGGGCGAAATCCGGTCCGTGGCTGAACGCCGGCGGCGGCTGGATCACCTCCGACGCCCGCGTCGCGTTCACCACCCAAGCGCCGGCCAAACTGGAAACCATTGCCCTGCTGTACCAAGCTGTGACCGGCAAGCTGCCCGACATTGTCGAATTGAGCGATTGGTCGACGCAAGCCCTGAGCGATACGCAATACAGCCAAATCGCCTACGATGCCTACGCGGCCCAACAAGCGCAAACCCGAACCCTCGACACCCAGGTCGCCGCGTTGATCGCCCGCGTTTGGGGAAAAGAGGCCGCGACATCCGATTGGATCGCGGCCGGCACACAATACCTCAGCAACGGCGGCAATTGGGCCGAGGCCCTGAACTACCTCGTGCATCACGATAACTTCAAAGCCAAGTTGCTCGATAAACAGGGTGCGATGGCCTTGACCCAGGCCTACGCATCGCCGGAACTGGGTTGGTCGAGCGATACCGGCAACGACACGCTTGATGGCGGTGCCGGCGACGATACCCTGGTCGGCGGGCGCGGCCACAACCGGATCGACGGCGGTAGCGGCACCGACAGCGCCGTGGTGATCGAAAACCGCCGCGACTACGACCTCCATGTCAACAGCGACGGACAGCTCGTGATCAATCACCGGCTGTTGGGCGGCAGTGACCTTTTGATCGGCATCGAAAAGCTCATGTTTGCCGACCGGACCGTCGATGTCAGCGCCTCCAACCTGGATGGGGCCACCCTGAAAGCGGTGGTCGGACTGTACCGCCTGGAAACCGGCACCGCGCCGAGCTTGGCGGAACTGAACCGGCTGGCTGCGTCAACCGTCAAACTCAGTGACGTGGCCGGGCAGTTGATGCAGACGTCAAACTATCAAAGCCAGTGGGCCGGACTCGACGATAGCCGGTTTATCGCCCAGCTGAGCAGCGCCGTATTGGGTTCGCCGCTGACCGGAGCCGACCACGTCTATTGGGTCGATCAACTGGCGAACGGCATGACCCGCGAGCAGGTCTTGATTAAGGCGGTCGGCGTGGCGAGTTATCAAAGCGCCTTGTTCGGCGGGGAGGGCGCGCTGATCGGCGCATAAGCGCCGGCTAGGGCCAATAATGGGCACGGGTGGGCGTCGCTGCCAAACCGGCTGATGGGAGACCTTCCAGGTTTTAAAAACCTGGAAGGTCTGACTTGCAGTGTTCTTAGGATACGGTCATTAATAACTTCCCGATAGGGAGCGGATAAAATTTTTTCCGTTCGCCCTGACCCTTCGACTACGCTCAGGACTAAAGGCCTTGTCGAA
>CAZJOY010000014.1:0-40254 GCA_964547705.1 uncultured Methylobacter sp. | reverse complement strand
AAAAACGGTTGATAAAAATAATTTTTTTCAAGATTTTTCAGGCGTGGCCTGTAAAGCGCGGAAGGGGCCTTACTGTAAAGCGACGCTCCCCTGTTGATTCAAAATCTGCGTCAGGGCGCGGCAAGCGTCCACGGTCGTAAAAATACCCGCAACTTTTAAGTCTTTCATGATGATAACGCTGCCATAGCGCTTCTCCGCCATCTCAGCGGTGACCTCGCTTAAAGGAGTTTCCGGATGAGCGGTTGTGAAAGAAGGCTGAAATCGTAAAAACGGTCGATGATAAAATTAAAAAATTGGTCGATGACATGTTTGAAACCATGTATGAATCGCGTGGGGTAGGCTTGGCTGCTACGCAGGTTAATGTGCATCAGCGTATCGTTGTCATTGATGTCAGTGAGGAAAAGGATGCCCCGCTATGTTTGATTAATCCTGAAATCATCGAAAAAGATGGCGTCAAGGAGTCCGAAGAAGGCTGTCTTTCGGTGCCAGGCTTTTTTGAAAAAGTAACCAGGGCCGAACATATCATAGTTAAAGCGCTCGATAGACAAGGTCAGTCTTTTGAGCTAAGTGCCAGGGATTTGCTGTGTGTGTGCGTTCAGCACGAATTGGATCATTTGGATGGAAAATTGTTTGTTGATTACATTTCACCGTTGAAACGACAACGGATTAAGAAAAAATTGGAAAAAATTCATAAAATGGAAGTGAGTTGAGCATGAAGATCATTTTTGCCGGTACCCCTGAATTCGCCGTGCCTTGTTTACAGATGTTGTTGGATTCGGGGCACGAGGTGTGTGCTGTTTATACCCAGCCCGATCGTCCGGCAGGCAGAGGGCGAAAACTACAGCCAAGTCCTGTCAAGGAACTGGCCTTGGCTGCCGGAATCCCTGTTTTTCAGCCACTTACGATGAAGACCGGTGAGGATTTGCAACAAATCAGCGCGTTTGACGCCGATTTGATGGTGGTGGTCGCTTACGGCATGATTTTAACGCAAGCTGTTCTGGATGTGCCCAAACTGGGCTGCATCAACGTGCATGCGTCATTATTACCGCGCTGGCGCGGTGCGGCCCCCATTCAACGATCACTCATGGCTGGCGACCAAAAAACCGGCGTGACTATTATGCAGATCGTGCGCAAACTGGATGCCGGCGATATGTTGCATAAGGAAGAATGCGTGATTGATGCAACCGATACGGCCAGCGATTTGCATGACAAATTGGCCGCATTAGGCGCGATAGGTTTGGCCAAAGTGCTTTCCCGGATCGAAGCTGGGATGGTTCATGCTGAACGTCAGGATGAAGCATTAGTCACTTATGCGGAAAAACTCGAAAAAAGCGAAGCTGTTATCGATTGGGTTCAACCGGCAGAAGATATTGCTCGAAAAGTAAGAGGGTTAAACGCATGGCCGGTTGCTCAAACACTTTATCAGGGCAATGTGTTGCGCATCTGGCAGGCTGTGGCAGTGAATGACGATTGTTCTCTACAACTGGAGCCTGGCGTAGTGCGTTGTGCCGATAAAAACATGGATGTGGCAACTGGCTCAGGTTTTTTAAGACTGCTGGAAGTGCAGTTGCCCGGCGGAAAACGCATGCCTGTTCAGGCTTTTCTCAGCGCTCATGACGTTAATGGGGTCAAGCTCGGCAACAGCTCCTGCGTTGCTCTACCTCCAGCATCCATGCAGTCGTAGGTTGAATACTCAGTGAATACAAGATTAGTTGCGGCTCGTGTATTGTCGCGGGTTTTGCAAGACGGGCAGTCTTTAACCGCCGCCCTGGACAGTGCGTTTCTAAGCGTAGAATCGGCTAAAGACAAGGCTTTCATTCAGGCGCTCTGTTACGGCGTTTGCAGGCAATTTCACCGCTTGGATTTCATCTTAAGTCAATTGCTGGATAAACCGCTAAAAGATGCTGACGTTAAGTCGTTGGCTTTGGTGGGGCTGTACCAGCTCAGATTCATGCGGGTAAAACCTCATGCGGCAGTATCAGAGACGGTCCTGGCTACGCGTAAAAAACCGTGGGCAAAGTCGCTGATCAATGCGGTGCTCAGAACCTACCTCAGGGAACAGGAAGGCCTGGAGCATAAGGCCGATAAATTTCAGGTCGCAGCCCTGAACCATCCTGACTGGCTAATCAAGCAAATCGAACAGGATTGGCCTGTGCAGGTGCTAAATATTTTGTCGGAAAACAATCTGCAACCGCCGATGGTGTTGCGGGTTAATCTGGCGAAAATCAGCCGCGAAAATTATCTACAAAGATTAACCGAACAGGACATTGCCGCAGAAACAGTCAGCTTTTGTCCGTCGGCGATTAGACTGAATAAACCGGCGCCGGTAGACTTGTTGCCCGGTTTTGCCGATGGACTGGTGTCCGTTCAGGATGCCGCGGCGCAATTGGCGGCCGGATTGCTGAATGTACAGCCGGGTCAGCGAGTGCTGGATGTGTGCGCTGCGCCGGGCGGCAAAGCCGCGCATATCCTTGAAAGCCAACCGCAACTACAAGAGCTGGTTGCTGTCGATATAGATGAGTCCAGAATGCAGCGGGTCAGCGAAAATTGCCAACGGTTAAATTTGCAAGCCAAACTGGTCGTTGGCGATGCGGCAAATCCGCCAAGTTGGTGGGACGGCAAGCCGTTTGACCGGATATTATTGGACGCACCCTGTTCAGCTTTAGGCGTTATACGCCGTCACCCCGATATTAAATTATTGCGCAGAGCCGAGGATATTGGGCAGTTGCAGGCTTTGCAAAAAGCCATCCTGAAAGCAGTCTGGCCGCTTTTGGCGCCTGGCGGGCTATTGTTATACGCAACTTGTTCCATTTTGAAACAGGAGAACGAGCAGCAGGTTCAAGCTTTTCTAGCTGAGTACCGCGATGCAGCCGAACGGCCCATAAATGCTGACTGGGGAATTGCCGGAGTATGTGGGCGCCAGATTCTCACCGGTGAATCGGCAATGGACGGGTTTTATTATGCGTGTATCAGTAAGCAATAAATCATCGCTTTATTACTCGTTACTGTATTGTTTCCTGGTATGGCTGATGCCCGCTTTCAGCTATGCCGATGCGTTTGGCGTTGAGGTGAAAAATGCCGAGATTACTTTGCAAGACAATAGTTATGTGTTGTCTGCGGATATGGATTATCAGCTCAGTGCGAGAGCAAAAGAAGCGCTGCAAAACGGTGTGCCTTTATTTTGGGATATAAATATCAAAACTTTTCAGCATCGTGATTATTTTTGGGATAAAACCCTGGCTAGTGCCAGTATCCGTTACCGCATCCAGTATCATGCACTGTTAAATATGTACCGGGTCAGAAACGAGAGTAGCGGCGAGTTGTATAATTTTTCTACGCTGTTCGCGGCGCTGGATTTGATGTCGGCAATACATGATTTTCGTGTGCTGGATAAATCAGTTACTGAGCCCGAAGAACGCTACGCGATCGGTATAAAAGTAACATTAGATCGGGATGCGCTGCCTTTGCCGCTACGTCCGATTGCTTATACGAATCCTCAATGGTATTTATCCAGCGATTGGACATTATGGCCTTTGACAAAATAAAACCCCCTATCAGCTTATCGATATTGATCCTGTTTGGCCTGATTTTGCTGTTGTTGCAGCTGATGAGCTCGGCAACGCAGGAGTCTTCAGAGTTAAGCGCGATGTATTCATGGCTGCTGTTGGTCAACGCGCTGGGGTCGGTTGTGTTGCTGGGATTGGTCGGCGCTAATATTTATTCCCTGGCGCGACAGTTAAAAAAACGCGAGGCCGGTTCGAGGTTAACCACGCGGATGGTGTCGTTGTTTGTCGTGCTGGCCTTGGCGCCTGCCGCTATCGTATTTTATTTCTCGATGCAGTTCCTGCATCAGGGTATCGATAGCTGGTTTAATGTCGAAATAGACAGGGCGATGGAAGATGCGTTGGAGCTTAGTCAGGCATCATTAGACCAACGAATGCGCTGGCATTTACGGCAAACGCAGCAATTGACCTCGAAATTGGCTGAATCTTCGGAATCGTTGGCAGCGCTGGAAATGGAAAATTTGCGCGCGCTTGCGGGAGCATCGGAAATGACCTTATTCTCACGGCAGGGCAGGATTATTGCCTCGAGCAGCATTAACCCAGGCGACATTTTGCCGAGTTTGCCTGATGAACATACCTGGCTACAGTTGCGGCAGAATACTGAATACGTCGCTCTGGCGCCGGTTCGCGAAGATGAATTAATGATCCGGGTTGTCGTTACCGTCAAATCTAAGGAACCGCAATATTTGCAGGCTTTATATCCGGTGCCGGTCAGAATTGCCGATTTGGCCGATTCTGTGGAATTTGCCTTTGTGCGTTATCAAGAGATGCATTTTTTAAGGCATTCATTAAAGCTGAGTTTCTCTCTGGCTTTATCGTTGGTTTTATTAATGAGCTTGCTGGCGGCTATTTGGGTGGCCTTTATCAGTATCCGCAATATTGTTGCGCCGGTAAAGGCACTGGTTAAAGGCACGCAGGCAGTCGCTTCCGGGCATTATGACCAGGAGCTGCCGGTTATGGCTCCTGACGATTTAGGCTTTCTGGTGGAGTCTTTCAACGAGATGACTCATCGTATTGCCAGGGCCAGCGATGAAACCAGAATGGCCGGTATTGAGGTGGAGAACCAACGGGCTTATCTGGAAACGATACTGGCGAACTTAACGGCGGGAGTGATTAGCTTCGATGCGGAACATAAGATACGCACGGCGAATCAAGCGGCTTACAGGATTTTCCGTATTCATGTGAATCAGTTTGTCGGACGAACTTTGTTGGAGTTGGTTCATGATTATGCAGAGTTGGCGGAGCCATTAAAGTCTATTCAGCGCTTATTGGAACAAGCTGACGATATATGGCAACAGCGGATTGCTTTTTTGGGTCCTAATGGCCGCCAGGAATTGTTATGTAGAGGTACTCCGCTGTTTTCCCAGGAAGGCCTCCGAGTGGGGGCTGTGGTGGTTTTTGATGATGTGACCGATTTGATTCAGGCGCAGAAAAATGCAGCTTGGGGAGAAGTGGCCAGACGATTGGCGCATGAGATCAAGAATCCGTTAACGCCGATACAATTGTCGGCGGAGCGCTTGCAGCACAAACTGGCCGGCAAGTTGGCCGACGGTGATGCGGATATGTTGCAGCGTTCGACCACCACCATCGTGCAGCAGGTTGAGGCGATGAAGGAAATGGTCGACGATTTTTCGGAATATGCCAAACCTTCGAAAAAACAGACGATGGATATCGACTTACCTGCGTTGGTTCAAGAGGTATTGGCGCTTTATGTATTAAAATCGGGGGTCAAGTTTAAGGTTGATTATGATGCCGGTGTATTGATGATTAAGGGCGATCCGGTTAGCATCAGGCAAGTACTGCACAACTTGATAAAAAATGCACTGGAAGCGATAGGTGACAAAGGCTTGATCGAGATAAACCTGCGCCGTGTGCAAAAAAATAACACCGATTTTATTGAAATAGCGCTTTATGATGATGGGCCGGGCATTAAAGACGAGCAAATTGAACAAATCTTTGAGCCCTACGTCACTACCAAGGCCAAGGGAACCGGGTTGGGCTTGGCAATAGTCAAAAAGATAATTGAAGAACATGGCGGTGCGATATGGGTCGACACCAGCCGTCGACCGTCAGGGATGGCGGAAATGTCGCAATCGGAAGAGAACCGATGCGATAAAGTGGGGGCGGGATTTATCATTCAGCTTCCGGCGTGTAATTCTTGAGATGCAGTAAAAAATATGAGTGCACAAACACCGCGTATATTGGTTGTAGATGATGAGCCGGACATTCGTCGACTGGTTTGCGAAATTCTTGAAGACGAGGGTTACCAGATTGCAGCGGCTGAGAGCGCCAGTGCAGCCAGGGAGTTAAAAAAGTCTAAAGCTCCGGATTTGATTCTGCTTGATATCTGGATGCCTGATACTGATGGCATTACTTTGTTGAAAGAATGGGTTGCGGAAGAGGCCATGCTTTGTCCGGTGGTTATGATGTCGGGACATGGATCTGTTGAAGCAGCAGTTGAGGCAACTCGGCTGGGGGCATATGACTTTCTTGAGAAGCCGTTGTCTCTGGCAAAGTTATTGTTGATTGTAGAAAGAGCCTTGGAAGCCAGTAGCCTGCAAATAGAAAATGCAGGGCTGAAGCAGCAGTTACTCGCTGATATTGATCCGGTTGGTAAGAGTGCTACTGTGGCGAGACTTAAGGATCAATTAAAACGTTTGGCTCAGCATGAGGCAAGGGTGTTGTTTGTTGGTGAGGCCGGCGTTGGTAAGGAGATGTATGCTCGGTATCTGCATAATAACAGCGCGCATAGGGATGGGCCCTTTGTGGATGTAGCCGTAAGCAGTATATCGCCGGAAAATTCCGCAGTGGAGTTTTTCGGTAAAGAAGATGCAGGCAAGATTTATCCAGGTTTATTGGAACGAGCGCATAAGGGAACACTGTTTTTAGGTGAGATTTGCGGCATGGATAAGGAAACCCAGTTAAGGTTGCTCGGGGCTTTGGAGTCCAGCTCTTTCCTGCGGGTAGGAGGTAGCGAGTCGGTGCGTGTCGATGTTCGCGTAGTAGCGTCAACTCGTATTGTCTTGGATGAGGAAGTCAAAGCCGGGCGTTTCCGGCAAGACTTGTATTACCTGCTGAATGAGGTCTCGCTCGATATTCCGCCGCTTCGTGAGCACAGCGAGGATGTCCCTGCATTACTGAGCTTCTATGTCGATTATTTCGTCAGTCAGGATAGATTGCCTTTCCGGAAATTTTCGATGGCGGCACAAAACTTCTTGCGTAATTACGGTTGGCGCGGCAATGTCCGGGAGTTAAAAAATCTGGTACAACGATTGATGATTTTGGGCGTTGGTGAAGATATTGAAATGGATGAAGTTAAAGCGGCTCTGGGTTCAGTCATTGGTGATAACATTACTTCCCACTCGGTACCTGAATTTTTTAATTTACCGTTAAAAGACGCTAGGGATCATTTTGAGAAAGCTTACCTGGAATATCATTTTGAGAGAACCGGTGGCAGTGTTGCAAAATTGTCAGCCGCAGTAGGTATGGAGCGGACTCATCTTTATCGCAAGTTACATTCATTGAACATTAAGTTATAATGTAGATAACAAATGAAAAGTTCTTTTCATTAAAAAAACGAATAAGCTTGAAAAATGAGTTAATTCTTAGTAGAATCTCGCTTTTTTATATTGCCTTTAACAGAAAGCCTAAGCAACGATGAAAACATTTAGTGCAAAGCCAGCAGAAGTTAAGCGTGATTGGTACGTGATCGATGCAGAAGGAAAGACGCTTGGTCGTCTTGCTTCTGAAATTGCTCTACGCCTTCGCGGTAAACACAAACCAGAATACACACCGCATGTTGATACCGGTGATTATATTATTGTAGTAAATGCAGAGAAGATAGGCGTTACAGGCAATAAAGAAAATGATAAATTGTATCAGCATCATACAGGTTACATTGGTAATCTTAAGACTGTTACGTTGGGAAAATTAAGAAAAACTTTCCCTGATCGTATTCTTACTACAGCAGTTAAAGGAATGTTACCTAACAATCCATTGGGTCGTGCAATGTTCAAGAAATTGAAAGTTTATGCAGGTCCTGAACACGATCATCAGGCTCAACAGCCACAAGTATTAGAATTATAAGCGGGTAGATTATGGCAGCAGCTCAGTACTACGGAACAGGTCGTCGTAAATGTGCAATAGCACGTGTTTACGCAACAACAGGTACCGGAAAAATCACCATTAACACGAAAACTATCGAACAATATTTTGGTCGTAAAACTGACCAGATGGTTTCCCGTCAACCATTGGGTTGTGTTGATATGGAAGGTAAGTTCGATATTAATGTAATCGTTAAAGGCGGCGGACCATCTGGCCAAGCTGGCGCTATTCGTCACGGTCTGACACGCGCATTGATGGAATATGATGAAACCTTACGTCCAGCGCTTAGAAAAGCGGGTTTTGTTACTCGTGATTCGCGTATTGTAGAACGTAAGAAAGTCGGTTTGCATAAAGCCAGAAAACGTCCACAGTACTCGAAACGTTAATCGATTATTTCACTATGTAGTAACTCAGTTACGCATGTGGGAATAGAAAGGGCTACATTCGTAAGGATGTGGCCCTTTTTTATGGATATTTAGAGGAGGTAAAGGCTGTGAGAGTTTCGGTTGTTGTTCCTGTTTATAATGAAGCCGATAATATTGGCGCTTTGATCGCAGAGATTGTTGTAGCAATGAGCCAAGCAAAGGCTTATGAAATTATTTACGTCGATGACGGCAGTAATGATAATACAGCGGCAGTTCTAAAGCAGATACAACAAGAGATCAAAACGTTACGGGTGATTCGCCACCAGAAAAGCTGCGGACAAAGCACTGCCATTTTTACCGGAGTAAAAGCCGCAAGTTACCCCTGTGTCGCAACCTTGGATGGTGATGGGCAAAATGATCCGGCCGATATTCCCCGCTTGTATGAGGTATTGATGCAGAAAAAGGATGTCAGCAGCAATTTATGGATGGTCGCCGGATGGAGAAACAAACGTCATGATTCCGCTTGGCGGCTTTTTTCATCGAAACTGGCTAATGCCGTTCGTTCCCGCCTATTAGGCGATAATACGCCGGATACCGGTTGCGGTTTAAAGGTCTTTTTAAGAGATGAGTTTCTAGGATTGCCGTATTTCGATCATATGCATCGTTTTTTACCCGCATTGATTTTAAGGGCGGGGGGGCAGGTCATTTCTGAGCCGGTAAATCACAGAGCCAGGGCTCATGGGTATTCGAAGTACGGAACATTAGACCGGCTTTGGGTAGGGATTACCGATATATTAGGTGTGATATGGTTACAAAAACGTGCAAAACTGCCGGAGGCACACGAAGTTGAACGTGGATAAAGAAACTATTTGGCTCATTATAGGTTTTGTCGGGCAGGCGCTATTTTCAGCCCGATTTATAGTGCAATGGCTTAAAAGCGAACGCGAGAAAAAAAGCGTATTTCCTATCGCTTTTTGGTATTTCAGCATTGGCGGCGGTGTTACGTTGCTAGCCTATGCCGTCTACCGGGCAGATCCGGTTTTCATTGTCGGGCAACTGACCGGCCTGTTTATATATTTTCGCAACTTGTATTTCGTGATTCACGAGCGTAAAAATTTGAGCATCGAATAAATTGTCATGTATCAATTGCTGTCTATCAGGCTTTGGATTTTTCTTCTTTGGTGTATTTTAACTACTGCCAGCCTGTATATTCGGCCATTATTTCCGATCGATGAAACCCGTTATGCTGCCGTTGCGTGGGAAATGTGGCTTAGAGATGATTTCCTCGTCCCTTATTTAAATGGAGAAACTTACAGCCACAAACCGCCGTTATTATTTTGGTTAATGCAGTTAAGTTGGTGGTTGTTCGGTGTTAACGATTGGTCGCTACGCCTGATTTCACCGCTTTTTTCCTTGGCAGCCTTATTTTTATCCAGTGCTGTGGCTCGCCGTTTATGGCCTGAACGTGGACGGGTTGACGCGCTTACTCCTCTGATATTGCTGGGACTGTCTTTTTGGTCAATCTACAGTACATTGACCATGTTCGATATGATGCTGGCGTTTTTTGCACTATTGGGCATCTACAGTCTTCTAAAGCTCATTGATTCGGGCTTATCTTTAAAATATTGGGCGCTATTAGGGATAGCCATAGGCGGCGGAGTTCTAAGCAAAGGCCCGGTAATCTTGCTGCATATTTTACCTGTCGCGTTGCTAACTCCCTGGTGGCTGAAAACATCCGGCTTCCGCTGGAAGCATTGGTATTTTGGGCTAATTGCCGCGATTTTAATTGGAGCTATGATCGCGTTATGCTGGGCAATACCGGCTGGAATTGCCGGAGGGGAGGCTTATAGAAAGGCGATTTTCTTGGGACAAACTAGCGGGCGTTTAGTCGAGTCTTTTGCGCATAAGCTGCCATGGTGGTGGTATTTAGAGATATTGCCGGTGTTGTTATTGCCGTGGCTGCTTTGGAAGCCTTTATGGAGCGGATTACGTAAACTCACACATCAGGATTGGGGTGTTCGATTTTGTTTGGCTTGGGCGATACCGGTTTTTACCGCATTCTGCCTAATCAGCGGTAAGCGTCTTCATTATCTATTACCTTTAATTCCTGCGATGGCTTTGATATTGGCGCGGGCAGCGGATCAGGTAACGGAGCCTGAGCGCTGGGAACGGGCTCATCGTGTTGTGATGGCGGTTTTCGGATTGCTGGGCATATTATTAATGTCGTTATCCCGGTTAAATGAGATTTACCATTGGCGGGCTGAGTTATCGTTAATATCGCCAGTGTGGGGAAGCCTGCTGGTCATTTGTGCGGTAATTTTTGGAATAAGCAAGGCAAAAACGGTACAGGATTCGGCTCTCTATGTTTGTGTGGCTTCCCTTGCCACATTAATAACTGTATGCGGCGGATTTTTCGATGTTCAATTCGATCGCTATGATACAAAGCCCGCCGCTCAAACGATTGCCGCTTTAATGGATGAGAATAGGGATATTGCTTTTTACGGCAATAAGTACCATGGGCAGTATCATTTTGCCGGGCGTCTTAAAAAGCCAATTAATGTTGTGCCGGACATAGGCGATTTATACGCTTGGGCCGAACATCATCAGGCCGGATATATCATAGTAACCTATAAGGATTCAGAGGTATTGCCTCCATCGCTGATCAGTTACCACTATCCTTTCAAAGGCCAAAATATAGGTTTGATTTCGTGTCGTGCACTGTTGGCCAATCCTGACCTAAGGGCTGTTTTGACGCCATGATTGTTTAAGCATATGGACTTCTTGCTTAAGTCCATATGCTTGGGTGCCTGCTTTTCAATGTTTCATTAAAGTATTCAGCGTTTAAATAGGAATATCATCCACGCCATCAGCCGCTGAATCGATTGCATCATGAGCGCTATTGCCAACTCCCGGCACGATTGAGATAACCGCTCCGCCTAAACGCATGGGTACGGAGGCCACTTTTGTTAATACGCACCCTTGTAAAATAACGGTTGCGGCTAATAAAAATACAATTTTTAATTTCATTGTTAATTCCTTCTGGAAAATTTTAGCGGTTAAATATTTCTGCAATGGCAAGCTCTTCAAACAAGTGGATAACCTAATCCATATGATTCAACGGCATTGTCCTAACCCAGCTTGACTCGTTGCCCGGTAGCCGCCGATTGCAACGCGGCAACGATGATCTGGCAATTGGCTGTTGCATCGTGCAGCGACAGCGCCGGGGCATGGCCGTTTAATACGCAATCGCTAAAATGCTCGATTTCCAGCCGGAAGTGATTGGCCGTATGCAGCCATTCTTCGCTGGGGTCGCCGCCTTCGGTCCACCATGAAATCATCGGCGCGTCGCCGGGCATGCACCAGACGTTGTGGCATTTAATGCCGCCTTTAGTGCCGGTGATTTCATATTCGCAACGCCTGGCGCGTTCGAAGCTGAAATCGAAATGCGCGTATTTGCCGTTGCCGAAATCGATGATGCCGCTGGTGGCGCTATCGGCGCCGCTATCGATGAATTTGGCTATCGCGCTGACCGATAAGGCCGGTTCATCGATAAACATCCGCGTTGAATGGATCGCATAACAACCGATGTCCCACATCGCGCCGCCGCCGTTTTCGACGCTTTCGGCCAAACGGTACAAGCGCTCCGGTTTCATCATGAAAGAGAAACTGGAACGGACCGACCTGATTTCGCCGATAAGGCCCGAATCGATCAACTCTCGCACCCTGGCGTGTTGCGGGTGGAAGCGGTACATAAAGCCTTCCATAACTTTGACGTTGTGCTTTTGCGCGGCGGCTTGAATGGCGTCTATGTCGGCTACCGTCAGCGCCATCGGTTTTTCGCACAGTACATGCTTGCCATGTTCGATAGCACGCAAAGTCCACATGGCATGTTCGTGATTGGCAAGCGGCAGGTACACGGCATCGACTTCCGGGTCATCAAGTAATGCCTCAAGATTGTCATAAGTCCGCGCCTGTTGTTGCGGCGCATACCGCTCCAGTGTTTGTGCGGCGGCTCCGGGACGGCGGCTGGCGATCGCAACCAGTTCAGCATTTGACGCTTCGGCAATGGCCGGCATCAGCCGTTCGTTAACGCGCGCCGCACCTAAAATTCCCCAACGTAGTTTTGTTTTATTATTCATAAGCTTTACCTTGAGTGGTGGTTTTTTTTATTAAAAATAGAATGGTGATTGGAGAAAGGCTAAAGGGGGATCAATTTGACGTCTAGGTTTGTTCGCCTTGCGCCTTTTATCTCCATTTTTGCTGACGGCGCTTATTTCAAAAGAGCATGATCTTTGGGTAATTGCCGTGCAATCCATAATGCTAATTTATGCTTCATGTTCACCCCGTTCTCCTGGTCAACTGCCAATGGCTGGATAAGTTGATCATTGACCAGTAGGCGGTAAAGGCATTCGACTTTGTCTTTTGCCGAATCGGTCGCGGCAAATCCCGAATAGCCACGGTTTTTCGCATAATTTTCGGCAACCTCTATCGCTTTTTTCAGTAGCTGGGGTTCGTTCTTTAACTTAGCCATTGATGTTTTCCTCGGAGTTAGCGATGTTTAAAAAATCCCACTCTTGATTAATAAAGCCTTGCAGGGGTTGGTATTGGTCTTTGTAATTCATTTTTTGGCAGTCGGCAATCCAAAATCCCAGATACAGCCAATCCAAGCCTTGTTTTTGTGCATATTGAATTTGCCATAACACGGCATAAACGCCGAGGCTAATGCCGGAAAATTTTGGATCAAAGAAGGTATAAACGGCAGATAGGGCATTATCAAGACGGTCTACCACGGCCACAGCCGCAAGTTCACCGGCATAAGAAAACTCTACGAATTGGGTATCGCACCATGAGCTGCCTAAAAAATTAAGGTATTCGTCGGGGCTGGAGTGGGCCATGTTGCCATCGGCATGACGGTGATTTTGATAGCGCAGGTAAAGGTCGTAATGGGCTTGCTCGAAAACCGGGGGCTTGATGATGGCTACGGTTTGCCGGTTTTTTTGCAAACACCGTTTTTGCTTACGAGTGGGTTTAAATTGCGCAACGGGCAAGCGCACCGGAATGCATTGCGAACATTCTGCACATTGAGGACGATAAACATCGTTGCCGCTACGCCTGAAACCATGAGCAAGAAGTTGCGAATAAACGGCGGAGTTAAGTTCAAATGAAGGATTAACAAACGCGGTTTGTGCCAGCTTGTTTTCTAAGTAGCCGCAAGGATGCGGGGCGGTCAGCAATAATGGGATAGAGGCCATAAAAGTTGTTGTCGATTCAAGATGCGCAGTCGATAGGATGCGTATGCATCATTTTATACCCAGAGGGCATAAGTTTCGTTTGAGCAGGCAAGCTCTGCTCAACTCAGCTTTAAAATTGCCAACATCATACTAGAAGCGTGCCTTGCCATGTTAACGCTTGGTAGTTTCGTCCTGAAAATGCTCCGCCCAAGCACTTGCTTGCTGTCGTAACACTTGCCTTTGCTCACTCGAAAGTCCGATAGGGTCGAAACGTAATTGGTAATGCAGTTTGTAAAGCCGGTTTAGTGCCGGAATTTCTAAGCGTCTGATCCATTGCTGGATACTTTCATTGTGTTGCCGGGCCAGGGCGGTATTTTGCAGGCATTGCTCGACCAAGTAAAACTCGGAGTCGAGTCCTTGGCAAGAAGGTTTAAGCATTGCTGATTTTTTATCTTGCGTGCTCCGGTTTAGTTTTTGCTTTGCTGAGAAAATACGCCATATCAAATAAATCGCCAACAACAAGGCTGCAAGTAATTCCAGTTTGGCGTTTTGTTGTGGGGTTTGTTGAAGCTGCCATTGTCTAAAATGAAATAGGCAATTCGACCACCAGTCAGTCAACGGCTGCCACAGATTTGCACGCTCCGTTTCCATAGCTAGCCATTGCGAAGGCGTAGAATCGACAGTGCGCCACAGACCATCTATATAGGCAATCGCCCAAGCGTGAGCATGACGGCTGCGGACAATATATAAATCTTGCCTGCTGTCATATTCGCTGACCGCATAGCCGTTTGCCAAGCGCGCCGGTACTCCGGCTTGCCTGAGTAATAACACCGTAGCGGCGGCAAAATATTCGCAATGGCCGGCCTTACGCTTGAGCATAAAGTCCCTTAAGGCTAAATCGGCATCCGTTTGATTGCCTAGATAAAGACTGTAAAAAAAATTGCGCTGAAAATGGTTTTTGATTAGCTCGGCGATGGTTTCGGGGCGTTGCCCGGCCAGCTTTAATTCGCCGGCAACCTGCTGTAACCAATCGAGGTGTTGTTTGGGGATTTGCAGATCATATTTGCCGGGAGCACCAGTTCTTTGATCGGTATAGAAAACTTGATAGCGGGCAAATCTTGGCGACAGGTTCGCCTTCACCGTGCCCAGCTCAGTGTATTGCAAATAAGCATCATCGAGTCCTGCTATTTTTATCGTGCCGTCCGGCAACGCCAATACGGATTGCTGCTTAAGCTGTTGCAGGATTTCCAGCTGTTTTAGTTGATTATTTTCGCTTGGTTTTAGCGGGTTTTCAGGCATAAACACATGCTTTGAAGCCATCCAATTATGTCCAAGATAAACGTCATAACTGGCTTGATGCAGCAGTAACGGGCTATCGGCTCTTAGGCGGAATTCGATTTTGTCGGATAGCTTTAATTCACCGACATCGCCGATAGAAGTTTGTCCTTTAAAAGGATCGGTTTGCCAATCGCTGAGCCATTCGATCGACTTTTCTTCGACCAAGGCATTTAACTGCTTTAGGCCGTGATAACCCAAATAGCTGACCCCAATAGCCAAGCCGACAGATAACAACCAAAGCGGAATCGGGGAATGTTTAGGCCGAATCGACCAAAGAATGCCGGTAAACAGCGCTGTTGCAATAATAAAGTAAGCCGGTGATTGCACATTGGCGGCACCGGCGCTTAATACCGTTAATGCCGCGTAAGGCAGTATAAAATCAATCTCTTTGAGCAGCCGAATAACGCCGGACTCCCTGTTATAGAGCGATGTATAAGGCAGTTTAAAATCAAATTGTCCTGATGAGTCGGCTTTTTGTTTGCGCAGTGAATAAAATAAAGTGGCTAACGGCAATGTCTGAGCGCTACTGAATAATTGTGCAAATAATGCCGGTGCAAACACGACCGGCAGCCATTTTAGCAGCACAAAAATGGGCCGCTCGGTGGGCTGTAAAATATACACATCAACCAATAACAGTATCACCAACAATATCGATAAATCGCCGCAACGGTAAAACTGGTATGAGCTGATCTGCCAACGCCACGCGCTGTACTTGCTGACAGCGATTGCAAACAGCAGCCCGAAAGCGGCCGGCCAGGTTTGCGATAACCAACCCCATGACAATAAACTGAAAGTTAAAAATAGCAAGTCTTTGTTTATCATCGAAAAATTATGTTGTCCACGAAAGGCACGAAAAACACGAAAATATTCGAGGAGAGTAAAACAAGGCTTTCATTTTCAGCAGTAGGGCGTGCCGTGCGCGCTTTGGAAGCTAAGGCGCGCACGGCACGCCCTACAGTTATCTCAGTATAATATGCTGATATATTTTGCGTTTTTCGTGCCTTTCGTGGACAAAGTACAGCTTTTAAGATCATAGCGCCGCCAGTTGTTCGGCCAGACGATGATAATCGAACAAATAAAAATGCTCCGGCTTATTGGCGCATTGTTGTTGGGTCAGCGAGCCGTCATGCAATAGAAAAACCGCAATTGGCAAATCATGACTGAGCAATTGTTTGATGAAATCCTGCCGGGCTTGATCCCAATGCATCAGCACGCAAACCAAACTGCTACATAATCCGATTCTGTCCAACACAGCTCGTTGTAATTGGGTAAAAGAGTCTTGCTCGCTGGACTGCACCGCAGCCAGAATTTCCTGTAAATGCGGCAACTGGTCAACGCCGCGCCCGGCAGTGAAACAATACGTCTGCAAACCGACAAACATTAAATCCAGCAAGGCTTCATTCTGCCGCTCATTGACCGCAATCGATGCGGCAACCGACACCGCCGCTTCGAATTGCTCGGTCGCCGCATCGCCGGCAAAGGTATCCAGCAATAATGCGCGCCGGACAAAATACTCGTCCTGGTATTCTTTAACAATCAACTTGCCGTGTTTGGCGAAACTTTTCCAATGAATGCTGTTTAGCGGATCGCCGCGTTGGTAATCCCGTAGCGACATGAACTCGCTGGAATTGCCGACCGAATTGGCCAGCGACACACCGCCTGCCTGGTATTTACGTTTTCCGGCCAGTGTTAATGGCTTGATCGGGTAATGCTTGGGCAGTATCAGGCAGCTTTGCTGTGCTTTCAGTACGATCAAGCGCCTGAACAAGCCCAGCAAATCCGGTTTGGCCAGATAACTGTCGGTAAAAGTGATAGTGCCGCGCCGGGTCGGGATAAAGCTGATCTGTACCTGAAGCGGCGTTTGCGCAAAATCGGGTAAAGAGGTTTCGGCAATTACCCCGCCGCGTTGGTAAGCCAAATAGCGCAACCAGCGCCGAAAGCTTACGGCCTGTTTAAACCACGGGGATTGATGCAATTGATAAAATTTAAGTAACTGCGTTGCGTCGGGCTGGGTCTCGGACAACTGTTCGTATAGCGCCAGACGGTCGTATGTCCGGGGAGTTAAATTGGTTAGCGTGACGCTGTAGCGTAGCGGTTCGCCAACCATGCCGTAACGGGGCAGGCGGCGGTTTAAGGTGACTTTGAGGCGATTAAAAGAGCTGTTCAATACTGACAAAACCAGCAATACCAATAAAAATACAAACAACTGATAAGTAGTGCTTTGCTTGGTATTCACGCCGAAAACCGCGGCGGCGATCATAAAGGCGACAAGCAGATGGCCGGTGAACGTGAAATGCCGCCGCATCCAGTTGTCGAAACGGTAAACTTTGCGATATTGCCCTAGCAGAAAGCTTTGCAGCATCGTTTAGCTCGGTATCGGGAGACTATCGACGATTTCCTGCATCAATGTTGTCGCTTCAATGCCGGAGAATTTGCTTTGCGAGTCCACATTAAGCCGATGTGAAATAACCGGGATCGCGAGTTCCTTAATCACATCCGGGGTGACAAACTCAAAACCGTCCAGCAATGCCAAGGCCTGGGCTGTTTTCATCAGCGTTAATGACGCTCTGGGGCTGGCGCCCAGCTTGATTTCCGGTTTATTCCGGGTAGCCGCGACAATGGCGACAATATAATGTTTAAGCTCTTCGCTGATCCGCACTTGTTTAACCTGGGTCTGTAAGAACCGCATCTCCTCCAGCGTGATGCAGGAATTTAATGTATCCAGCGGATGTTGTTGGCCTTGCGAGTTTAAAATGGCGACTTCCTGGGCGGTCGAGACATAACCCAAGCTGAACTTCAGCGCGAAACGGTCCAGTTGCGCTTCAGGCAATGGATACGTGCCGTGGAACTCAACCGGGTTTTGGGTCGCGACCACAAAAAAAGGCGAGGGCAGTAGTCTGACTTGCCGCTCGATACTGACCTGGTTTTCCGCCATCGCTTCCAATAATGCCGATTGGGTTCTGGGTGAAGCCCGGTTGATTTCGTCGGCTAGCAAAATATGGCAAAAGATCGGCCCTTGATCAAAACGAAAGCTTTGCTTTTGCGGGTCGAAAATCGAAATGCCCAAAATGTCGGACGGCAGCAAATCGGGCGTAAATTGAATGCGTTGAAACTGCGCATCGCAGGAAACCGCCAAGGCTTTAGCCAATGTGGTTTTGCCGGTGCCCGGAACATCTTCCAGCAACACATGCCCGCCGGTGCTGAATGCCGCCAACAACCAGTGCAAAGTGCGCTGTTGCCCGAACATCACCTGTTCTAAATTGCGAAAAAGTTTTTCAAAAATAGCGTGGGCTTGTGCAAAAGGTGGCGAGAGAATAGTCATAGCAGAAAATCGCTCGTTGTCGGGTTGAAGGGGAGGCGGCAGTTAAGAATTCAGTTCGTTTAGCTGCCGCAACGGAAGTTGAATCTGGATCAAAACAGTATAAAGAAAGCCATTCGCTTGATAAAGGATTCAAGCGTTCGTTATAGCAATGGCCGATCATTCCTCAGTATGAACTAAAGAAGATAATTCTAATAAACCTTTAACTTAGTAAGATTTTTTTTCAAGAAAATGAGGATTATCATATAAAACAAATAAATTCTATTAACTGCACTATTTTCGATAGCAGGGCTCCATTGAATATGCTTTAAAAAAGAGTGCCGGCACAATATGGGAGTTATGATGAGTTTACATAAACCTTTATCAGAACCGGAAACGGTAATTGTTAATAGCACCAATGAAGCTAAAGAAAGCGCTGAACATTGGAATTTTCAAATGGCGAGTAATTTAGAGGACGGTAAAGCCCGGTTGATTAATACTCTGTCTCAATTTCCTGCCACAGCGTTATGGTTGCTTCATAAATACGAAGCGGACTGTGATAAGTCTGAACAGGCTGCCGAAGCGCTTACGGTTGCGTTAGCTAAAATCAAGAATCACTATTTGCTGGCAAGCCTGTCGTTTTCGGGCAGAGGCTTTAATCGTGAAGCTGAAACGGATGAAAAGCAGCGTTTAACTGAGGCACTGCAAGCGTTTCCTTTTTCTATTGAAGATCTGTCGGTGCTGACTGAATTTATTATTTATGCGTTCACGACCCGGGAGGATCGTGATCAATCAGTCAATCGGAATGTCAAAAGCCATTCCGATTGGATTGTTAAACGGCTGGAAGGATCAAGTAGACGCTACAAGTTAAATTTGCCTGATATAATTGAAACCATGTGCAGCAGTCAATTTGACCAGCAATTTCTCTTTTTGTCCGGGACTGATATGCAGCAATACGTGACGGATATGATTTTTGCCGAACGTCTTTGGTTAAATTCAAGACGGGCATTAGCAGAGGCAAATTCCGGCTTGGTTTCATTTATAGCCAATCAGTACAAATGTGGATTTTTAGACTTTGACGACTTGGTTCAAGAAGGTCAAACCGGCTTATTAAAGGCTATTGATAAATTTGATCATCACTTGGGCTTTCAATTTTCAACTTACGCGGCATACTGGATCAGACAAGCTATTTCACGCGCCTTGTCTCGTAACGAAAGGGTCGTGCGTGTGCCTTGTGAGCAGGTGGCGAATATTCATAAAGTGCTGCGGGCTAAAAGTGAGTTGCTTTCAAAAACGGGCAGGGAACCTTCCGTTAAGGAATTAACCGAATATTCGGAGATACCCGATGATCAAATTAATGTTATTTTATCCATTTCGCAAACGGCAGTGTCGCTGGAAAATTCGGATGACGATGACGAATCATTAGCACCGATTGATTTTTTGGAGCAGCAAGTGTTTGAGAACCCGTTTAAAAAAATAGAGCAATCGGATCTTACAGCCTGGATTAGCAAAGCGATCAAGATCCTAAATCCAAGAGAATTAAAGGTTATTTGTTGCCATTTTGGTGTTAATACCGATAATGAAATGACATTGCAGGAAATTGGCGCAGAACTGAACTTAACCCGAGAGCGGGTTAGGCAGATTCAGGTTAAGGCGCTTAATAAAATGAGACTCAGCTATGGTAAGCAATTAATGAGTTTTTTATGATTAACTTGTTAGCAAGCAGTCGCACCGGTTCTTTAGCCAACGCGGCACTTCTATCATCCATGGCAGTTGGCCGCATCGGTTCCATACCAATGGAGGCACTCTCACCATCCATGGCAGTTGTAACCAGGAGATACACATGAAAAAACATTTGTTTAATATTCTGATCGTCTGCGTCGTTATTGCCGGCGGCTATTTGATCTATGACCGCCTACATTCCACGCCTCCGGCAGAAAATACCTTGCCCTATTCCGATTTTATCAGCAAGGTAAAGCATGGACAGGTTGAGCGAGTGGAAGTGTCCGGCCAGCAGATTGGCGTTCGAACTTCAGATGGACAGAACTACCAGACCTTTAATCCCGGCGATGGTCATTTAATTGACGATCTTCTGAGTGCCGGCGTTCAGATAAGAACAATTCCTCCTGAGCAGGAAAGCTTCCTGATGAGGGTTTTTATCTCCTGGTTCCCGATGCTGTTAATGATTTTGGTGCTGATCATTTACATGCGCAGAATGCAAGGCGGCATGGGCGGTGGTGGCTTTGGCAAGAGCAAAGCCAAATTGCTTGAAGAAGATAAAATGACCGTTACTTTCAGCGATGTGGCCGGCTGCGAAGAAGCCAAAGAAGAAGTGTCCGAGCTGGTTGACTTTCTGCGCGATCCGCAAAAATTCCAAAAACTGGGTGGGCAAATACCGCGCGGTATTTTGATGGTCGGCCCGCCGGGAACCGGTAAAACCCTGATTGCCCGAGCCATTGCCGGCGAAGCGGGGGTCAAGTTTTTTACTATTTCAGGTTCCGATTTTGTCGAAATGTTTGTCGGTGTTGGCGCGTCCAGGGTTCGGGATATGTTTGCCCAAGCTAAAGAACACGCCCCTTGCATTATCTTTATCGACGAAATTGATGCGGTCGGCCGCCAGCGTGGCGGTCCAGGCATGGGCGGAGGTAATGACGAACGGGAGCAAACCCTGAATCAATTGTTGGTGGAAATGGACGGTTTTAACGGCAACGAAGGCGTTATCGTAATCGCCGCAACCAACCGTGCCGACGTGCTGGACAAAGCCTTGCTAAGACCGGGGCGTTTCGATCGCCAGGTCAACGTCGGCTTGCCGGATGTCCGGGGCCGCGAACAAATCCTGAATGTGCACATCAAAAAAGTGCCGGCGGCTGCCGATGTCGAATTGAAATATATTGCTAGGGGAACCCCAGGTTTTTCAGGCGCCGATCTTGCCAATGTTGTTAATGAAGCCGCGCTTTTCGCCGCCCGTTCCAACAAACAGGAAGTCGGCATGAGTGATCTAGAAAAAGCCAAGGACAAAATCCTGATGGGCGCGGAACGGCATACCATGGTGATGACCGAAGAAGACAAATTGTTAACTGCTTATCATGAAGCAGGTCATTGTATCGTCGGTCAAAAATCTCCTGAGCATGACTCCGTTTATAAAGTCAGCATTATGCCCAGAGGCAGGGCGCTGGGTATTACTATGTTCCTGCCCGACAGGGATCAGTACAGTGCCAGCAAACGCAAGTTGGAAAGCCAGATTGCCAGCTTGTTCGGCGGCAGGATCGCCGAGCTGATGATTTACGGCGGCGACCGGGTGACCACGGGTGCATCGAACGATATTGAAAGAGCCACAGAATTGGCCCGCAACATGGTTAAGCGGTGGGGTTTATCCGATAAACTGGGGCCACTGGTTTATGGCGAAGAAGGCGGTCAACCGTTTATGGGCTATCCAGGCGCACAAGGCAGCTCCGTATCCGAAAATGTCGCCCACCTTATCGATGAAGAAATACGCGCAGTGATAGACCGCAATTATCAACGTGCAGAAACTATTCTAACGGAAAATATCGACATCCTGCATAAAATGGCCGATGCTTTGATGAAGTGGGAAACCATAGATCGCTTACAAATTGAGGACTTAATGGCCGGTAAAGATCCTCATCCGCCTGCGGATGAAGATGTGTCAGTGGATAAGTCTTTGGATACTAACAGTGGGGCTCCAGGAAATGAAGCTCCGGGTAAAACTGATAAAAAAGCAATTAAAGGAACAGTCAATAAACCTGCCGGACAAGTTTGATCGTTTAGCAGGACATCAGAAAATCGACAGTGGCGGTAAAATAGCTCCATTTCGTCACTGTCGAACAATAAATCGAACAATGCCTTGGTTTGTTGCCGTTTTTTAGGATAAGCGAAAGATTAGTTGGCTTGTTTAGGTTGCATAATATTTTGCAGCATTTCATTGAACTGTTGCTTAATCTGTTCCGGATCTGTTTCTGCGCTCATCTGTTGTTGCATTTGGAGTAAATTCTGGGTCAGATTCATTTTTCTCTCGATCTCCAACTCAGCAAGTTTAGCTTTAGCTTCTTGGGCTTTAGCGTCAATTATGTTTTGTGAACTACCTTCAAACAAGGATTTGAACGTTTCCACCATCCGATTCAAAAAAGTGTAAAGTAAATCAGCTGAAAATCCGCCCAAGATTGCTAGCAACGGTCTAACGATTCCTTTTGATAACATTCCGTCACCTTGAATGGAGTGTTCCGAGATTAACAACGCTAGCAACAATCCCGCGATAATACCCAACAAGAATCGAATCCAATAAGACGATTGATAACAAGGGTCATAAGTGCCTTTCGAAATATAGGTATTGGCTGTGTATAACGCTGTAAACGATGCGCCTAAGCCTGCTGCGCCTACATAAAAAATCAAGCGGACTAATTGTTCTACGCCATCCGCGGACAAAACATCTGCCGCTAAATTGGTGCCGTTTATAAATGGGCTGGCCAATAAGGTTATAAATATAGTCAAAGAAATAACGGCAGCGAGCATAAGCTGGCGGACGAGTGAAACAGGTCCTAAGAATTTAAGCACCGTTTGGGTTTTTTGCTCTACATAAAGTAATAATACAGTTTGAGGTGTCGCAGGTTCGATAAGACGCGCCAACAAATCGTGGGCATCAATCAAAGCAGAGACATCAATTTCTCTTCGAATTAGCGGGAGAGCATTTTCTGCGTTCCCGTTAGAACTGTGGTCTTCAAACGCTTCAATGCTTTTAATAATACTGGCAGGGACAGGTTTGCCTTTCGCCAATGCGAACTTAGCCATTGACTTGCATTCCATATAAATTTGTTTGCGCAAATCAAGATTAGCGTAAGGATTGGTGCTTTGATTAATCACGAGAGCCTCAAGAATTAGGGAGCAAGGTGTTGTTGAATTAAAAAGCGGTTGCCGACCTCAACAATTGACTAACGCACTATGCTGAGAGATAGAAAAGGACAGCCATTATTGGCAGGATGCAGATTCTAACGACAAGTATCATTTCTCGAACAGGGATCATATACAACAGACAGGCATTATGCAACGATGAGCAGTTATTCCGGACGTTATCTCAAATACTGCTTTCAGCCAGATACACTTTGTTGACTGTAGAGAATATCGGGGGCAAGTTAAGACGCATGTCTTGATTCCGTGATGTAACTCTTTTTAAGCTTTAGGTGATGGCTAGCCGGGTAAACAGTCGTAAAAGTAACTATAGATATATTTGGAGCAGAGCGTTTTGTCCAGCCGAGCCAAACAATGCGGCAGTTTGCACATTGTTTGGCTCGTATTAACAATACTGTTATTTTTTAGGTGCCGGTGGCGGTGAGCCGGGAGGCGGTGGAGGAATTTGCGAAGCGGGCGGCGCTTGACGAAATGTTTCGTTAGAAAATTGTCCCGACACCGGAACCTGATGGCCTTTGGCATACATGCACTGAATATAAGCTATATTGTAGTGTTGTTGCGCTGCGGACATGGAGCTGCCGGCGGTATCCGTCCCGATCAGGCTGCCGCCGAGCAGACCGCTGCCGGCGCCGATCGCGGCTCCACGTCCGCCACCGATTGCCGCTCCGGCTGCCGCACCCAAAGCCGTGCCGATTGCGGCGCTAGTGACGCCACTGCTTACCCCCGCTTTATTAGCGGTAGTGCCGCCAACTTCAGAATAAGCGTATTGCTGACAGATAACATCGTCGTTACGGAACTGTTCAAAAGACATGCCAGAACCGGGCAGAACCATAACGCTAGGCCCCGTAGGCAAACTGGCGCAACCGGTGACTGCCAGTATGGCCGTGGTCGAAAATAATATATAAAAACGCGACATAATTGACTCCTTAACGAGGTGTGGACGGTATCGGCTCCACTGGTTGCCAACCGCTCGGGCATTCTTTGATATAAGGATAATAGCCTTCGAGGGGGCGGCAGTAATACCAGTAGCCGGGCGGATATTGTTGGGTCGTGGGAGGAGGCTGTTGAATGTAGACAGGTGGTGTTGCCGGTACCGTGATAACAGTCGGCGGATAATATGGATAATAAAAGGGATCGCGATAAAAAGGATCGCGGTAATAAGGATAAAGCGGTACGCCGAAATAAAAACCGAAATTCGAACGCGCCCAATTAACACCGCTATACAAGCTGCAAATCATCAGTAGTATTGCTGATAGCATTGTTTTCATTATTTACTCCTCTCAAAAACAGTAGCCGTTTAACAAAGCCTGCGGATAGAAGCATTTTATGAATTTAAGTTTTGTACTTGCCGATTCGACACCCACTGCCGAGTGTCGATCGATTATTGTTACTAAATCCCAAACATAAGTATTTTAGTAAGCGTTGCGACTTCATCGGAATGTAATGATGAAGATGTTTTTTGTTTTACTCCATCTTGCCGGCTGCCGTCAAATTTTCAAAGCGGTAAGAGATTCTTTTAAAACCGAACCCTACTGCGCGGTCGCTGAACAAACTGTTGACAAGCTCCGGCAGACTATCGGCCAGATCATGGATCAGTTCCACGCCGATGAATGCCTGAATGTTTTTAACAACTCGGGCTATATTTCTAACTAAAGAGAAAATGTTCCTGCTTGGATATTTTTATAAAATTTGCAGGCTTAAATGCTATCATTTTGCACAAAGTGTAACCCGGCAAATCCCGTCACTATGATTGAATCCCAAGTTCCAAAGTTAATAACCATTGAAAGTACGCTAGAATCGAACGCGCAAATATTAGACTCTTCACACTGGGGAGAAGATTTTACGTGGGAGCAGTTGCAGACTGTCAGTTACTATTTTAAACCTTATGCCGCACCTAAAGGCACGGTAGTTTATAAAGAAGGCGAGGTCGGCTCTTCTATGGGAATTATTGTCAAAGGAGCGATTGGCGTTTATAAAAATAATAAAATGATTTCAACCTTGCGAGTTGGACGTACCTTTGGCGAAATGTCGGTTATCGATACGCAACCCCGGTCAGCGACTGCGCGTGCTGAAAAAGACACTGTTTTTTTATCATTAGACAGAAATAGTATGATGATTTTAGCTGATCAGCACCCTGCCTTGGCCTTTAAAATTATCTGGAATATTTCCCGTGCGCTGAGTCAACGGCTCAGGCTTACCAGTGCGCAATTGTCAGAGTTTCTGGCATCCAATGTTATCTAAAATATAGAAGCGTCACAGTCATGGCTAATCTTCCAGCCAATGCCGTCTTATAAAGAGTCCCAACGCCTCTACATCCTATCGAATTCATTTCAGTGATAGTCGGTCGTACTGGCAATGATTTTATGAATCCGTTTAATGCCGATCGCGATGATGATCAAAATAAACGGAATCGAAGCGCCCTCGACGATTTCCGGATTAACTTTCCAGCCGACGGCATGAAGCGCTTCGGCTATTTTTCCGGTAAGACTGGCCGCGTAATAAGTGATAGCGACCATTGAGATACCTTCAACCATTTGTTGCATTCGTAGTTGCATTTTTGCCCGTAAAGCCATTGACGAGAGTAAGCTCTGGTTTTGCCGTTCAATAATACTGTCAACTCGTGTGCGCAATAACTGGCTGGCGTTACTGACCCGCTCAGAAAGCTGGGTAAAACGGCGCGAAACCGATTCGCAGGTATTAATCGCCGGTTCCAATCGCCGTTTGATAAACTCCCCCAACGTTTGGATACCTTGAATCCGAACTTCGCGTAAATCGTTTACGCGTTGCTCGACCAATTGATAATAGGCGCTGGCGGCCGCAAAGCGAAAGTGATTGCTGGAGATGTAGTTTTCAACTTCAGCGGCTAGCGTGGTTAACTCATCCAGTAATTTACCGTCGTTATTATCGGGCAATGTCATCGCATTGGTGATCGTATAAAGCTGCCGATCGGATTTATTCAATGCCGGGTACAGTTTGCGAGCGATCGGGAAAGCCAGCAACGCCATCACGCGATACACTTCAATTTCGAATAGCCGTTGCAGTAAACGTCCTGCCTGTGCCGTTCTTAGTTCATGATTAATAATCAAAAAACGGCTGAAACCGTCAACGTGAACGCGAAAATCCGTAAAGACTGAAGCCGCACCGCCGGTTACTTTAGAGCCGACGACAGGATTGTCGGCAAAATAAGCCGATAGAGCTCCCAAATCGGCACTTTCGTTGTAATCAATATCGGCGGCCGAGACGATGGTTGCATGAGCCGCAACAATGACTTGGCCCGTCAATTGCGACATCCAATCCACCGGAACTTTTTTTAAAGCCGGATCGGTAAAAGGATCTTTAGGGGTGTCATGTACGTAAAAGCTGTAAGTACTGAACTCGCCGTGCTGCTCCCAGCGTATTTGAAAGGAATTAAAGGTGGCGCTAAAGTGATCCGCATCTTTCTCAGGCGGTGTAACGCCGAATCTTTCACAGAGCGTTGCCAAATGCTTGCGTTCCTGCATTTTTTCATCACTAGACAGCAATAATGCAAGATGACTTGCCCTAACCGGCAAATTCAAAACAACAGGAGCTCGGGCGTGAACTTCGTTGTGAAGTACAAATCGTTGCGGATGATTTTCAGGAATGGGGAATAAAGTGGCCACAGGTATTTTTAGAATCTCTTTTAAAGTAATGATGATTGGGTCAATTTAACTTAAAAATGCAGTTGCGTTGCCTTATTCAGCCGCTTTCCGATACCAATAAGCTGCTTGGGTATCATCTTTTATGACGCCTTGGCCCATTTGATATTTAAGAGCTAAATTGTATTGCGCATTCGTATTGCCTTGTTCAGCGGCTTTTTGATACCAAGATACTGCTTGAGCATAGTCCTGCGCTACATGTTGGCCCCGGTCATACATAACGCCTAAATTGAACTGAGCTTTTGCATGGCCTTGATTTGCCAATTGCTGATAAATTGAAAAAGCTTCTTCATGCCGGCCTCGGTCATTCAAGTCATAGGCATGCTGAAACATGGCTTCGCTATTAGTGCTTGATGGCGGTGGCTGCGGCTTATCCTGCTCTTGATCGGGTTGCTGCTCAGGTGTTTCGTCGGTCTGTGTATCTACACTTTGCTGCTTAGCTTTAGCTTCTTGTTCCTTGATCCAGACATTATGTCCAGCTCGTTTAACCGGGTCTATTAATACGGCATAGGAAGCATTCACCAGCTTTATGACTCTTTCCGCTTCTTCGGTGCTGCCTTGGAATTTATCGGGATGATAAGTTTGGCAGAGAGCTTTATAGGCTGCTCTGATGACACTAACCGGGGCGTCTCTTGTAACTTTTAGGTTGTCGTAATGGGTACGTATGTTAGCCATAGAACTTAATTTTTATTAATTTACAGTGAACGAAAATCGCGACAATTATAACCGGTTCTCTCAAATTAACCTCAAAAACGCATACCTCAAATGTACAAATATGACGGCTTTAAACGACGCACATTGATCTTGCCGATGCATGGAATATATTTAAATCGCGAGTTGAATCTATGGATGCGCGACAGATCCGCGTGAGTCATTACACGGTATCCAAATGAGTAAAATAGAAAAATTATCTTAAAAAGTTACCCATCGTACATAAGCCCAGGAAATTTTCGCGTATAAGCTTTGTAAATCCGAATACTGGCTAACGTAACAAAAGTACAAAGAAGCGTGGTTCAGAGGGTAGGGTATATCAGCTGCTTATCAGGTTAAGCGTCACTATACGGTCTATGTTTTCGCCAATTTTCAGGTTAGGAACTTTTTAATCTTAGAAATTTTTCCCAGGAGAAGGTTATGGCAACGGCAAGCAACTTAAAGGATCAAGACAACGCCAATTATTGCGCTCATCCCGGCTGCGGCTGCAAAGTAGAGCCGGATCAGAAATATTGTAGCGCCGAGTGCAAGAAGCAATTGAACGGTGGGCCATGCACCTGCGGACATTCAAACTGCCAACACGAGCATGAGAAGTTGTCATGACTGGAAACGTTAGCGATTTCTTGGTCAAGCGCTTATCGGACTGGGGAGTAAAGCGCGTTTTCGGTTATCCGGGCGATGGCATTGGCAAATATCGGCAGCGCTAGAGCGATCCGTGCCTGGTCATTATGGTTTTGAATAATCGCGGCTTGAATCAGGTAACTTGAGAGCAGCGCGCGATGGAAGGCGATCCTAAATTCGATGCCTCGCAAGATTTGCCGAACTTTCCGTATGCGCGCTATGCCGAATTGGTCGGCCTGATGGATACGCATCGATCAACCGGAACAGCTGGCCGATGCCGGGCGCTCAGCGCCGACCGCCCGGTCGTGCTTGAAGTCTATGCCGATCCCGATGTACCGCCGTTGCCTCCGCATATTACTTTCAAACAGGCGAAAGCCTATACCTCGGCGATTCTCCAGACCGAGTAAATGACGAGTTTTGAGTGAGTTTCAGCTTGTGATGTGTTTAAGCTTTACGCTGGTAGCCAAATAGCTCAACTTATAGATAGGGATTGAATTGGTGTTCGATTGTCTTGAACATAACTAAGAATTTTGTATAGCTATAAAAGTATTACTGTTTGCCTCTTTGTGTAAGAGGCAAACAGTAACATTTGGTTCATTATTAACCTGTAGTTCCACCTGTGCCTGTAGCTCCAGTACCTGTGCCGGTACCTGTAGTGTCGGTACCCGTAGTGCCTGTGCCTGTAGTTCCAGTACCTGTAGTGTCGGTACCCGTAGTGCCTGTGCCTGTGGTTCCGGTACCTGTAGTACCAGTACCTGTGGTTCCGGTACCTGTAGTGCCAGTACCCGTAGTTCCAGTACCGGTAGTTCCAGTACCGGTAGTTCCAGTACCGGTAGTGCCAGTACCCGTAGTTCCGGTACCTGTAGTGCCAGTACCCGTAGTTCCGGTACCTGTAGTTCCGGTACCTGTAGTGCCTGTTCCCGTAGTTCCAGTACCTGTAGTGCCAGTACCCGTAGTGCCAGTACCCGTAGTGCCAGTACCTGTAGTGCCAGTACCTGTAGTACCAGTACCAGTGCCACTAACCACGCCAGTTTCTGATCCTGCTATAGGATCGGTTACGGCGGTAGTAATAGCACAACTAGGGTGTTTATAAGTATTAGTAATATCAGCAAGATTGTTGCCAGTACTAATCACCATTTCATCCCCGAGTACTGCTCCAGATGGGCTTGGACTAGGCCCACTGCCGAATCCGGCAGGCACATTATTCAAATTCATTGCTGTACGCAGTCTCCAAGCGATAGCATGATCGGTACAGGAAGTGTCGCCGGAAACACCGATAGCGCCGACTTTGACTCTTTGACTATTATAAAGAGCCAAGCCGCCGCCAAGAGCGACAACGCCTCCAACGCGGGTACCAACGGCTGGGTCACTCATACCTTGACCGAAACTGCCGGTATTGTCGGAGCTACCACCCAGATTACCTGTACCGTTGGAGCTGCTGGCAGTAAGCTCAGCTGGATTAGCAAACTGCAAGCCATACAGACTACCGCCCGGCACCGTTAAACCATAAAGATTAGCGGTCGATATTGAAAAAGAATCGAAACTGAAAGCGCTGGCTGTACTTGCTTTTTGTATAGCAATAAGACGATTGCCTAACGAAGACATATTACCCACAGTAGCGCCGGCTAGAGCAGCAAGACCAGTCGCGCTTGTAGAACCAGTGCCTGAAGTCCCGGTGCCTGTAGTACCAGTTCCTGGTGTACCGGTACCCGTAGTACCAGTTCCTGTAGAGCCGGTGCCTGTAGTACCAGTGCCTGGAGAGCTAATACTGCTGCTATTAACCACTGCGCAGACTTTTCCTGTCTCATCAACTGCAGCTATCCATACCGGAAAGCCGAAGCCGCCATTATTAGCAGCACCTACTGACGAATTAATAAAGCTATCTTGCCAAGTTGACAGAATTTCGTCACAACTTGCCATAGCATTAACACTCGCCACGGACAGTAAAACTCCACCAAGAACTATGGATCTTTTTTGGATTTTTTTCATGGTTTACTCCTAAAAGGTTTTATTAACAAAGATTTATTAACAATCCCATTTTGTATGATTCAACAATGAATAAGCATCCTGCACCATTTCTGCAAATAATGTTGTTTTCCAGAAATCAGGCACTATGAGACACGCAAAAAAAGGATCGATAAATAAGTAATTGAGCGTATTTTTGTAAAAAGAGGAATTTTAAAGAGGTATTTAACTGAGTTTTTATCAAGAAATGATCAAAAAGCGAGATTGGAATACGACCTTAAAAAATCAGGCCATGCATTCATGGCCGATGCTTTACCCAAAACATCAGTCAGTAATGAATTCGCATCAATAACACGTTATGCAAATAAGGAAAATGAAATCAGCGCAACGTTATCGGTTTAAGCGCGTTTGGAAAAGAAGCCGCGTTATTCGGCCTATCTTTGAAGCAGCCTGCATGACCGTTGCAGCCTCTGCTAAGCAGCATGATTCAGGCCGACCGGTTTAAACGGGGGATCTAATACTGCCGAATACCGGCAGATCGAGTCGGTTATTTAATGATGCGGATGAACTGGCGGCGTCACGCGGGGATAAGCCGATGGATGCGCATTAGGCTTCGGCCGGACTCCGCAACCGTGCTGTAGTTGCGCAGCCGGCCTAAGTATTGACCGCATTATTTCGCAATGTAATAGGCGGAGCGATAATACGCCGCCGCTAGTTTTTCCTATTCGGTAGGGATAAAAGCAAGCCGCCGGCTATTATCGCTCCGACACTGGCCCAGATTGGAACAGATAGCGTTTGTGTGTCTTGAACAGACACTTCCAGCGAACCTGACTGAGTGTTCTGAGTTTTATGGGTTTCCCGGGTATAGCTAAAACCGCCATGTATCATACTTAGTAGGCCCGCTATGATCAGTCCAATTGCTATAATCTTGACCGCGTTCATCTCATCTCTCCTAATAGAATGGATGACTTCATTTTACCGGCCCACATTTTGTTATTTAAGCGCATTCCAGTGCCGCTATACGCGTCTGCCTTGAATGACCCGCAGTAAAATTACGATAACTGCGATAACCAAGAGAATGTGAATGAATCCACCCATTGTATATGAGGAGACCAAACCCATTATCCAGAGAATAAGTAGAACGATCGCTAAAGTTTCAAGCATTTGTGCTTCTCCGTAAGAGGCCGTCTTTTAACGGCGATAAAATTAAAGACAAACATATAAAACGGCCGAAGGTTAAAGCGACCGGCAAGTTTGATGTTCATCTCCGTGAAAAAAGATAACTCAGAGCATTTTGCTGCTAGCGTACACAGCGGCCTATCTATTCGGACTTGGTTGCATAAGCCGGCAGTGCTCGTCCGGTATCTTTCTTTAAATCACAAAACCTCTTCTATCTTGCCGACGTCCTGTTGGGCATTTCCTTCTATCTCCATACCCTTTGCTGTTCAGTATTACTTCAATAGCTCTTTTAGGTTTACCTTTGGGTTCTTCAACGTGCTCCTTTATTTGAGCTTTATTCATGCCTGTCTCCTGATACTTAAATTGGTCATCGTTAAATTATTCAAGATGGTACATATGAAACTGAATCTCGTCGGTACGGTACCGAACAGATGTGTTCTGAAAATACCTGATTTTAATTGGACAGATCAAAGCCTGGCGGAAGAGACCTCTATCATCCCGGTTCCATTTTTAGCGTGGACTGAGGACTATTTCCACGCGCCGGTTCAGTTGATTGTTGGTGGTTACGTCAGTAGCGGTAGCCGGGAACGTGTTAATGTAGCCATGCATTTTGATGCGATCATCGCTAATGCCCATATCGTTTAGAGTCTTCCTTACGGCATAGGCGCGCCGGTCGGAAAGCTGCCGGTTGACGTTATTACTGCCGATACTGTCGGTGAGGCCTTCAATCGATACCTCGTACTGAGGGTATTGATTTAGAAAATCAGCCAGCTTTTGCACGTTGCGCATACCGCTTGAATCCAACTGTGCCTGATTAGTATGAAACGATACATCGCTTAATGTGATCAGCAAGCCGCCGTCGGTCTTTTCGGCATTTAATGCTTTGAGCTGCATCTCCTGTTGAGCATTTTGCGTTTGATTATGCTCCGGGTCGATGCCGGTAACCGTTAATTCGGCCGCTTGCCGATCGGCTTCAACAGCTTGTTGCGAAATCCCCGCCTGTTGCCTGGCCGCTTCGGCTGTATTCATTTTTATCAAACGACGAGTCAGATAATTCTTGATAGCGGCATCGATGAACGCTAATTCAGTCGCTTTCCATTTTGCGGTTTCTTCGGCAATGGCCACTTTCTGCTTGGCTATGTAGGCCAGATGATTGACGATGTCACTGCTTTGATTTTCTCTGACGGCATGATCCGCATCATTAATAGATTCGTCGGCTGCTATTAATTCGGGTTCGGCCATATCGATGACTTCGGGGTTGGTTCGCGCATTGTTATAACTGTGATGCGCTTCCGACAGAGAGGGATTTTGCGGCATCGAACTGCAAGCGGAAAGAATCGTGGCAGCAATCAGGGTCATGGGCAAACACCGGTTATTTTGCATAATGAGCTCCTATTGGGCGTTGTGTTCGATTTCTTGTTGCAGCTCGCGATTATCTTCTTGCAATTCGCCTGCTGCTTTTTGAGCCTTGGCTGAACGCGCCATTATTGTTATTAATTGAGCATCGACCTGTACTTGTTCAGCTAATTGCCGGGCGTGCCGGTAATTTTCTTCGGCCATGGCGCGCTCGGCGGCCTCCATCTTATCCTTTGCAAACTTGAGTTGCTGCGGTGCGAATTCATTGCCTCCTGCACGGCTTGCATTGTTTAAGGCCGCTTTAGAAACGGCCATTTGGTCAGTGGGCGCCGGGACGCTTGCGCAGCCAGTTACAACGACTGCAACAGCTACGCCGGCCATGACTTGATACGCGCTGAGGCGGCAAAGTTTTTTCATGATTTTAGCCTTTCAGTTAAATGTCGACTCGCGTTAAAGCGCTTTTCAACTTTATCTATATCGAAATCCGGAACAGCTATTAAAAGCAGGTTCCGAGTACTATCAGTAACAATTAGATGCCTTTATATGGATGAGCACTGTACGCTAGCGTACCCAGGCAGAACTCAATAACGTCCGATTCGAAGGACAGCAAAGAAGCTTACAACGGGCTGGAGAAACGCTCGTTGCGGTAGCGGCTTAGCGCCCAGAGCGGAAAAAATTTGTCGTAACCGTGGTATTTCAAGTAGAAAACTTTCGGAAATCCGGGCGCATTAAAGCTTTCGTCTTTCCAAAATCCGTCAGCTTGCTGGTTCCTTAGCAAATAACTTACCCCGGCTTCGACTTCGGAACAGTTGACTTCGCCGGCCGACAGTAACGCCAGCAGCGCAAGTGAGGTTTGAAATGCGCTGCTGGTATTGAATTCGCCGCGGCTATTGTTATCGTGATAGCTGTGATTGCTCTCACCCCATCCGTCGTCTTCCCGTTGCTTGGATTTCAGCCAAGCGACAGCTTTACGGATAGCAGGGTCGCATTTCGTAACCCCGGCGGATTCAAAACCGATCAGCACGGACCACGTGCCGTAAATATAATTAGTGCCCCAGCGGCCAAACCAGCAACCATCCGCTTCCTGTTCATTCCGCAAGTAAGCTATACAGTTGTCGATGACCGTTCTGTATTCAGGGTGTTGAGGCACAAGCTTGCCCAAAAACATGATGCAACGCGCGCTGACATCCACGGTCGGTGGATCCAGCAAGGCGCCGTGGTCGGCAAATGGAATATGGTTCAGGTAGTCGTGGTTATTGTCGGCATCGAAAGCGCCATAGCCGCCGTTGCCGGATTGCATGCCGGCGATCCAGATGCTTGCCCGTTCGATATTCTCAGCAAACTTCCAATCCTCGGATTGATGCAGCGCCAGAGCTACCACGGCCGTATCGTCGACATCGGGATAATAGCTGTTGCCGAACTGGAAAGCCCAGCCGCCGCCCGGCAAATTGGGGCGCTGTATTCTCCAGTCGCCCGGCTCGTCCGTTAACTGCTTGCCGGCCAACCAACGCAACGCGGATTTGAGTGCTTGCCCAGTCTGCGGATCGTGCTCGTAGCGATCGGTTTCCTGTAACGCCAGACTTGCCAAGCCGGTATCCCAGACCGGCGATACGCAGGGCTGGCAATAGGCCATATCGTTATTGATGACCAGCAATCGATCGATGGCTTCCTTGGCAATTCGCCGCCGCTCGTTGTCGGGAGGAATGCCGAGATAATCCATTGCTTCATAGGCGTTGACCATCGCGGTGAAGATGGCTCCCAAGCCGTCGTAACCGTTCAATCTTTCCGTGAACCATTGATGCGCTTTGACAGTCGCTTTGCTGCGGATGAAACCCGGAATCAGCGGCTCCAGCAGGCGGCCCACTCGCTCAATGGCCAGTATGGCTTTGCCTAACGGCGTTTTGACGTGGGAAAAGTAATTTCTTTCCTGATCCGGCGGCGTAACGAACAGCTCTGCAACACCGATCTTTCGAGGATTACGGGCCTTAACTTTATAAGTGCAGAGGATAAATAGCGGCACCATGACGGTACGCGACCAGTAGGACACTTTGTCCAGATGAAACGGGAACCATTTGGGCAACAACATGATTTCGACGGGCATGAAAGGCACTCCGCGCCAAGGAATCTGTTCGAATATGGCCAGCATGATGCGCGTGAAGACATTGGCCCTGGCCGCTCCACCGCGTGCCAGTATCCAGTCGCGGGCCTTGATCATATGCGCAGCCCCGATACTGTCCCCGGCCATTTTCATCGCATAATAGGCTTTAACGGTACAGCTGATGTCACCGGCGCCGCCTTTATAAAGCGGATAGCTACCATCCGTGTTTTGTTGTGTGCGAATAAAATTGGCGATTTTGGCCTGGAGCGCTTCATCGATTTCGTCCATATAGTGCATCATCAGAATGTACTCGGAAGGGATTGTGCAATCCGCTTCGAGTTCGAATACCCAGTAGCCTTCTTGATTTTGCAAGCTTATCAGCTGCGTTTTAGCTCGATTAATCGCGCTGTCCAGCGTGCTTGGAGAATAGAGAGGGCCGGTGTAGGCGGAATCAAGCCTGATAAAGCTGAGTTGAGCAGCTTGTCTGCTCAAACGAAACTTATGCCCTTTGGGTATAAGTGAAGATATGTCTGTTCGCATCGTATAGTTTTCCCTTCGTACACTTTGTTGTTAGAGCTTTTGGCCGGCGTATTGGAATTGCTGAAACTTGTCTGTCGGTAGCAGGCATCACTTGGGACAAATGACTAACGTTCCGGCCCCGCTATATTTTCCGTATTCATATTGGTTTGCATCGATTCGGACAATGATTACGCCAACAGACACACATCATTTCAGCCACAAAAACAGCTTAAGCTGAACATTGAGTTGCGTCGGTGCGGTAGCGCACATAAGGCCGGTGCGGCGATTAAATGACAGGGAGTAGATAATCGGTAGACGTTAAGTGTTTTTTTATATCGTATTGATATTTATAGAATAAAAGCGGCTGTAGTTTTGCGGGATATGTTGTCCGGTTTCTCAAACAGGCTTTACTAATAATCAAAAAATCATCAGGAATTAACAGCAATATTTAGAGGTACGATATTTGCCTAATAACAAACTCAGTTAATAGGTAGTGGCACTTATTGTTTGAAGCAGTTGAACTATCTAAGCTGTAACCATTTACACAATATCAACCGATTATTTAGGTTAATAGTCGTTCGATTTTAACTGACGAATATGATGTTGCTTATGACTAATGCAAATAGCTTCTGGCAAAACCATCTTCTTAATTCCCTGTCTGTAGCCAAATGTGACCGCTTTTTTCCCCACCTGGAACTGGTCGAAGTATCGCTGGGAGATGTTCTCTACGAATCGGGAGACGAGGTGCGTTACGCTTATTTTCCGACGACTTGCATCGTCTCACTGGTTTATGTCATGGAAAGCGGTGCGCCAGCCGAAATCGCCGTGGTCGGCGACGACGGAATGATCGGTGTTTCTCTGTTTATGGGCGGCGGAACCATGCCTAACCGGGCTGTCGTACGCAGCGCAGGATACACCTATCGGCTGCGGGCTCCGATACTGATGCAGGAATTCAACCGTTTTGGCGGCTATCGCAACGGAGCGCTGCATGATTTGCTGCTGAAATATACACAGACGCTGCTTACGCAAATAGCGCAGACCGCCGCCTGTAATCGGCATCACTTCGTGGATCAGCAACTTTGCCGCTGGCTGCTGCTGAGTCTCGACAGGCTTCATTCGAACGAGCTGGTCACGACTCAAGAGCTGATTGCCAATATGCTCGGTGTACGCCGCGAAGGCATCACCGAAGCTGCCGGGAAATTGCAGCAAGCAAAATTGATTAATTGCCGGCGCGGCCATATCACGGTACTGGATCGGCCGGGGTTGGAAGCGCGGGCTTGCGAGTGTTACCAAGTGATTAAAAACGAATCCGATCGTCTGCTGCCGGCCCCCCATCCTGAGTCGATGGTATCTCATATCCCGTTGCCAAAAAAAGGACTGGTTAAAGGCGAAGCACTAACTTTCCGCCATGAGTAAGTTTTAAAGCTATCGATTTAATGCTGAACGGCTTTAATAGGTGGGGGAAGCAGTGCGCTATTAGTTACAGGTTCTTGATCTTTAAGAAATGCCTTAACGCTGCTGCGAACATCCTGACTGATACGGCCGGAGCGAACTTCAGTTCGTAAACTTTTTAAAATGCGCTGGAATTTGTCGTGGTTATCGCTAATGCGCAAGGTATAGTTCAGCAGTGTATCCAGGCTTTCTTTACGGGTTTGCCGGTCTTTATCTTGTAAAGCCTTAAACAGTGAGTCGACTGTACGATCGGATAAGTTTTTGAAGAACGCAAGACTTTGAGCGGCCGATTGACGAACTTCGGCATTCTGATCGTGGAGCATTGTATCGCTTAATTGCTGCTCCGATTCCAGTGTTTGGTAAGCGTTTAATGTTTCCGTGGCGACAATGCGTTGATGCACATCCGGGCTTTTCAGCCGTTCGATAGCCGATGCAACTTGTTTAGCATCGAAAGCTTTTTCTTGCTCCAATTCTTCAGCCGTAGGCGAACGAGCGCCTTGCCCCAATAATTCAGTGGGTGGATAAGCTATTGGTGTTTGGACCGGTGTTGGATTGGTATTCGCTGGCTTTGGCGATAAGCGGAACGCAACCACCCACAAAATAACAGCCAGCGATGCGGTGATTACCGACAAATATTTTTTCATAAGAGTGTTGGAATGTTACTGCTTGCCCCTTTTGCAAGGGGAAAGCAGTAAGGTTTGATAATTACTCGATAATCACGCCGGTTGCCGATCCTACTGAAGGGTTGGTTATGGCATTGTGAGCACAGCTAGGTTGTTTGTAAGCATTGGTAACGTTGCCGTTGGTGCTGATGATCATTTCATCGCCAATTGATCCGGCCGGTTTTGGCGTATATCCGCTGATAAATCCGCCGGGAACGTTATTTAAGCCCATTGCGGTACGCAGTCTCCAAGCGACAGCATGATCGGTACAGGAAGTGTCTCCTGAAACGCCGATAGCCCCTACTTTTTTTCCTTGAGTATTGTAAAGCGCCAAGCCGCCGCCAAAAACGTTAATACCGCCAATGCGTTTGCCGACGGCAGGGTCGTTACCGCCTTGACCGTAATTCTCCGGGCTGCCGGCATAAGCGACATTAGCATCAACGGGATTACTCATTTGCAAGCCATACAAGCTGCCGCCCGGCATCGTTAACCCATAAAGGTTGGCTGTCGAAATTGAAAAAGCATCCAGACTGAAAGAGTTGGCTGTCGTTGCTTTTTGTATTGAAATAACCCGGCTGCCTAACCAGGATTTGTTGCCAATATCAGCACCGGAACCGGCACTGTTAACGACCGCGCAGACTTTGCCGGTTTCATCGACTGCCGCTATCCACATAGGAAGGCCGTAACCTCCGTTGCCGGTAACGCCTACTGATGACGTAATCGCATTGGTATTCCACGCCGAATAAATGTCGTTACAAGTCGCCATGGCGCCTGCACTTGCCACAGACAATAAAACTCCTCCCAGAACTACGGATTTTTTATTTTTCATGATTTAACCCTTTATTATTTTTATTTATTAAATTGTGATCGACAGATTTTACTTTGAAATATAAATCGACAATGACCCGATTTAAAAAGGCCAGCTGATAAAATCTTCCATTTTCCTGAGTTAACTAAGGAAAATACAGCGCGTCAGGAATTACGGACAGCTAAACCAGCGGCAAAGATACCAGATTGAAATACCAAAGAAAACAGAAAAGCAAAGACGTTAGGTCAACTTTATAATTTGATCAAAACGCTTTTTTATAAACCTGTATACAGGCCTGAAAGAACACGGGGTTAAACACCGCACATCATCAACAAACGGTAAGCGCTCAAATCTGTGGCAAATTAGCGGCCCTTATTTCCGCATATGCAGCGGGCATGGATTGGTCTATATGTTCGCTACCGCACCGACCGGATTGAATTCTAAGTGTATCGTTCAAAGTGCGATGGGAAATCTCATTCCCCGCTTTGGTCATGGCGTTGTAGTCATGTTTACTTATTATCTGGAGACACTCATGAACAAAGATCAAGTAAAAGGCCGAGTCGAAGAAGGCAAAGGTAAAATTAAAGAAACTGTTGGAAAAGTGATAGATAACGAACAAATGGAAGTAGAAGGTAAAGTTCAAAAAAATGTAGGCAAAGGCCAAGCCGGTTATGGAGATGTCAAGGAAGATGTTAAAGAAAATATTAAGAAAAAACACTAAAGCCGGGCATTGCCGGGCAATGCAGGCCGGCCATAACAGGCTGGCCTGTTACTGTGTGAGGAATAACATACTTTCAATCATTGTTTTACAGGAGATCACTATGAAACTCACCAATATGAAACTTACCGGTATATTCGCAGGCATTACGTTAGCGTTGTGTTCGTTGGGCGCTTATGCGGCCGAAGATCACGTAGAGCAAGCGCAGAAACATGCGAAAGCGGCTGCCAAAGCCAGTGATGCAAAAGAAATTGCCCAACATGCAGAGCAAGCCAGAATCCATGCGAAAACTGCGGATGAACATTTGGATGCCGGCATTACAAGTTTGGATAACGCCATCAGCCAAGGCAAGCAAGGCAATGCGGATATGGCGAAGAAAGCCGCCGAAGAGGCTGTAACACATCTGAAAGCTGCGGAAGGCGACTAAGCAAACGTCAGCTTCGATAGGGTAGAAAACGGCGGGCCAATAGCTCGCCTTTTTTATGTGCATTGCAAAAGCACATTCGTATCGTAATGATGGATTGCAAGCTCGCATCCCCACAAAATTTATAAATACCGCCATGAATAAAGATCATTTAACAGGCCTGACTCGACGGAGTAAGGTTTCAATGAATCTTTGTTCAATTGGAGTTATTTATGAATACCCTCGTTAAAGTCACAGCCCTTTTATTGATGTTCGCATTTGAAGCGGCAGCAAGCCCCGATTCAAAATTCAACATCATCGCCAACCTTGATGCCGGTCCGGGCAATGTCACCGTTACCGATACTGGACGCACCATCATCAGTATGCATCAGTTTTATCAGCCTAAATACACCGTGGTTGAATATAAAGATAATGCCCTGCTGCCGTTTCCTAATAAAGAACTGTCGGATTCCGATTCAATATCGAACCTGAAACTCGATTCCGTGCTCGGCATTCGATCGGATGCCAATGGCATTGTGTGGATGCTGGATAACGGCATGCGTAGCGGCGTCACCCCTAAGCTGGTCGGGTGGGACACCCATAGCAATAAGCTGCATCAGGTTATCCATTTGCCGACGCCGATAGCCCCTAAGGATGCTTTTGTTAACGATTTTGCGGTCGATACCAAACACAATCATATTTTTATCAGCGATCCGGCTGGCGGAACCAATGCCGCGCTGATTGTCGTCAATCTGAACACAGGAACGGCAAGACGCGTACTTGAAGGACATAACAGCGTTATTCCTGAACCGGTCGATCTGGTCATCGATAATGTACCGGTTCAAGTGAAGGATAAAGCCGGAAAATTGCTTCGGCCTCATATCGGAGTCAACCCGATTACGGAAGACCTGAACAATGAATGGGTTTATTTCGGCCCAATGCATGGGCTGAGTTTATACCGGATAAAAGCGAACGATCTGGTCGATGAAAACCTGGGTGCGAAGGTGTTGGCAAGCCGTGTAGAACGCTACAGCGATAAACCGATCTCGGACGGCATGACCATCGACAAGGATAACAACATCTATCTGGGCGAGTTGGCGGCCAATGCGATTGGCGTTATTTCGGCCGATAAAAAATACCAACGACTGACTCAATGCCCGCGACTTTCGTGGGTGGATTCGTTCAGCTTCGGTCCTGATGGGCAACTGCTTGCGGTAGTCAATCGACTGCATCAGTCAAGTACGCTTAATGGCGGCGTGTCGGTAT
>CAZJOY010000013.1:23962-42810 GCA_964547705.1 uncultured Methylobacter sp. | reverse complement strand
ATCTTTGCGAACAGGCGGAGCTTATTGTTAATGCCTGTGTGCCGGATGGCGTTGACTATGTCGATATTGCCGAACAGGAACAGTGGCAGGATCGATATGCTGTGCGCATTCCGGTTTTGTATGATCCGGAGACTAAGTTGGAGTTGGGCTGGCCATTTGATCAGGCCGAGGTTGAAGAGTTTATTGGTCGCGTAGTCCGTATGTAGCGTAGAGGAATACGGGATATCAGGGCTACAGCCCCGGATTCCGCAAGCCCTATCCAGGCTACTTGTTTGCTTTAAAATGTTTAATATTTAGTTAAATAATCATAATGAGCGAATGGAAAAAATTTAAGGTGGGAGTACCTGCCGTCACAGGCTTCAACAAGGATTGCCAGCAATTCAACTCGGTAAGCCATACAAGTCACGTTAGCTCAGCGATCAACATAATTGAAGTTGGAGAAGTTCGACCATCTCTAGTTTTTGATGAATCGAAGCTAAATGACCAACGTATTCTTGTTAGTTGGCTTTCGCCGAACCACTGGTCAACTGGTTTTCGTTATGGAAATATCAGGTTTGATTTTTCATTCTCAGAACTTATTGAAAATAAGAAATACTACTGGGTTGAATCGATTCCCTACAAAATCGAAGCGTGCCGGATTCTTATTACTGACATAGATCGCGATTCTCAACTTGTGCCATATGATCCAACATTAAAGTGTGGCCCATGGTGGTTTGATGAACCCAATGACCAACACTACTTCAACGGAAAATACTGCCTAGAATTCATGATTGAGGCACCTATTAACCTTAGCCATCTCAAAAAATTTGATTTTGTAGACCATCACAAGATTTATTGCTCTATTCATCGAAACAATCCAAAAAAATGCCCAGAGCTTGGCTTAAATTCTTCTAAAGGCAGCGCAGCATTTTTAACAAGAGCAGCTGTCTCCGGGGTCGATTTGTCTCAACTATCCTCACATTTTGTTAGAGAGAACGGAAGGCCTTCTGGCGAACTTGCGTTCGCATTTAATGAATTTGCCTGGAAGGTTTCTAGAAATGTAAAATTTTCAGGAATCCTAACGGAAGAGTCAAAATCTAGTGTTGCAGTGATGCGAGCAGTCATGTCCGCATTTACTTTCGGCCGGGCAGAGGAAAGCAAACTGCTTTGTGCAATGTTTCAAAATGAAACAAGTTTTGGCAATGTGGCAGCAATGGTTATTGCTGAAGTGGTTGGGCTTGATGAGTGGGATAAACTGGCCAATTATTAATGCGAATCGTCAGAATTATTTCCGCCAGAAAAGCAACGGCTACCGAGACCGCCACTTATATGAAGAGGCTTACAAAATGAAAGAAGAATATGATTTTTCTAATGCCGAACAAGGTAAATTTTATGTGCCTGTTGAAGACGTTCAATTACCGATATATTTAGATAAAGGGTAACACGGTATCAGTCTTTCTTTATGCAAAACACCAGGGACGTAGGATGTCTTACTGCTTTTATGTATTAGAGGTGTCTAACCAATAGTCAGGTCTGCGCCGCTTGTGTGCAACAGCAAGAATTTGAACGATACCCTCGGCATCCCGAAAAATAACGTTGAAGGGAAAACGTTTGAGGAAAATACGCCGAATGTTGGGTTTGCGCTCAATACGGTAACGATGCGGCGCATGAACAGCTCTTTCCATAAGTTCTTCTATTTCAGCAATATATGCAGCGCCAAGACCTGGTTGCCGAGACTCAAAAAAGGCAATGGCTTCAAAATGTTCAGCTTCAGCACCAGGATGAAAATAATAACTCACCTCAGTAATGCTCGTGCTTTGCGGCTAACTTCTTCGGAGGGAATGAGATGTACAAGTCCCTGATCTATTTCTGCCGCCCTGCGCTCAGCCTCATCAAGCCATGCCTCTTCAATTTCAGGCTCGGACATATCTTCCAGGCTCAATAATAGCTTATGGGCAAGCTTGGCTCTATCCAATACAGGGAGGTGCAAGGCTTCGCGTTCAATTGTGGTTAGGTCCATAGTTCGTAAACGTTTGATTGAGAATGACATTAAAGCTATAAGAGCTTAATAAGGTATGCAACTGAAAATAGCGATGCAATATGGGCCTAACTTTAACTAGCCCGGTGGTAGAGGGCGCATCGCGCCCCATTTATGAATACCAGAAGATTGGGTTGCACTAAAATATTCCAGCAGGAAATTTGTTTCAAAATTAAGATTTCCAATGTAGCTGAAACTCGAAAAGAGAGCGATGTGTTCCCTACTAAACAATCCATCTTGAAAAACACAAATGAAATTCACATAGGATGAAAATAAAAACCAGCTGAATATTCGTAAGTACGGCATTGATTTTAGCAGTGCCGCCTATGTGTTTTCCGACCCTTTTGCCTTAAGCATACCTGATGATGAACATTCGGAAACGGAAGAATGTTGGCTTTTATTGGGCAAAAGCTTGAATGAACAAATGCTATTAGTTGTTCTTCATACCTTTCGATATGATGACGTCGTCAGAATTATTTCCGCCAGAAAAGCAACGGCTACCGAGACCGCTACTTATATGAAGAGGCTTACAAAATGAAAGAAGAATATGATTTTTCTAATGCCGAACAAGGTAAATTTTATGTGCCTGTTGAAGACGTTCAATTACCGATATATTTAGATAAGGACGTTATGCAGTATCTTAATGAAAAAAATTTAACGACAAAGGAAAGCTTGCAATCATTAGTCAATGACTTATTGCGTAAAGACTTGAGATCGCCAAAAGAGTGGCTTGAGCGGGACATGGTTTGCAACCCATACACGCCAGCTTAAGAAAAAATGAGTAACAAATAAGATGTTAATCGAGTAGGGCGCGCCGTGCGCGCCAAAGAGATAGTAACAATTTTAAACATCGGAAAAGGCGCGCACGGCGCGCCCTACAGCGCAGTTATATAATCGAAAAAAACATTATTTCTAATGGCAGTGACGCAACGAGGACAAATGGGGTTGTCATATGGGTTGGCAATTCCCTCCCTTAACATTTTCGCGATATCGGAACTAAGCGGCTGCACTTAACCACTGCAAATGCCTCTAACGAGGCAACAAGCCCCGCCCAGCTGTTACTGTGGCAATTTCTAGACGCAAGACTTAATTAAGACTAAAATCAGTCTCTTTGGTTTAGCCCGGAATACTGCCATGAAATTTTCATCCCATATCAAGCCTATTAGCTATCTCAAGAGTCATACAGCCGAAATTGTCAGGGAGCTTTCGGAAAGCCGAGAGCCTTTGCTGATCACCCAAAACGGCGAGGCCAAGCTTGTTGTCATGGATGTTAAGAGCTACGAAGAGCAGGAAGAAACGCTGGCTCTGTTGAAAATCCTGGCGCTCGGCAATCGCGAGATCGAACAAGGCAAGTTCCGCGATGCCGAGGATGTGTTTGTTGAACTGGACAAACAGTGAGCATGAAAATTGTCATTCCGGAGTCGGCTGAGCATGACCTGAAAGAACTCAGGACTTACATCATCAGGAACTTCTCAATTGAGACTTGGCAGGACAGCTATGACAAGATTAAAGCGGCTATCCGCAACCTGAAGACTTTTCCTCATGCCGGCTCCATCCCTGAAGAACTCGAAAAATTAAGCTTAACTCAATACCGGCAGGTTATTTCCGGGATGAATCGCATCATCTATGAAGTGCGGCAGGATACCCTCTATATTCATATCGTTACCGATAGCCGACGGGAATTGAAGTCATTGCTTACAAGACGGCTTTTGCGAGTTATTTAGTTCCCCATTATCCAGGCCAATTATTCAAAAGTTAAGATAGTCAGCAACTGGACGGTGTAGAGATCCGCTTTAATAATTAAATCAGTTTAGGGGAGCTACCTTATGGATATAAACCTTATCGTTTTTTTCTTGTATTTGGTTACAGTCATTTATTTAGCAAACTTTGCTCTGATTAATAGCTCAACGGAGATAAGAATCAAAGAGGTCTACATGTATTCAGGAACACTCACCTTGATAGGATGCATTAGCGAGGTGGCTGTTAACAGCTTCTGTAGAGCAGCTTTCGACTCGCCTCTCTGGATATATCAGGTAACGCCTATACATTATGGCGATACCTCGATTTTTGCGTTTTTTCAGTGGTCACTCTATGGTTATCATCTTTATTTCGTTCATAAAAAGATTCAGTCCTTTCAAGTTAAGCGCAAAGACTATATTTTTGTTTTTCTGCTCTCTGTAGAGGCATTATTGCTTGAAATATTTACGAATATTTCAAGCAATTTTTTCCTTAATACGTACATATTTTATTATATACCTGGAGATATGGGACATTTCACCTCTGTTTTTGTACTTCCTGTTTATCTTCTGGGAGGTGCCATACTGACTGGGATCTTTAAAAGATTTTTGAAAGAACCCATGTTTTTCGGTAATCTGAGTTTTTCTATTGCTTTTATTTTTGTGTTTTTATAGGAATACCTTGCTCCTAACGTTTCCGCCATGGCAGCATGCCCAGCCCGGCTGTTAATCCTTATGAAAAACTACTTATTGCTATTTACTGTTTTCGCCTGTTTAGGTTGCACGCCCGCCAATCAACTAAACCGCCTTTATTTCGGTATGAATAAACCCGCTGGCGGGGCAGTCAGCGAACAGGAGTTTGATCAATTCTTACAGCGAGAAATCAGTTCGCGCTTTCCAAAAGGCTTAACGCTGTTTGAAGCAAAGGGGCAGTGGCAAGGTGCAAACGGCACGATTGAACAGGAAAATAGCCGAGTCGTAGAAATCGTTTGTGATGATACGCCGGAAAATCATGATAAAGTCGCCGCTATCGCTGCAAAATATAAGGCATTGTTTGCGCAAGAAGCAGTAATGGTCATTAAAAGCTGGCCCGAAATTTTTTTTCACTAATAATCAATACCTTAAGGTTGATTCACAATAGCATTCCATGATGATCGGGATGACTCTTGCTTGGTTTCTCTCAAGCGAAAAATGACTGTTTTCGATGTAGTAAGCTGATGACTACACTTGGCGGAAATGTAGGGCTTCGCGTTCAATTACGGCTAGACTCATGGTTCGTAAGCTTTGATTGGGAGTGATATTAAAACTATCGCAGCTCGGGAAGGCATAAAGCTGAAAAATGCCGAGTCGCTCATTTTCAAATATTATTCGACAGCATGACCCATCTGAGAAGGCGCAATCCCTTTAAGCCAAGTGTTTGCCAATGGCTCCTCTGTTTGCCCCGCCTGATTGATAAAGGTAAACGGTACAGAGAGCAATTCCATGCCCCTGTTAATTTGAACGGCAAAATGCAAATGCGGACCGGAGGAAAAGCCTGTGTTGCCTGAATAACCGATCAATTGCCCCGTTGCCACCGCCAAGCCAGGATAAACCTGAGCTTTCTCCAGTTCCAGATGGGCATAAACCGCCATAGAACCATCATCATGCAAGATCCTGATGTTGTTGGCTTCGGTGCTGTAGGCTTTATTCGTTCCGCCTTTATAAAAATCATCCTCGGCTTCCAAGACAACGCCCGAACGAGCCGCATAAACCGGGGTGCCAACCGGCATGACGATATCGACGGCGTATTTGTTTTGTTCATCGGTATGGCTGAAATTGCCGCCGAAAGCTTGGGAAATTTTAAACGATGCATTGGGAGCTATCGGTGGCAGATAGCCGGTATTGGCGCTGTAGCCCGCTAAAGGTCTGCCGATGATGTAGCGGTATTTAAGCCCAAGCCGCCATGCTTCATGCTCATCGACAGGGTTTACCTGGAAAAGCGTGTCTGATTTTCCAGGCTCGACAACAAACCGTCTGGGTAGGTCGGGCGTCGCCTGGACATTGTCCCGTTCGGAAAAATCGATTTCGACTTCTACAGGCCCCGCATAGTCATTGCGAATATAGCACTGAGGATGCCGCTCTTCACCCGACTGCAATAGCCAGACTAATTGCTTGGGCGCGACTTTAAGTTGCCTGACTTCAATTTTTTGCTCGCCGCCTTTCTGGCTTACCTCTGCGGGCTTGTCAGTAAAATGCCATACGCCTTGTTCGTCCTGAAATTTATAGAGTTTTTTGCCGGCGGCGTTAAATGAGCACAGCGACAATAGTATAAAAATGAATAATGATGTTTTCATGGGTTGCGCCGAATGAGAAAAATATGCGCGGACTTGCCAACCTTTAATTGATGAGTCGGCTGCGAAAATAAGGGGTAGCGATTAAAACTGAGGCCATAATAAAAGCAGGATTAGTGAGGGCTGTCAATCACTAGGCTATCGTACTTATTCCTGTCATAGGCATTAAGCGCTTAGAGGAGCAAGCAGGAGCGGCTATTGAGGGCTAAACTATTCCGTGGCGTTTTTGATATTATGGCCGCTAATTCCAGCGAGCCTTTATTTACCCATTTGAAAACAAAACATGCAGCACTCAAACAGTAAGTATTGGGATTTTAGCGCCCCAATTGCCGGAATTTTATTCACTTTATCTTTTGCTCCTTTCGATTATTCCTTTTTAGCGCTGCTAGCGTTGGCGTTTTTGTTCGCCTGCTGGCAGAACATCCCGGCTAAGCGCGCGGCCATGCGCGGCTATTTATTCGGTTTGGGGGCGTTCGGTTCAGGCGTATCCTGGGTTTATATCAGCATGCACGACTTTGGCGGAGCCGGCGCATTGGAGTCGGGCCTGTTAACGGGATTGTTTGCCGGTTTTTGGGCATTGTTTCCGGCGTTGGCCGGCTATCTTTCGGTAAAAATAAAGCCGGTAAATAACGGATCGGTTCGGGTCATATTGATGCCGGTCATCTGGATACTCGTTGAATACCTGCGAGGCTATTGGGTGTTGAACGGATTTCCCTGGTTCCAGATTGCCTACTCTCAATTGGAAACTCCTCTGGCAGGATACATACCGGTATGCGGCGTTTACGGAACCGGGTTTATTGCTGCGTTAGCGGCTTCGATTGCCGTTGAAATTTTCCGGATAGCTGCAAGGCGGGATATTTTACTGTTGAGTAATTATTCTTACCGTACGCCACTACGCGAAATTCATGGCGATGGGCCTTTAAAAAACCTTCCGCCGTTAATAATGCTGTTTGCCATGCTGTGGGGGGCGGGCGGCTTGTTGAGGAATATCACTTGGACGCATCCGATAGGCGAGCCCATTCGCGTCGCGATGATTCAAGGCAATATTGCGCAGGATCAAAAGTGGCGGCCGGAAAATAAAATAAACACGCTGCTGAAATATAAAAGAATGACTGAAGCGCATTGGGAATCCAATGTCATCATCTGGCCGGAAACCGCGATACCGGCCTATTTGGATCAAGTTAACGACACGTTTTTAGCGCCTCTGGGCAACGACGCCAAGCTGCACAATACCGATTTAATCATCAGCGTTCCGGTTCATGATGTCGACCCGAATAAAAAATACAATGCGGCAATCACCATCGGCAAAGAAGAAGGCATGTATCGTAAAACCCACTTATTGCCTTTTGGTGAATACCTGCCGCTACAGCCTTTATCGGGTTTTGTGCTGAACATGGTCAATATAAAGCTCGGTAATTTCACGCCGGGAGCGCTAATCCAGCCTTTGTTAAAAGCAGGCGGCTATCCCTTCGTAACGTTGATCTGTTATGAGGACGTATTTGGCGAGCTAAGCGCTCAAGGCTTGCCGGACGCCGCTTATCTGGTCAACGTGACCAATGACGGCTGGTTCGGCAATTCGATAGAACCTCATCAGCACATGCAAATGGCAAGAATGCGGGCCATCGAAACCGGGCGTTTTTTGTTGCGGGCGACCAATACCGGTATGACGGGGATTGTTTCGCCGAAAGGTGAAGTCGTCGATCAGGCTCCGTTGTTCCAGGAAACGGCGCTGACGGGAACCATAATCCCGATGGGCGGCATGACGCCTTATGCGAGATGGGGGGATAAGCCGGTTATTGGGTTAATGGTTGTTTTGTTGTTGGGTTTGATAGGGTGTGGGAAGTTTTTTAGGATTAAGATTAATCACTAACACCGCAGAAACGTTAGGAACGGGGTTGAAAATCCCGTCCCGCTTGGAGCGCTCAAGCATCGGCGGAGTTGATTATAGTTATGCTGAATCGCTACGCTTAACAGGCAGCCAAATTGTAAACGCCGCTCCTTTACCTACCGTACTGTCCACAGCAATCCTGCCTCCATGTTTGCTAATAATGCCGTAGGACGTCGATAGCCCTAAGCCGGTGCCCTTGCCGACCGGTTTAGTGGTAAAGAAGGGATCGAATATTTTTTCGATATTTTCAGGCGCTATTCCGTAGCCGTTATCGATAACCGAGATAGTAACCCACTCGTTTTCCCGACGCGTTTGTAAAGTAATTTGTCCTTTTTCGCCTATTGCTTGCGCGGCATTAACCAATAGGTTAAGCAATACTTGGTTAATTTGATCGTACAGGCATTCAACCATCGGCACATCATCGTAATCCTTGATGACTTCCGCTTTGTACTTAATCTCGTTCCAGGCCAGGTTTAACGTGCTATCCAACGCCGTATTCAAATTGACTTGCCGCCATTCGGAGTCACCGGGATGCGAAAAATCGCGCAAATCCTGGACAATTTTGTGAACTCTCCCACTCCCATCGATTGACTCACCTATCAATTCCATCACATCCTGCCGCAAAAACAGTAAATCGATGTCCTGCTTGATTTCGTCTATCCGTTTTAGCATATCAGCCGGCGCATTGGTTTCCAGCAAGGCATATTCGTCTATCAAGCGCAGTAAGGAGCCGACATAACCTTTTAGGATATTGAGATTTGAGCTGATAAAACCGATAGGATTGTTAATTTCGTGAGCAAGCCCTGCGGCTAAAAGCCCTATGGATGCCAGTTTTTCGGATTGCAATAGCTGGCTGCTCATCTCTTTCAAGCGTAAGTGCGCTGCTTCCATATCGTGCAGACTGTGCTGAAGATATTCCTCGCGAGCTTTAAGCGCCTGGCGAGACTTAAATAAAGCCGTATGCGTGGCGACCCGCGCCAACACCTCTTCCATCTGGAAAGGTTTACATATGTAATCGGCGCCGCCGGCATTAAAAGCGGCCAATTTATCTTCAATGTCGTTTAAAGCGCTAATGAAAATAACCGGAATTTCCCGAGTTCTGGGGTCGTTCTTGAGCTGTCGGCAGACTTCGTATCCATCCATATCCGGCATGCGAATATCCAGCAAGATAAGATCCGGTAAATTGGACCTGATCGATTTCAAAGCGATTTTTCCATTTATCGCCGGGCGTACGGTGTAACCTCCCGATTGCAGAATCTCGCTCAAAACACGAAGATTATTCGGTAGATCATCCACAATCACGATATTGCTGCATGTATTAGTTGAGCTATTCATCGGCGAGTCTTAATTTGAGAAAACGGATAGCCGGATGGACGGTTCGTCGCCGGAACAAGTCTATTCCATGCCATTAGGACGCAGCCAACTGAATTTCAGGTAAAAATTTAAAATCCTTCCGATTGTAAGTCCGTAGCGGCATTTGATAAAAAACAGCAGTTGCTCCGATAATTGCATCAGGTAAAGCCAAGCAGTGTGATAAGCGGTAGTCACAGATATATTGCGTTGCCAAATCGAAAATGTCCTGTTGCATACTGAGCAGGCGGAATGAATGTAGTTTTTTCTTGATAACCTGTAGTTCTTTTTTGTTCCTAGCTCCTTGCAATAATTCCATTTCAATAATCGAGTTGATGAACAATATCGCGCCATTATTCAGAAAATCGTTGAACTCCGGGCTATGTCCGTTCATGTAGTCAACAATAACGCAAGTATCACAGAGCAAATAATCAACCATGATGATTTCTTCGCCAAGCGGATGACCTTAACTGTTTTCCGAAAGCGGCCGCATCTTCAATGTCTGTAAATGCTAGACCGCCACTGGTTTCAGCGTCTGTGTAATTAATTGGGCGTGAACAGCTTAATGGGTCATGCTTTGATTGTGGTTGATGGGGAAATTGTTGTAACAGGCGAAGAACTAAGTCCAAACAATTGCCATCTAATTTATCGATTTCTTGTTTTAAGTCTTCTTTAGTTGTCATTGTGGTGTCTCATATTGATTTTGTAGGTAATGTGGACGCAGCCATGTAGGACGTAATAAGCCTATTTGAGCTGTAGCGAAAATAGGCGTTTCCGGCGGACCTCGCGATTCTGCCGGAAACGCCACCACGTGCTACGCTTGGGTGGTCTTATTCCGGCCTACCTGACTTAACTTCGGCGTTTTTAAAATCCGCGTAAATCCGCCCAATCCGTGTCATCCGTGTCATCCGTGTTCTATGCTATTAAACCAAATTACTGCCGCAAATCCTTAACCACCCGCACCACTTCACTATCCCCGGCAATGCTTTCAATACTGAACCCCAGCTTGGTGACCAGCGACAGCATCGGCTTGTTAATCGCCAACACCTCGCCTTCAAAAAACGCGATGCCTTTGGATTTGGCCGTTTGCAGCAGGGCTTTCATCAGCCGGGTGCCGATGCCCATGCATTGGGAGTCGTCGGCAACAACCAGTGCAAATTCCACCGAATGTCCGTCCGGGTTGGCCATGTAGCGGCCTACGCCCAGTTCATTCGGCAGGTTTTCATCTTCGGTGACCGCGACAAAAGCCATTTCGCGGTCATAGTCGATTTGGGTGAAACGCACGATCATTTCCGGCGTCAATTCCTGCAAGGCCTGCATGAATCGGAAGTATTTAGTGCGTTCGGATAAGCGATGCACGAAGTCTTTTTCCAGGCCCGCATCTTCGGGGCGAATTGGCCTGATCGTAATATTCGCGCCATTTGACAATTGATGATGCTGGATTAAATGATGCGGATAAGGATGGATCGCCATATGCGAATAAGAAGTCAGCTGGTGCGACGTTTCCGCTTTAATCCGCGCATCCACGGCCATCACGCCGTGCTCATCGACAATCAGCGGATTAATATCCAGCTCTAAAATTTCCGGCAGCTCGCTGACCATCGCGGATACATTCAGCAACACATCCACCAGGGCTTGTTTATTGGCGGCCGGTAACTGGCGGAAGGCTTCCAAATACCGGGAGGCCTTGGTTTTGGCGATCATTTGTTCAACCATATACGCATTCAGCGGCGGCAGCGCGACGGAGCTGTCCTTCAAAATTTCCACCATCGTGCCGCCCAGGCCGACGCTGATCGCCGGGCCGAATACCGGGTCCCTGACCACGCCTATCATCAACTCGCGGCCGCTGGGCGATTTGTACATCGGTTCAACGGTCATGCCGACTTCTTTAATTTCGGGATGTTTTTGCTTGATAGCGGATTCCATTTCCAGGTAGTGATGCGAAATCTCCTGGACGCTACCGATATTAAGCCGCACACCGCCAATATCGGATTTATGGCTGAACTCGGCCATATTGACTTTTAACACCACCGGAAAGCGCATCGTTTCTGCGGCAATCATCGCATCTTTGGCGTTGGAAACCTTGATAGTCTGGTTAACCGGAATATGGAACGCGGCCAGAATGGCTTTGGCTTCTTGCGCGGTTAAAACCTGGCGGCCTTCCGCAAGCACCCGCTCGACAATCAACCGAGCGCCCGCAATATCGGGCGTTGCCAATTCATCGCTAGGCGAGGGAATTTGTTTCAGCAGGATTTGATTTTGGGTATAACTGGTCAGGAATGAAAACGCATCGACAGCAATTTCCGGTGTACTGAAGTGGGCGACTTTACTGTTTGCAAAAAGATTGCGGCCTTCCTGAACCCGTGCGCCTCCGGTCCATGAAGCCAATACCGGTTTTTTGCTGTTTTTGGCGCCTTCGATAATGCATTCGGCGACCTGCTTTGGATTGGTCATTGCTTGGGGCGTCAGTATTACCAGTATGCCGTCAACATTTTTATCTTTAAGGCAGATTTCCAGCGCTTTTTGGTAACGCTCGGAAGTCGCATCGCCCAGAATGTCGATAGGGTTGGCATGTGACCAGTGGATCGGCAGGACTTCGTTTAGTGCTTCTATGCTCGCGGGACTCAGTTCCGCCATTTGCACGCCGACATCTTCGGCGCGGTCGGTACTCATCACGCCGGGGCCGCCGGCATTGGTGATAATCGCCAGACGGTCTTTTTTGACAATGTAATTGTTTGCCAATACACGGGCCGCGGAAAACAGTTCATTGATGCTGTAGACGCGAACGACGCCGGCTCTGGCAATAGCCGCATCGAAGACATTGTCGCCGCCAACCATTGCGCCGGTATGCGACATCGCCGCCTTGCAACCGGCTTCATGACGGCCGGATTTAATCAGGATTACCGGTTTTAGCCGCGCCGCCGCTTTCAGACCGCTCAAGAAACGGCGGGCATCGCGTATGCCTTCAACGTACATCAAAATGCCGGTGGTTTTGCTGTCGGTCGCCAAGTAATCGAGCACTTCGCCGAAATCGATGTCCGCCGCACCACCCATCGATACGACAGTTGAAAAACCGATGTCCTGGGATTTGGCCCAATCCAGAATCGCCGTACACACTGCGCCGGATTGCGACAGCAGCGCCAGGCTGCCGTCTTTAATCGTGCCGTCACCGAAGGTTGCATTCAGTTCGCCGCTGGGACGCGCAACGCCCAGACAGTTCGGGCCGATGATACGGATACTGTAGCGATGGGCGATGTCCAGCACTTCCTGTTGCAGTCGTTTGCCTTCCGCGCCCAGTTCGCCAAAGCCCGCACTGATAATAATGACGGAAGTCACGCCTTTTTCACCGCATTGGCGCACAACGCCGGGAACGCTGGGAGCGGGCGTAGAGATCACCACAAGGTCGATGTCTTCGGGAATGGCGTTTAGATCGGGATAAGCTTTTAAGCCTAATAAAGTTTCGCGCTTATTGTTAACCGGATAAAGTCCGCCTTTAAAGCCGGCCTCCTGCATGTTAAGCAGCAGCCGGTAGCCTACGCTTTCCTCGCGCTCGGATGCACCAACGATAGCAACGGATTTTGGGGTAAAAAAACGGTTTAGATAATGAGGGCCCATTGATGATGCTCCATGAATAACGGAAAGAAAACGCGGTTTATAAGCTTAAAATTCTAGCATTGTTAACCTGCGGGCCTGATTAAATTTTAATGACGGCACCATAAGCTGCGCGATAAATTGATACACTAATCTTTTTAAATTGACGGAAAGTACTTTGAAATATTTGATAATCCAGCCAAGTAGCGTGAGTCTTCTAATTATCGCGCTCCTCAGTTTAATGATTCATCAACCGGCATTTGCCCATAACGGAGTCGACCACAACAATAGTTGTTTCCTGACCGTGGGCGATACCCGATTGCGGATCAGCGGTTACCAATTTCAGCCCGAATTGGAAGGTAAACACTTTTGCCATTTTTTTCCTGAGCTCGGACAAACAGTGCTGGCTGTGGAACCGTTGCAACAGGGGCAGGGCAAGAACTTAGTCACGCTGGAGTTGGCGGCGTTGACCTCATGGTTAAATCCCTCAGAGGCTTTTACCGTGATTAAACAGCAACCTGAACAACTTATCGGTACGGGGCTTGCTTCAATCTCGCAAATTATCGGGCAGCGCGGCATTTATAGGCTTACTGTTAACTTAAAGGATGAGTCCGGTAATGAACAGCAACAGCGCATGGTATTTTTAGTGGGTATTCCGGTGACTAAAATACTGGTGATGATTGCCGGCGGGTTGCTGGTTTTGGTAGCCGGATTTCTTGTGGTAAGTAGCTTAAAGAAGGTGCGGATCTGAAAATTTCTGTCGACAATAACAGGCAGAACTTATTATTCAGCGAGCTTCTAATAGCGGCCGACCTCAGAGCTAAATAGTTAAAAGTTCAATATGATCAATTAATAAGGCCGGAGCTTGTGAAAGTGCTGCTTATAAGTCCATTCGGATATAAAGCACAAGGCAAAGTAGTCGATAATTTAGCAAAAAATATCAGACATCTTAAGCCATTCGGCGATCTCATTAGGCGGCAAGCGCTGGCGTTAGGCATAGGTTGCGATTAAGATTTTGTGCCATTGGACAGTGGGGTGCTTATCACTCAGGCGAAGCCAAGAACGGCATTGGCTTCGGCGTTTAGGCGGAATATTGGATAAATAATGTGGGCTTTGTCGGTTCTTCAATTTGATGCCAGAACGCTAAGGTTCGAACAGGTTAGTAAAATCAGCATTGTTGAAAATGTCTGCTTGGATACGTGATTATTCACTATACTGGAAGGCAAACTTTTCTAAGTAACTATACAATAATATGGTATATTCGTCCGGGTTTCAGGTAGTATTCGTGAAGGGGGTGTGTGCTGAATTTATTTAATATAATCAAAGCATTGCTGGTTGTCTTGGTTCTGGATGACCTCATATTTAATTAAAAAAGGCACTAATTAATTGAACAGTCTTCACACAAAATTTACCAGTTTATTTAGAAACGGATACTCATGATTTGGCATAAGTTCGCCATCGGATCTATCATTGGGCTGATTCAAAGTCGCTATTTTGTTATGTGCCTAGGTGAAGCAAAGGCTAAATAATTAAAGATACTTTGCTACCAGACATTTTATCCCCAACACCATATCATAGTTATCCCTTCAGCCTTATGCTCAAGTCAATAAATGTCCGATAAATATCCTCATACCAGCATACAGTGTCTTACTGCGATTGCTCAACATCACGGCTTGCAAATCAATCCGGAGTGGTTGATACAAGAATACGCTCTCGGCGAAGAAGAACCTACCTCCACTTTACTACTACGTATTGCTTCGGAAATCGGTCTGAAAGCGAAGGCGGATAAACTTTCTTGGGAAGGCCTGTTGGCTCAGGGCGGAGTTTTTCCTTTACTGGCCAAATTACGCAACGGACATAGTGCGATCATTGTAGGCGCACGAGCTGATGGGGGAGGCAAAGTCGCAGTTCTTGATCCTCTGGTAAATGGCGCAGCAGTAGATTTGCAAGATAGAGATCAATTTTGTAAATACTGGGCCGGCGAAGTTGTATTTCTTAAACGCAGTCACTCGCTGACTGACCCAAATCAGCCTTTCGGCATGCGCTGGTTCATCCCGGAAATATTAAAGCAAAAGGCGGCCTTTAGAGATATTGCCATTGCCGCTATAGCAATGCAGTTTTTAGCCTTGGCATCACCTATCTTTTTTCAGTTGGTTATCGATAAAGTATTGGTCCATCAAAGCACATCAACACTTTGGGTGTTGGGTGTGGGCATTACAATTGCCTTGGTGTTTGATTCGGTGTTTGGCTATTTGCGCCAGCTTCTAACGCTAGCGGCGACTAACAAGATAGATATGCGGCTTACTCGCCGTACGTTCAGTCATTTACTGTCTTTGCCTATCGATTTTTTCGAAACGACCACAGCGGGCGTGATCACTCGACATATGCAGCAACTGCAAAGTATTCGGCAGTTCTTGACTGGACGGCTATTTCTGACAGCAATCGACACAATTGGATTATTTCTTTTTCTACCGATTCTGTTCACTTATTCAGTTAAGTTGGCAGTTATTGTCCTGGTATTTGCGTTGGTTATAGCGGGTATTATCGCCTCGCTTTTGCCTACCTATCGCAGAAGGCTTAATGCTCTGTATGGGGCCGAAGGCAAGCGTCAGTCTATGTTGGTAGAAACAGTCCATGGTATGAGGACGGTAAAAGCGTTGGCCATTGAACCGATACAGCGACGTGTTTGGGATCAAATTTCAGCAGAAGCTATTACCATGCATTTCCGGGTTGGAAAGCTGGGGATTATCGGTGGAACGATTACCGACTTTTTGGGCAAGATGCTGCCTGTGACGATTATTGTTCTCGGTGCCCAAGATGTGTTTGATCAGACTTTATCTGTGGGCGCTTTGATCGCGTTCCAGATGATTTCTTCACGAGTTTCTTCGCCGTTAATTGCTATTGTGGGTTTGATCAATGAATATGAGCAGACTGCGTTGTCTGTTCGTATGTTGGGCGAAGTCATGAATCGTCCACCTGAAGGCCGTATAGGCGCTGGTGGCCTGCGGCCGCAGTTGCTGGGGACAATTACTTTTCAAGATGTGACTTTCCGTTATCCAGGTGCTAGTGCGACAGCATTGGATCGCGCCTCATTTACCGTCCCAGCTGGAGCCATAGTGGGGATTGTCGGTCGTAGCGGTTCCGGCAAAACGACACTGACAAAACTGATCCAGGGGTTGTACGGGGTAGAGGATGGCATAATCCGGTTTGACGGAATCGACGCGCGTGAAATTGATCTTGCGCATCTGCGCCGTCAGGTTGGTGTGGTGTTGCAGGAAAATTTCCTGTTCCGCGGAACTGTCCGTGAGAATATTTCGATGTCTAAACCTGATGCCTCTTTTGAGGAAATTGTTGCTTCAGCAGAAGCAGCCGGCGCCGATGAATTCATTGAGCGGTTGCCGCAAGGTTACGATACATTGCTCGAAGAAAATGCCGCTAATCTCAGCGGGGGGCAAAAACAACGGCTATCGATTGCTCGCTCTTTATTATCCAAACCGCGTATTTTGATACTTGATGAAGCTGCGAGCGCGCTCGATCCTGAAAGTGAAGCTATCTTTATTAACAATCTTTCCCGTATCGCGATTGGGCGTACGGTCATTATGATTTCTCACCGGCTATCTACGTTAGTCAATGCTCATGCCATTTTGGTTATGCAGCACGGACGTCTGGTTGATAATGGCCGCCATGAAGAATTATTAGCACGCAGCTCAACTTACCAACAATTATGGAAACAACAAACCAGCCATTTGTAAGCTTAGCGCCAACAAAGAAAGCAGCAGCAGATAAAAACGAAACCGTTATCGAATTTCTTCCTGATGCTGATGAGATAGAAAGAAGTCCTTTACCTCGTTCAGCCAGGGTAACGTTGCATGTCTTGTTGGCTGCGTTGATTTCGTTTTTGTTATGGGCCTGCTACTCAGAAATTGATCGAGTTGTCGTGGCACATGGCCGGCTGATTACGCCATTGTCGAACATAATCGTTCAACCTTTGGAAACTTCAATTGTTCAGAGTATCGATGTAAGAATTGGTCAGGTTGTAAAAAAAGGGCAAAGCCTTGCGACATTGGATCCGACGTTTGCACAAGCCGATGAGGCTCAGTTGAGAAAACAGCTCAGCAGCTTGGAGAATCAATCAAAAAGTCTTGAAGCCGAGCTTTCCGGCAATAAAACGCTTGATAATTTAAGTCCTGATGCAGATAGCCAGCTACAAGCCGAGTTGTCTATTGAGCGGCAAGCTAACTATCGGGCTCAGCTTGCCAAAATAGATGAAAACATTGCCCGGTTACAGGCAATGCTGACAACTAATCGTCATGACCAGCAGATGCTGACTGAACACGTTAAGCCGTTACAGGAAATTGAAAGCATGCAGGAAAAACTGGTTGCCCGAAATTTCGGTGCACGCGTACGTCTGCTTGAAGCTCAGGAAAAACGGCAAGAAGTTGAGCGTGATTTGCAACTTACAAAAAATCGGGAACAGGAAATCAAACGCGAGCTAGCAGGTATGGAGGCTGAGAAAGTTGCTTTCAAAAAAGGCTGGCGTCAAAAAATGATGGAAGATATGTTGTCAACGTCTCGTGATAAAAATACGGTCAGTGAGGAGCTTCAAAAAGCGGATAAGCGCCGTAAGTTAGTCAAGTTAACTTCGCCTTCCGATGCGGTGGTGCTGGATATTGCAAAATTATCGTTGGGATCGGTTGTTCAAGGAGGAGGAGCGTTTTTTACATTAGTTCCGCTTGATACGGAACTGGAAGCCGAAGTGCAAATTGATTCGATGGATGTCGGTTACGTCAAATTAGGGGATGCCTCCCGAATTAAATTGGATGCCTATCCATTTCAACGGCACGGCATACTTACTGGAGGAGTCCGTACGATGAGTGAGGACGCTTTTCGCAGTGAAACAGCGTCCGGGCAAAGTATGGATGCGTATTACAAGAGCAGGATAAGCTTAGGTAATTCGCATTTAAAAAGAATGCCTGAGCGAGCCAGATTATTACCTGGTATGACGTTAACAGCGGAAATCGTGGTTGGAAAACGCTCGGTGATTTCTTATCTGTTATGGCCGCTAACCAGGGCGTTGGATGAGGCCATGCAAGAGCCATAACAACGGTGAAAAAACGACCTTTCTACAAGTTTTGTCAGAACTCCGATCAAGGGTAGCTTATTTAAGCTGCTCTCGTGGCAGTCTTCTGCCGTTTTGTCGTGTTAGTTTTACGGCATGCTCCATTTAAAAATCAAAGTTTATTGTTCAATATATTTGAATTTATAGTAATTCTTTTTTAATGGCATAGAATTTGTTAAAAGTCATTGCAACGTTGATGAGCTAGCGATGGTTCCTTTCGTAGTTATTATTGCTTCCCGGAGATATGGTTTCGGTCAATTGAGATACTTTTTGATCAAAATGTGAACTTGTTCGCAATTACATAAGCTATTTCTATTGAGAGGATGGTTTCAGTGAATGTTAAGCCTGATGTTACGATAGTATTTGATTTAGTTGCCGAATAAATAATTAAAAAATGATTAAAGTTTAAGTGCTCATGGTCGCTAACCGATTTAGCTCAGAAGATTAGTTTGTCGATGGATATTTTAGTTTTTGAAATATGATTGACGCATATTTATTTAAGTGGTTTTAGGGGATATAGAAATGACAATAGAATATTTTAGTACAGCGCAGATTACTGCGTTGACAACAGCACAAATTTCAACTGCAACCACTACTGAAATTGCGGCCCTTAATACCTCTCAAGTGATGGCGTTTAGTACAGCCCAGATTCCAGCGCTAACAAGCAAGCAGATTACGTCATTGACCACGGGCAATGTTGCTTCGTTGCAGACGGCTCAGATCGTTGCATTGACCACCGGACAAACCGCCGCGTTAAAGACTGCCAGCGTTGCGTCGTTGAAGACACAGCAAGTGGCCGTGCTCGAGACCGCCGACT
>CAZJOY010000013.1:0-23862 GCA_964547705.1 uncultured Methylobacter sp. | reverse complement strand
TGAAGAGCAGCCAAGTGGCTGCGTTGACGACCGCCAGTATCGCCTCGTTGACCACTGCCGGGGTTGCCTCCCTCAGTACTTCAGGCATCGTAGGTTTGACCACGGCCGGTACGGCGTCATTGACGACTGCCAGTATCGTCTCGTTGACCACCGGGCAAACCGCCGCGTTAAAGACCGCCAGCGTCGCGTCGTTGACGACACAGCAAGTGGCCGTGCTCGAGACCGCCGACTTGGCTTCCCTAACGAGCAGACAGATTGGGGTATTGACCACCGCCAGCGTCGCGTCATTGACGACAGCGAATATCGTCGCCTTGACCACGGCGCAAACCGCTGCGCTGACGACCGCCAGCATTGCGTCATTGACCACCGCGTCGGTGGCTTCGCTGGAGACTTCTGACGTGGTCGCGCTGAAAACTAGTCAAGTATCATCGTTGACTACAGCCAGTGTTGCCTCGTTGCTGACCGCTCAAGTTGCTATTTTGACCACACACCAAGTTGAGGCACTAACATCAACTCAGATTCAAGCGCTATCGACTACGCAAGTAGCATATTTGAAGTTGGGTACGCCTATTGTTTTGGATTTGGATGAAGATGGCGTTAAAACGCTCAGTATTTCGTCAGGCACACAGTTTGATTTATTTGCTAAGGGGCAAAAAGTCAATACTGGATGGGTTTCTTCATCAGATGGGCTTTTAGCATTGGACCGCAATCATGATGGCAAGATTGGCGATGGGTCTGAGCTCTTTGGAAGTTCCACGATTCTTTCCAACGGTGAAAAAGCTAATGATGGCTATGTCGCCTTACGTGAACTGGATAACAATAGCGATGGGGCAATCACTAAAGATGATGCTGAATGGTCGAATCTACGTGTTTGGGTAGACAACAATTCTGATGGTATTAGTGAAGATGGTGAAACGCGTACTCTTGATTCTTTAGGTGTTACTAAGCTTAACTTAAATGCTGAATCAGCATTCACCAAGGATAATGGCAACTTGATTGGCTTGACATCCAGCTATGAGACTGCTGATGGTACTAGCCATGCAATGGCGGACGTCTGGTTTGTTGCAAACAAAGACCAGGATCTGCGAACTCAAGTAAGTGGATTAACTCAAGCGATTGCAACATTTAATGATTCCCAATCCGGCGTAGCAAACAATGAGGGTAGTTCAATAACGGCTCCATTGTCAGGAACGCAACAGGGAGGTCAAACAGTTGTCGTTAATGTAGGAGGAATAGTCGACACGTTGAAACAATTTGATGCTAACGGAAATTTGGTCACTAACGCCGTCCAATCTTCAGGATCTCTGCAAGCAGGAGTTGGTGAGCAATCATCATTGATAGATGCTCAAGATCCGACAAAAACTGGGTTCTTAGTGTCAAAATAATGTAGATAGATTGTCTTTATAATAAAAGACGGCAACACCGAAAGGTTTTGTCGTCTTTTTTATGTCGGTCTATATATAATTAGTATTTTCGGATGGAAGACATAATGCTAAATAATAAAACTATTCTCATTACTGGCGGTACCGGTTCGTTCGGCAAGCAGTTTGTGAAAACCATCCTGGCACGTTTTCAGCCGAAAAAGGTCATCGTCTATTCTCGTGACGAATTGAAACAGTATGATATGGCTCAAACGTTTAATACGCCGCAGATGCGTTATTTTATCGGCGATGTGCGTGATCAGTCGCGTCTTAAGCAGGCAATGGATGGCGTCGATTATGTAATTCATGCGGCGGCACTGAAACATGTGCCGGTAGCCGAGTACAATCCGATGGAATGTATCAAGACCAATATTTATGGCGCAGAGAATGTGATTCAGGCAGCGCTGGCGGCCGGAGTAGAAAAAGTCATTGCACTGTCGACCGACAAAGCGGCTAATCCTATTAATTTGTATGGTGCGACTAAGCTGGCATCGGATAAGCTGTTTGTGGCAGCCAATAATATGGTAGGCGCGCGCAAGACACAATTTTCGGTTGTGCGTTACGGTAATGTGGTTTGTTCGCGTGGATCGGTTATTCCATTTTTTCAAAAATTGCTGGATGACGGTGCTACCGAGTTGCCCATTACAGACGAGCGTATGACCCGTTTTTGGATTACATTACAGCAAGGTGTCGATTTTGTTATTAAGAATTTTCAACGTATGCATGGCGGTGAAATCTTTGTTCCAAAAATTCCGTCGGCCACTGTAATAGCTCTTGCCAAGGCCATGGCACCAGACTTGCCTACGAAAATAGTCGGTATTCGTCCGGGTGAGAAATTGCATGAAGTTATGTGCCCGTTCGATGACTCGCATCTGACGTTGGAGTTCCATGATCATTTTGTGATTAAACCATCTATAGTTTTTACTTCTCGCTCTGACTTTACATGCAATAATTTAGGTGAAGTAGGCGAGCCGGTTGTAGGCGGTTTTGAATACAGTTCAAATACTAATACCGATATGCTTGATGATGCCGGTTTACGCCATTTGGTAGAGCTGGGGGTTGATGCGTGATTCACTACGGTCATCAGTCCATTTCCGAAGCGGATATTGAAGCAGTAGCTACTGTACTGCGTTCGGACTGGATTACCCAAGGACCAGCGATAGCTCAGTTTGAAACTGAGCTATCTGCATATTGTGGAGCTCGATATAGTGTAGCGTTGGCTAATGCTACTGGAGCCCTGCATTTAGCCTGTTTGGCTCTGGGAGTGGGGCCTAGTGATACTGTGTGGACTTCTCCCAATACGTTTTTGGCTTCGGCCAATTGCGCACGTTATTGCGGCGCGGCGGTTGATTTCGTCGACATCGATCCGGCGACCTACAATATGAGCGCGGATGCGTTGGCGGACAAGCTGCGCTTAGCAAAACAACAGGATAAATTACCAGCCGTAGTGATTCCGGTTCATTTTGCTGGACAATCGTGCGATATGGTGGAGATTGCCAAATTAGGCCAAGAGTATGGTTTTCGAATTATCGAAGACGCATCTCATGCGGTTGGTGCCGACTACCTCGATGGCAAGGTCGGCAATTGTCGTTACAGCGATATGACTGTATTCAGCTTTCATCCGGTAAAAATCTTAACAACCGGCGAAGGTGGCATGATATTAACGAACCAGCTCGAATTGCAGCAAGCCTTGTCGAGTCTGCGCTCACACGGAATGATCCGCGACCCCGCCAAGACAGTACGCCAAGATCAGGGGGCTTGGTATTATGAACAACATACGCTGGGGTACAACTATCGCTTGACTGATATTCAGGCCGCGCTAGGATTGTCACAATTGCAACGGCTTGATCAATTTGTGGCGCAACGGCGCAAGCTTGCCGCTCGTTATGACGCTTTACTTTCATCATTACCTTTGGTAACCCCTAAGCAAAACACTTACGGTAAATCCGCTTATCATTTGTACCCGATCTGGATTGATGAGGCAAAAGCCGGCAAGAGCCGGCGCGCGGTATTTGATGCCTTACGTGTCCAGCAGATTGGCGTTAATGTGCATTATATCCCAGTGCATTTGCAGCCTTATTATCAGAAACTCGGCTTTGTGGAGGGGCAATTTCCTGTCGCCGAGCGCTATTATTCCGGAGCAATCAGCTTGCCGATATTTTACGATTTGAGCGAATCGGAACAGGATCAGGTTGTCGAAGCTATAAAAGGAGCTTTATCATGAGCATTGCAATCATTCCGGCGCGCGGCGGTAGTAAACGCATTCCCCGTAAGAACATTAAGCCGTTCAACGGTAAGCCGATGTTAGCCTATGCCATAGAGGCGGCGCGCGGCAGTGGTGTGTTCGATCATATTGTTGTCAGTACCGACGACCAGGAGATTACCGACATTGCAAGAGAGTGGGGGGCGGAAACGCCATTTGTTCGTCCGGCAGAGTTGGCGAACGACTACACGGCAACCGTACCGGTGGTGGCGCATGGCATTCAGGCTTGTCGGGCTCTTGGCTGGGAATTTGACTATGCGTGTTGCATATACCCGGGAGTGCCGTTTATACAAATTAACGACCTGCAAGAAGCCCTGGCGTTGTTAACGGCGTCGGAAGCGGACTATTGCTTTCCCGTGACGGAATTTCCGTCCGCTATCCAACGGGCACTCAAGCGTTCGGATAATGGGCGGATGCAACCGTTTCATCCCGAGTTCGAGCTGGTCAGGACTCAAGACCTCGAACCGGCCTACCATGACGCGGGCCAATTCTATTGGGGTAAAGCCGAAGCTTGGCTGCAAAACCCCAAAATACATAGCGGCGGAATCGGCTACGTGATACCCAATTGGCGCGTTGTCGATATTGATACGCCCGAAGATTGGCTTCGCGCTGAAGCATTATTCAAAGCATTGCAACGTTGAGAAGTTAGTACAATAAATAGCCGATACTTGGAGCGACAGATGACGTTTAAAACAGAGCAGGAAGCATTTTGGGCGGGTGACTTCGGCACCGAATATATTCAGCGTAACCAAGGAGATGATCTGTTGGCGTCCAACTTGAGCTTTTTTGCCAAGGCTTTGCGAATGGCGCATGGCGTCGAGAGTTGCATCGAATTTGGCGCCAACGTTGGCATGAACCTGAAGGCGCTCAAGTTGTTGTATCCGGCACAAGAGCAACATGGCATCGAAATTAATGCCGACGCGGTAAGCGAGCTGGCCCAAATTATTCCGCCCAACCATGTGCACCACAGTTCTATTTTAGACTTTAATCCGCAACGGACATGGGATCTGGCGTTGATTAAAGGGGTTCTTATCCACATCAATCCGGAAGCGTTGCCGCAGGTATACGATAAGTTAGTGGCGGCAAGCGGCAAGTATTTGCTGGTGGCTGAATATTATAATCCGACGCCGGTGGCTATTCCTTATCGCGGCCATACTGACCGTCTTTTTAAACGCGATTTTGCCGGCGAAATCATGGACCGTTATCCGCAGATGAAACTCGTCGACTATGGTTTTGTCTACCGGCGTGACCCCAGTTTTCCCCAAGACGACCTGACCTTTTTCCTGATGGAAAAAACCGGATAGTGTTTGCAATGAATGTTGCCATTCGTGCGGATGCTTCCAGCCAAATCGGCACGGGCCATTTCATACGCTGTCTAACGTTGGCCGATGGCTTAAAACGGCGCGGTTACCGTATTCGTTTTATCGGCCGCAATCCGCCTTTGTATTTACGCGATATGTTAGAAGCAAAAGGCATGGAATTCGTACCGTTGGTTAGCAACGACATGTATTTGCCGCGAACTAATGATTTGGCGCACGCGCATTGGCTAGGCACCCGTCAAGAACAGGATGCGCAAGATGCTATCCAGGCGTTATCTGATCATTCGTGGGATTGGTTAATCGTCGATCACTATGCGCTGGATTCCCGTTGGGAGTCGACGCTCCGGCCGGTAGTCAAGAAGATTCTGGTTATTGATGATATTGCCGATCGCCAGCATGATTGCGATATGTTGCTGGACCAAAATTTTTACCTCAATATGCAGAGCCGATATGCCGACAAGGTGTCGCCCCATTGTCAATTATTATTGGGGCCAAGCTATGCTTTATTGCGGGACGAGTTTAGGCAATTGCGTGAGCAAATAGAGTCGCGCAGTGAACTCGTCAAGCGAATATTGGTATTTTTTGGTGGCGTGGATGCCAGTAATTATACGGGACGTGCAGTTGAGGCGTTGTCTGGAATTGAAGCACCAGGTCTCCATGTCGATGTAGTAATAGGCGCACAACATCCTAATATCGAACAAATCAAGACGGCATGTGGGCAGCATGGATTTGTTTGCCATGTGCAAACCGATAAAATGGCAGAGTTGATGGCGGCCGCTAGCCTGGCGATAGGCGCGGCGGGCTCAGCCAGTTGGGAGAGATGCAGCTTGGGTTTGCCGTGCATAGTGGGCGCAGTCGCGCAGAACCAGATACAGGCGGCGCAAGATTTAGCTCACACCGGTGCAGTACGTTTTGTCGGCACCGAGCAAGAAATTACAGTCAAAAAATTGCAACATGAAATCAATTCAGTCCTACACTCTGATTGGTTAAACAAGGCGTCAAAACAATGCCTTGAACTGGTCGATGCACAAGGCGTCAACCGGCTTATTCTATCCATGGAGAACCTATGACAGACGACGCTATTCTGGAACATTGGAATAATCGCGCTCAATTGCAACAACGCGCCGGCAGTGACGACCTGATTGCCAAGAAATTGGAAATTAATGCGCTGTCCAAGCATATTAAGAAGGGCATCGCTGTTGCCGAATTTGGTTGTGGCAATGGCGCTACTGCATTCGAATTATTGAGTCAATTTGATATTGAACTGAACTGCTTTGATTTTTCGCCGGCCATGATCGAGGCGGCGCAAAAACAGGCTGCCGAAGCAGGAATAGATCAGCGCGTCACATTCGCTGTCTGCGACGTCAGGAGCGAGACGCCACTGGACAAGAAATTCGATCTGATCTACACCGAACGCATGATTATTAATCTTCCTGACTGGGAAAGCCAGGCGCGCGCGATTCGCTACTTGGTCAGCCATCTGAAACCCGGCGGCCGGTATTTGATGTGCGAAAACAGCCAATCCGGGCTGGACAATCTTAATACGCTGAGAACAGCGGCCGGATTGGATGTGATTAATCCTCCTTGGCACAACGTTTATTTAAACGATGAACTAGTAGAGCAACTCGATTTGTCCGACGTAAAACTAGTGGAAGTGGATGCCTACAGTTCGACCTATTATTTTCTTAGCCGCGTCGTCAATGCCTGGTTATCGGCCAGGGAAGGGAAGCCACCTTCGTACGATGCGCCGGTTAATCAGCTTGCCCTGCAACTACCGTCGTTTGGCGATTTTTCCCAGGGAAAGCTCTGGGTGTTCGAGAAAAATCCCGTTTAAAAATATTAGGCACTTATCATGTACATAGCTGATAAAGAAATCGGACAACATACTGCTCCTTTTATAATTGCCGAAATGTCAGGCAACCATAATCAGTCGCTGGAACGCGCATTGGAAATCGTCGAGGCAGTCGCCAAGTCAGGCGCCCATGCGCTGAAAATTCAAACTTATACGCCCGACACGATGACGCTTGATCTGGACGAGCGCGAGTTTCATATCAGCGACCCAAACAGTCTATGGGCGGGCACCTCTCTTTATAAGCTTTACGGCGAGGCCTATACGCCATGGGAGTGGCATAAGCCGATTTTCGAGCTAGCTCATCAGCTGGGCATCATTCCGTTTAGTACGCCATTCGATGAGACGGCGGTGGACTTTCTCGAAAGCCTCGACGTAGCCTGCTACAAGATTGCCTCGTTCGAAAATACCGACTTGCCGTTGATCCGGCGCGTTGCGGCTACCGGCAAACCCCTGATTATTTCCACCGGCATGGCCACGGTGGCCGAGCTTGATGAAACGGTTCGCGCCGCGAGAGAGGTCGGCTGCAAGGATTTGATCCTGCTCAAATGCACCAGTACTTATCCTGCTACGCCCGAAAACACCAACGTATTGACGGTTCCGCATCTGCGCTCGCTATTCGGATGCGAGGTCGGCTTGTCCGACCATACTATGGGCTTGGGCGCTTCGGTCGCGGCGGTCGCGCATGGTGCCAGTGTGATCGAAAAACATTTCACGTTGCGCCGTGCGGACGGTGGCGTTGACAGCGCGTTTTCGCTGGAACCAGAAGAATTTGCGGCGTTGGTCGTGGAGACCGGAAGAGCTTGGCAATCGCTGGGCCGGGTCAGTTACGGATCGACCGCAGCCGAAAAAAAATCGTTGCAGTATCGGCGTTCGGTCTATATCGCCGAGGACATCAAGGCAGGTACCGTGCTTACCAAGGAAAATCTGCGTTGTATCCGGCCGGGCTTGGGTTTGGCGCCGAAATACTACGATCTGCTGCTGGGCCGCCGCGTCAATCAAGATGTGCGGAAAGGTACGCCGATGAGCTGGGATTTGCTGGGCGCCTAGCATGGCTTACCGCGTTTTAATCGTCGGCTTAGGCCAGATTGGCCTCGGCTACGATCTTCATCTCGACTCGTTGCAAGTCTACTCGCACGCTCGTGCGGTTAGCCAGCATCCGGCATTTGAGCTGGTCGGCGGCGTCGACAGTTCCGAACAGCAACGCGCGCTGCTGACCGCGCATTACGGCTGCCCGGCCTACGCCGATCTTGCCGACGCTTTGGCCCGGCAGGCGGTAGACGTGTTGATTATTGCGGCGCCTACGCCGCTACACGGCAATATCTTGCAACAAGCCTTGGCTTCGTCTCAGCCGAGACTGGTCCTGTGCGAGAAGCCTCTTTCATATGATATTGCCGAGTCACGTGCGATGGTTGAACATTGCCGCGAGCGTACAGTGGCGCTGTATGTTAATTATATGCGCCGTTCCGACGAGGCCGTGATCGAGATCAGGCGGCGCTTGGATACCGGCCAAATCGACGGTCCGGTCAAAGGCATTTGCTGGTATTCCAAAGGTTTCCTGAACAATGGTTCGCATTTTTTTAATTTACTCGAATACTGGCTCGGTCCGATGCAGCGGGCCCATGTCATCGCTCCCGGCAGGCTGTGGGATGGAACCGATCCTGAACCGGACGTGCAGGTAGCTTTTCGCGACGGCAGCGTGCTGTTCAGTGTGGCGCGCGAAGAAGCTTTTTCCCACTATACTATCGAGCTGTTGGCCGCGAACGGCCGGTTGCGTTACGAACAAGGTGGCCGCCACGTCGAGTGGCAAGCTGCCGTTCCGGCCGCGCTCAAAGGCTATACCATGCTTTCCGCTGAAACCGAAATCCTGACTACCGGCATGAATCGTTACCAATGGCATGTGACCGAGCAATTGGCGGCCGCGCTGGCCGGCCGCGATCATCATTTGTGCAGCGGCGAACAGGCGTTGGCAACGCTTGAGAGCATGCAAACGATCATTGCGCAACGAGCGGATTGGTCATGCAACTGATTCCAAGAGAACAAAGGATACAAAAATGAAAAACTTGGCAATTGCCGGCGGAACTCCGGTGCGCACAACGCCATTCACTGGCCGGCGCACAATGGGCGAGCTCGAGAAACAGGCGGTGATCGAGGTTATGGACAGCGATCAGCTGTCTGTGTTTTTCGGCAGTCCTGGCGAGCAATGGCTGGGCGGCCCCAAAGTCAAGCAGTTCGAACGCAAATGGGCCGATCAATACGGCTTCAAGCATGCCATTTCGGTCAATTCCTGGACCACCGGCCTGATAACCGCGGTCGGCGCAGTCGGCATCGAACCGGGCGATGAGGTTATTGTTTCGCCCTATACGATGTCGGCTAGCGCTACCGCGATCCTGTTTTACGGGGGCATACCCGTATTTGCCGATGTAGACCCCGATACTTTCAATTTGACCGCGGCTACGATTGAGGCGTGTATCACTCCGCGCACCAAGGCCATCATGTTGGTGCATATTTTCGGCCAAGCCTGCGATATGGACCCTATTATGGAGTTGGCGCGTAGGCATAATCTGAAAGTGATCGAAGACGCTGCCCAAGCCCCCGGTGTACATTATAAAGGGCGGTCGGTTGGCGCTATTGGCGACGTAGGCGGATTCAGCCTGAATTACCACAAGCATATCCACACCGGCGAAGGCGGCATGCTGGTTACCAACGATGACCGGATCGCGTTACGCTGCCAAATGATCCGAAACCATGCGGAAAATTTGACCGAGGCCCAGGGAACCGAAGATTTGTCGAATATGATCGGCTCGAATTACCGCTTGACCGAATTGCAGGCGGCGATCGGCTGCGTCCAGTTGGACCGGCTGGGCGGCTATTTGCAGCACCGGAAACGTTTGGCGCATTATCTCGATGAACAACTGGCCTACATCGACGGGCTAACGGCGCCGTTTTTAGCCGAAGGCGCCGAACATGCTTATTATGTTTACCCGATCAAGTACGATGCGCAAGTAACCGGCATTGACCGCGCGTTGTTTGTACGTGCGGTCAATGCCGAATTGCCGGCGCCCGGTTCGGCCGAGCAAGTCGGCTTGGTACCGGCCTACGTGCGGCCGTTGTATTTGGCGCCGTTGTACCAAAAGAAAATCGCCCTGGGCAGCAAAGGATTCCCGTGGAGCATGAACCCGGCTGTCGATTACGACTACGGCAAAGGCTTATGTCCGGTCGTTGAACGCCTGCATGAGCAAGAGATGCTGATGACCATGCTGGTCCGGGAGCCGTTAACGGAAACCGACATTGACGATTTCGTTGCTGCCATCAAAAAAATATTGCGCCATAAAAACGAACTGGCTTGCTTAGATTGATAACCGAGTGAATAGGACGCGTGACAGATGAACGAAACTTCAATGGAACTGACCGAGCTAAACGACGACGCGTTATGGGACCAGTTGGTCGATGCTTCGCCGCAAGGCACGGTGTTTTCCCAAACCGGTTTCCTGCGTTCGTTGGATCGTCCTTTCCGGCGCTATGTGATCGGGACGACGCATCAGCCTTTGGGATTATGTTGCGCGGTTGAAGACGACAGCGGCGAACAGTTGTTGGCGTACGATTACACGCCCTATCAAGGCATATTGTTTTTGGGCGATTCGTCCGTATTGCCGCGCCAGCGGGTACTTAACGAATTTCGCGTCACGGAGTTCGCGATCAATGCGCTCACTGAACGCTATCGCACGATTGCGATGCCGTTGTCGTGGAACTTTACCGATTTGCGCCCGTTTTTATGGCACAACTACCATGACAGCGAGCTAGGCCAATTCAAAGTAACGCCGCGTTATACCGCAGTGCTTGATTTGGCTGGGATTGATAGCGAGACTTTCCTTGCCCAGGTCAGGACTTGCCGGCGGCAAGAGTGGCGCAAAGGTGCCAGCTACATAGTGCAGGAAGAGACCGACGTTGATCGGTTTATGGCTTTATATGAGCTTACCTTCGCGCGTCAGCAGATCGCTTTGTCGGAGTCTAAGTTGGCTCTGGTGCGCAGCATTACTTGTGCGGCGCTTGAGCAAGGTTATGGCCGCCTGACCAGCTGCATTACACCGAAAGGCGTGGCGTCAATGACGTTGTTCCTGTTTGATAAGCAGCGCACTTATTACCTCTTTGCCGCGAACGACCCCGATTTGCGTAATACCGGTGCCGCCACACGGCTGATGTTCGACAATATCTTTTATGCGCAACAGCGCGGCTTGAGTGAGTTTGACTTTGTTGGGGTTAATTCACCTAATCGCGGGGATTTTAAACTCAGTTTTAATCCAGAGCTGAAATTGTATTTTGATGTACGTTTTAAGCGCGGAGAGCGCTCAGGCCAATGATGCAGAGCGGAAAAACTGCGATTGTCGCGCACGATGCAGGCGGGGCCGAAGTGTTGAGCAGTTATATCCGGCAGCAAGGTCTCGATTGCTTGTTTTCGCTGCAAGGGCCGGCACGGACCATTTTCGAACGTAAGTTCGGCCCTTATCGGAATCTGACTCTGGAAGCGGCTCTGCAAAGCAGCGAACGTCTGCTGTGCGGTACCAGTTGGCAGTCCGGTTTGGAATTGGATGCGATCGAATTGGCGCGAGATAGTGGCAAACCGTCGGTTGCTTGGATTGATCATTGGACTAACTACCGTAATCGTTTTACGCGTGATGGCCATATGGTGTGGCCCGATGAAGTGTGGGTCGGGGATCGTGATGCCTATGAGTTGGCGCGCGAACATTTGCCGGAAATACCGGTACGGTTAGTCGAAAATCCTTATTTTCTCGAGATCAGGGACAGCTTGAAAAACGAGACTCCCCTGTATCCAACGCTGCCAGGGCATTTAAGCGTACTGTACGTCTGTGAACCAGTGCGCGAACCCGCGTTACTGCGATTTGGCAACGAGCTGCATTGGGGATATACGGAAGAGCAGGCGTTGCGTTATTTTTTAGATAATGTGGCCGTGCTTGGAATGCCGGTAGGGCGCATCGTAATCCGTCCTCATCCATCCGAAGCGGCCGGTAAATATAATGATGTTGTTGCCGAATTTGATTTGCCGATCAGCTTCAGTCAAGGCCATACACTCAGTGCAGAGGTAGCAAGCAGCGATTGTGTGGTAGGTTGCAGCAGCATGGCAATGGTGATCGGTTTAATCGGCGGTAAGCGTGTGATTAGTTGCATTCCTCCCGGTGGGCCAGCGTGTGCATTGCCGCAGCCAGAGATTGAGCGGCTTCAAGAATTGACGGCTTAGCTAGCCTGATTCGCTTCATAGCCATGAATTGCATATGGCTGTGTCATGCTTTGAAAAATCAAGGAAGTATTTCCTCCTTGGCCGAATGCCAAGTTATATCCTTAAGCACACAAACAGTATAGTTGTATGGCAGGTTGTGGTGGGTAATGGTGACGCGCGGCGACAAGTTTTCAATGCAAAACGTTAATAATTGCGCCGGATCAACATAAAATAATTCTTCGTCACGGAAAGAAACATGAGTCGATATGGCGTTAAAAATAATACCCTTCGTGCATAAAGAAAATATTTTTTTAATAAAATCATGGATCCAGTCCATGGATTGTCCGATATTGGCGTTAAAAACGCCACTCATCAAAACATAATCGAAACTTGGTGAGGCATTAAAATCGCTGTTCAGGATATCTTGGTATTGCACGTCAATGTCAGCAAAACGGCTCTTCGCTAAAACCAGCAGTTTCTCATTGATGTCATAGCCAGTATATTTTCCTCGGTAGCCGTTGAAATTGAGGAACTTGTAAAGTTCTCCATTTCCGCAGCCAATATCTAAAAGCGACTGCTTGTTATTGCTTAAATCGATGTGTCTGGTTAATTCATGAAATCTCATGTATTGGGTTTGAGGATCATCCCATAGTACCGCCCGGCTGCTAGTGTGGTACATGTCTGCTGCACTATCGAATAATTCATTTGATGTTGTAATCAATTTTTTATATTTATGCATGTCCATTTTTCTATCCATTTGTTGAGTCTAGCAATTGCGTGATTAAGCTGTGGGCGTTAATTTTATTGCCAAGGCCTAACAAGCCGTTTCACTACTGAAGCGAACCTATCTTATATAACAACCGTCATAAGAAACGGCGCAATGCGCAAGACTGCTTGAACAGGCTAACATAGTCGGCAAATTGTTGACCGCAAAAAACGTGTAAATTATTGTTGTCCGCGAGGAAGCCATCAAGCATTTCAAGAATTTCTTCAACACTGGCTCGGGGAACAACCTGACTGTTTGCCGTGGCCGCCTCGGCTCTGGCCAGAGAGGCCGGAATAGGATTCAGTGTGGGGACGCCAGTTCGTAAGAATTCAATGCAAGCATTGGTTGGAGCGTCATACATCAGACACAAGTCGATGCTTTGGGCAAAGGCCGGCAACGAGCCGTTCATGGCTGTTTGTAGACTTGCGCAATTGATGCCGATCTCTTCTGTTAACGTCTCAAATAATGACTGCCCTGGTCGGCAACGGATCGTCAGTTCGATATCGTGTTGTTTACACCATTGGTCAATTTGTTTGATGCCATTGATATAGACTGCAAAATCAGAGCAGAGAATGCCGTTGAGTGATAGGCCATTGAGTAACAGGCCTATTTTCTTGAGTGGCAGTGGCACAGAGCTTTTGCCGAAGAACGTTTCCGTGTAGGCCATTGTAAAATGTAATAAGCGCTTTCGCTTGCCGTTAACGGGCGACACGCCTTGTATCGGATGGGTCAGCATTGTGATATTGCTGTAGTTAAATTCAATATCCAGGCTGGTTTTAGAATGCGGTACCACGACTACAGGAATATTATTTTGTTCGGCAAAAGCCATTAAAGGCCCATGAAAACCAGCATCATGGTCGGACAATAATATTTTATTGGGCTGATAATGACTGAAATATTGTTCCAATAAATATAAGCTGACCAGTTGTGATTGATATAAATTACTCAGGTGGGCAACCTGAGTTTCTCGGAAACTGGGTGTGGCAATATAAGGGGTCAATAGGGTCTCAAGCGTTACCGATAAATGTTCGGCAAGTGCGTCGAGTCTTGGATGCCCGCCGCTGAGTAATTGCTGGTCTTGAAGACGCGTCAGGTTGACATTTTGCGTTGCTATCAGCTCCACGCCCCAGTACTTTGGCGTAATATTAATGTTGGTTTTGCCTGATGCCTGCAACTCTTCATTAAAATAGGCGACATCGTAAAAACATGTCGGCAGGTGAGTCAAAAGGTCAAATTCTTCAGTATTGGCGCTGTGCTCGCATAAATTAATTACGACATCTGAATCATCGGGCCGTTTTCCATAACTTGTTGCGGAAAACGGAATATTGAAAGTCCTCAGTTGTTGTAATAGAAGTAGCGCCGGTATAAATGATGGCCAATAATAGTTGGAAGGATTGTCACATAAAAATACATAAGGCTTACCCTCTTTTAATTTTTCCAGCATATCCCGCCATAGGCCTGAATACCAATGATAAGCCATAAAAAAATAATACAAGTTCAGGTGCTGCCAACCGATAATCGAACCGCCGGGCAGTAGGCGGTGCAAACTTCGATCAAGTTCCTGTTCCATCGCTAAGGCATCGGCGTGCGCCAAATTGACCAAAGTTGGGTAATCCAAGCAGGTATTCCAAGCTAGAAACTCGCTATTGATTAGGGCGCTTTTCTCGATTTCGTCGGCCAGCGTTGGGTCGAAAAAAAAGACTTTGTAGCTAGTAAGCTCCTTGGCGATAGTTTCCGCGATGGGGATGTCATGTTCAGACGTGATAATAAGGAGGTTTTCCATATAAGATCTTAATTTATAGCTTTAAAACCGGCCCTGGTCAGCCGGCACGAGGTGGCATGTAATTTATATTTACCAGTATTGGCAATTGTTGGCCTGACGATGCGTACAACGGTATTAAGTGTTCTCAAGGCTTCTTTGGATTTTGCATAACTAAATGAAACTCTTAGTTATGATCATCTGGTCTTTTTATAGGGCACGGATTGCTTTTCTTGCCACACCCTATTTCCATTTGGATCTTTGCCAATAATCAAATCATGACGCCTAAGCAACCTGCCTTTCTCAAAAACAATTAAGCTATCGTAGAAATTCATAGAATATGTAGAGTTGGTGAACTCATTTACTTCAACAACGTCACGAGTATGGTATGCATTTAATTCATCGATTAAGTTTTTTGATAATTCGATAAATGAAGACTCTTTTTTATAGCCGCCGTTGTACTCAGGCCAATAGTTTGTATGTAAATCTTCTACAGCATATATCCCGTTGTCTTTGACATGCGGATACAGTTCTTGAAACGATTTTACCTGGTGTTCGCAAATATGACTGCCATCATCGATAACGATGTCGAATTCTCCAAACTCATCAACTAGACTTCTTAGAAACTGTGGATCCGATTGATCGCCAATGCGAACATGTATTTGATCTTCTTCATGCATTTTTGCTGATGGTTCGATATCAATTGCAACAATCGTTGCATGCGGACCAAAATATCTCTTCCACATTTGCAAAGAACCGCCATGAAGACAACCAATTTCAAGAATAGTCAGGGGTTTATTTATAAAACGATTAAAATGGTGTTCGTAAATAGGTAAATAGTGAGTCCATTTGAAGATGGATTTTCCATCATTTAAATTAAATAGTTGCCACAAAGTCATGTTGGTTCCTGATAAGGGCGTGCGGTTGAAGGAGCTTGCAAAGTAATATTAATTCAAGAAACTGTTAATAACATCTTTAACATCTCGCTGCCGAAATGCTTCAAAACATGCTTCAGCATAATCTTCTCTTTTTCTTGCGTCACTAATAAACTCATCACAAGTTGAGCTCAAGTTAGCTGAGTCAACAAATTTTAATATATTTTTCATATCATTTTCGATTTCCAATTCAGGATATATCTCACAAATAACAGCTTTTTTATTAGCTAAATAATAAGATACCCGGACAATTTCAAAAATCGTCATAGTTGAATTTTCATTTGATATATTCAATAGTATTTTCGATCTTGAGATGAATTCATCGCGTTGATTTCCCCAAATATTTGCAAGGCTAACAACAGAATTCCGGTTCAAAGAAGATGAAACGGAAATTAATTTTTCCGCCCTCTTGGGGCCAAGACTGCCAATATATAATATGTCGATATCTTCGGTGACTTTAGGTATTTTTATAAGATTGGGAGCAAAGCTGATCGGTGCATAATATGCGGGAAACCTAGGGTTTATTTCATTCCATCTTGAAATATTGGAAATACTATAGTCCCAAATTTGATATTGTGCGGCCGCTTTCTCCAACACTATATCGCCTCTCATCGATTGTCTTGAAAATTGTTCAAGATTATATAGTATCGTTCCTTCCGGAAATTCATTTCCATTTAATAATGCCGGAATCCAACCGAAAACTATGTTTATGCACTTATTATCTATTTCATTAACACTAAACGAACATTCAAATCCAAGGTTATTAAACCCCCAGTGAAGGCTTTCGATTACCTCTAAATATGAATTTAGAATGTCAAACCTGGGTATATTTGGTTTAAACAGGACGAGTTTAATTTTCATTTTCGAAATTAGAGTGTAAATATAAAATATTAATTATGCAGTTGCCGGCCTAATTTTTTTAGGCGCTTAAATTGGCTATGACGGAAGAGCCGTCATGAAAATTATAATTATCGCTTTAAGACCAATCCCTGACCGGTTGGTAGCGGAAATACCCGGTATTTACGCTTATCAAACCATGCATCTTCAGCTATTTTTTGTAACCGATATTCGCCGGCCCATTCATAATCGTCGAGGATAACCATGCCGCCGGAAACAACACGGTCAAACAATACATCGAGTACGGCGATTTCATATTCGGCGTTGTTCAAATCGATGTGCAAAAACGCGATTTGCTCCGGCGAATTGTCGACCAGCGATTCCGGCAATAGCCCCTTGACTAGATTAACCCGATCATAACCCGCAAAACGCTGTTGGATTTCGTTGAACAAGCCATCTTTCTGGCCGGCAAATGTGTGGTGTTCGACCGGGTTATAGTCATAAGTATCGTAACCCCAATAGGTCTTGGTAAACTCATCCTTACCGAAATAATCGATTACAGTCTTGATACCGGTGCCGCGGTAAACACCACATTCAACAAAGTCACCCGGCAATTGTGCGCAATGATAAGCTGAGCAGGCCAGGATATAACGTCGCCAAGCGATAGCCTTGTCAGCGTCGTTCTGAATGTTTGACTCCCATGCATTGACGAAAGCTTTGTCTTCGAAAGGGGAATTACTCTTACCCCAGGTGAATAGATTGTCGCCTAGATAGGAGCCGGGTACGATCAGTTTCTGCGCTTCGGCCATGAGTGCGTAAAAACGCACCGGGTCGGTTAAGCCCCAAACAGTCGGAACCATAAAATTCATGACACGACTCGGTTCTTCAATGGGGGTGTGGTCTGGTAGTTTCATTGGTCGTTCCTTAGAAATTATGGTGTTTATGGATGCGGGCTGTATGCTTGAGGTAAAGGAATTATGTGATTTGGCGACAGATTGATATATATCTTCCAAGTCACGCACGAATTGCGGACTGTCAAATAATGAACAGCTTAGACGATTTTCTTTCAATTGACGCTTCATTGCGGCGATTTGATCCGGCTGTCCGGCCAAGGATACGGCTTTGTTTTCGTATTCTTGCAGATCGTAGGTGATCAGTTGCGGCAAGTCGACGGCCATTAGCAAGCTGCCGGCCATGCGTGAGCAAAAAGTGCGTCCGACGCAGGTCAGCAATGGCAGACCTGCCCAGAGGGCATCGCTGGCAGTCGTGCCGGCATTGAACGGTATCGTGTCGAGAAACAGGTCGGCGACTTGATAGCGCGCCAGGTACGCAGCCGGGCTTACGCGCTCGGCAAACAGTAGCCGGGCCGGGTCAACGCCCAAGCGCTGCGCATGGGCAGCCAAATTCCTACGCACCGACTGATGATCGGAAACCAGCCACAGTACGCTGCCGGGAACCCGCGACAGGATGCGCATCCAGGTCGTGAAGATTTCTTCGGTGATTTTGAAGTTGTTGTTGAAAGAGCAGAACACGAACGCGTCGTCCGGTAAGCTGCACTCGGCGCGGGTCGGACACGGGCCGACCTCGCGCTGGCGGTCGTTGATCTGGAACGAGTGCGGCATGTACAGCGGACGCTCGGTAAAATAAGGGGTCAGTTCTGGCGGCAACACGAACTTGTCGGCCACCACATAATCGATGCAAGGCAGCGCGCTGGGCCCCGGAAACCCCAGGTAAGTGACTTGTACAGGCGCCGGACGCCAGGATAGGATGTTGGGGCGCGTGCCCAGTGTCAGGCCATGCAGGTCGACTAGAATATCGATTTCATGTGACCGAATGCAGCGTGCCGCCTGTTCATCGCTCATCTCGGCGATGTTGATGAAATGATCCATAGCCTTGATGATGCGAGCCCGGATTGGTGAGCCGTCCTCACTGCTCCAGCAAAAACCGTAGACTTCGATCTTCGCGCGGTCATGCAGTTCAAAAAGCTCTGCGGTTAAGATAGCAACGGCATGCGCATGGAAGTCGGATGACAAATAGCCGATGCGCAACCGCTTGTGCGCATAACCGCTCATATCGGCTAGAGGTTCGAGATGGGTATTGACCTGTTCTTCAACATAGTTGCGCGAAGCGGCCAGTTGTAGGGCTGGGTCGTCCGATGCGCTCAGCATCGCAAGCGCCGAGGTCGCTTGCAACATTTCGTCCGGCGTTACGCCTTCGATTTCGTGATAAACCGGCCATTCACATTGCTTTTGGCGCAAATGGACAATATGGGCCAGTACTTTCGGCTGTTTCGGGTCGATTTTCAGGCTTTGCGTTAGTATCTGTTCCGCTTCTTCCAGGCGCTTGCGCAATTCGAGCAAACGGCCAAGATTGTTTAATGCTTGTATATGTAGAGCAGGATTAATGTCGGGTTTGCGCTGGGCAATTATAGAAACTTCACGCCAGAGGCTAAGCGCTTCTTCAAACAGGCCGTGCCGTTCGAGTAAAGTGCCCAAATTCAGTTGTGCTTCGATAAAATCAGGGTTCAGTTCGAGGGCTCGGCGGTATGCCGCCTCAGCGGCAACATCGTCTTGTACATCGTTCAGGCAAACGGCAAGATTGAATTGTACAGCGTATGCAATAGGGGACGTGGTATGTTCCAGCCACGTGCGATATAAAGCAATGGCTTGATCGGAATGTCCGGACTCTCTCAGCTTCTGTGTGGCCGAGAACAATTCAACTATCGGTAAGGCATCTTTTTCGGCCAAATCGGATGCTAACTTCAGCAGCGTTTCCAGTACGTCATCATTCAATGCTTTATGCAATTGTCGCAGATAGTCAGTCGGACTGAAGGTTGTTTTATGTTTCATGGTTTATGTTTCCAGTCTAAGGCCGAGCATGCTCTATTTTTCACCAGCAAGGGCGTAGTGCAAGCCTAAACCCCAGCAATAATATAGCAATCGAATGGATTTGAATACTTCGTTTTCGACACAGATCACGCTGATGATTTCTAGTCTGAATCATGAATCGAATTGCTGCGTGCGCCGATTAAGAAAGCGATTACCACCGGTTCGTACCGGCGTTGTGTCCGGAGCCGGATGTTTGTAGACCGGAGTTAGCGGCTCCTTATCGATCAGGTATCGCTTGCTTATATGCAAAGCAGCGTTGTTACATTCCTGGTCCGGCAATTCTAAATTTAAAGTCCTGCTATAATGAAGTTCCAAGTCAAGCCCATCTAAGTGCAATCATGCCGATGCCTTTATGCAGCGACTTTCGACCCACCGATAAGGTCATGGCTTTTAAGCTGATCGATAAATCTAACCTGAGAACTTCAAAGCGCATGTCAAGCAGCCGAGTTAAGCGAACCGCAGCCCCCTATTTACCCGGTTTTATCGTGATGTGTTGTACCGCAATCGCACCGGCCGTATCGGCCCAGGATTTATTGGATGTCTACGAGCTGGCGGTGCAAAACGATCCGGTGTTAAAACAAGCCCAGGCCAACCGGCTGGCCGTCGGCGAATCGAAAAACCAGAGCGTGGCGAACTTCCTGCCCACGGTATCCGCCACCGCCCTTAGCAATCTGAACCGCTTGACCAACAAAAGGTTCACTTACCAAGGCGCCGGCGTCCAGAACTACGCCGACAACAACTTTAACCTGAACTTGACCCAACCGCTATTTCACTGGGACCACTGGGTACAGCTCAGCCAGTCCGATAACCAGATCGCCCAAGCCGAAGCCGACTACCAGGCGGAACTGCAAAACCTGACCGTGAAAATCACCGAGGCCTACTTCAACGTCTTGTCGGCCGAGGACAATCTGGACTTTAGCCGCTCCGAAAAACAGGCCATTGCCCGGCAACTTGAGCAAGCCCGGCAGCAGTTTGAGGTCGGCCTGATCGATATTACCGAAAGCCGTCAGGCGCAAGCCGCTTTCGATAGAGCTACCGCCGATGAAATAGCGGCTTTGAACAACGTCGATGACCAAAAAGAAGCGCTGGCCGAGATTATCGGCGAGCAAGAGCTCCGCTTGAATCGGCTGGGCGAGCCGATCCCGCTGGCGAGGCCGGAGCCGGATGATATGGCGGAGTGGAGCCATTCGGCCGAGGTCGGCAATTTCAGCATCATTTCCGCATTTAACCAGATGGAGTTTTCCCGGAAGTCGATCGACCTACAACGCAACGGTCATTTGCCGAAACTGGATTTGACCGCGTCCTTGGGCGAATACGACACTTCCAGCCAGTTTGGCTTACGGGGCTCGACCGAAATGGTTGGGGTGCGCTTGAATGTGCCGTTATACGAAGGCGGCGCGGTCACGTCCAGAACCCAGCAGGCGCGTTACCGCTATGAGCAGGCGAAAGAACAGTTAACGGCCGCGAAAAGGGCCGTCAACCGCCAGGTCAAAGACGCCTATCGCGGTATCACCACCAGCCTGAGCCGCGTCGACGCCTTAAAAACCGCCGTGACTTCGGCCGAAGTCGCCTTGCAGGCCACCGAAGCCGGTTTTGAAGTGGGCGTGCGCACCCTCGTTGAAGTGCTGAACGAGCAAAGGAATTTGTATTTGGCCAAGCGCGATTATTCGCGTACGCGCTACGATTACTTGCTGAACAGCATCAAGCTGAAACAGGCCGCCAGCAGTCTTTCACCGGAAGATCTTGAGCGCATCAACCGCCTGTTAGTGGCCAGCTCCGCTACGGCCAAGCCTCAAAAATAGTTTTTTAAATCAAAGTCTTGTTGATTTTCTGGCTCAGTAAGAGCGATAAAGCCTGACACCGCTATCCATAGAAAGAAGCAGTAGTTCTACCGGCTCAAAATACCGGAAATTCCGTATTTTCATCAGTTCCGTCCCAGTCTATAAAGTCGAGCTATAGCTAGAATCTATAGTTCCATAGAAAGCCGTTATTATACAAACGCTTATCTTCCCATATATCATGGACGCACATTTCAACCCGGCAACGTAATTTTATGATCGTTAACTTCGGGTTGCGGTTAAGTCTTATCCAGTAGCATCCATTGCTGGGCTTTGCTGTAAAAATGATCGATGTCTGTGATCAGTTCGCAGTTGGATGATGGAGACTGCATATACCAGTATGTGGCACCCTCGCCACCTATCCAGATAGTCGAGGCCGCTGTTTCTTTTGCGGAGGTGATGATTTGTAACTGTTCAATGGTAAGGGGTTCCGGTGGCGTTCTCACCAAACCGATGACGATGATGTCGGGCTGTAAATGATGAACAGCTTCGACAATATCCTTGCCGGGTAAATTCGCGCCCAGGAAAAAACAGCGGTAGTGCTGAACGGCTGCCAACAGACAGCCCAGTAGGATGCCGCATTCATGGGGTTCCCCGCTAGGGGTGGCGAACAGCATGGCAGGACTACTGGCCGATGCATTTTGCAGGTTGTTGACCATACTCAGCACAATGCGATTAACACAACAGGTAAACATGTGTTCTTGGGCGATACTCAATTTTTGTTCATGCCAAAGTTCACCTACTTTTTTCAGCGCGGGCAATAAAATGTCACGGGCGTATTCCAACGGTTCGCTGGCCACCATTGCGCGCTTCAAGAGCTGTTCACAACGATCGATACGATAAGCCATGAGTGTTTCAATAATCTGGTCCAGCAGCGGATGCGCCAAATCTTGATGAGAGGACCGCGTTTGTTGCAGGTTACGCAACTCATCGCAGTTCAATCCGGCGATTTTGCTGATGGTGTGGCCGTTACGCGTCAATTCGGCAAGCAAGGTCAATTTTTCCAATTCCTGTTGCGAATACAGGCGGCGCCCGTTTTCGCTACGCGCCGGGCTGATACCGGTATAGCGGCGTTCCCAAGCTCGCAGAGTTTCGGCAGTTAATCCAGTCAAAAGGGTGATAGCTTTAATTGAATACATTGTTTATGTTTTGCATAGAATAATAATTGACAAATATTGTACGGCTGGAGTAATTTTATTGCCAAGCCAAAAAAACTTTAACGGACCTCACGCCATGACAGACGTCGTACTCAATGTTGTTCCTCCAACTGTCTCGGCAATCGAAGCCGAACCCCTTGAACTTGCCATGGACATGGAACAGGCCAGACAGGACCTGCTGTTGCTATTGTTAGCAGAAAATGAAGCTTCGACATTATTACTCAAACAGAGCTTGTTTCATTTAAACGATGGACGCGATATTTCCGAAATTGTCAGCGACAAAGATGTCAATGCGATTATTGTACAAGCTCCTAGCTTTGTACAGCTTGATCTTAGCCAAACTGTCCGGTATTTGTTGGAAAACCCGGCTGACAGATCCTCATTGCTCAGCCTGCATTTTTTGCCCAGTTTTTTAATCGAAGTGGCGGATTTGTTCATATCCATGGCTACGCATCGACGCGCTCTTAGTGAATATCGGCTAAATCTTGTCCAAGCAGCTCAAGCTTTACAACGGCTCAGACAGAAAATGATCGCCAATAATGTCCGTCTTGTGGCGTTTGTCGCTCACAAACACAAACACAAAACCACTACGCTGAGCTTCGACGATTTGCTGCAGGAAGGCGTGATTGGGTTGATCAAGGCAATAGACCGTTTCGATCCTTATCGCGGTTACCGGTTTTCAACTTATGCGGTGCCTTGGATCAAGCAAGCTATCTCGCGGCTGATCGCTAAGCAGGAAAAAATTGTGCGCCTGCCGGTGTCTTTGGCGGAAAAGGCCAGCGGGGTGTTTGAAGCGATGCGCAGCACCTATATGAAAACCGAACGTTGGCCCAGTGTCGAACAATTAAAAACGCTCTGCGATTTAAGCGAAGACGAAATCAAAACCATCAGGAATTACTATCAAGCGACACATTCATTAGATGAAGAAACCGGTGAAGATGAAGGCTTGGCGCTGATGGAGCGCATGAAACAGCAACAATTTGCGCTGCCGTTGGACGACTTGATCGATCGTAATTTGGGGCACTATCTCGACCAAGCTGTCGCGGCTTTGCCGGAAAAAGAAGCGGCGATTCTTAACATGCGTTTCGGGCTGAAAAATCACACAGAAATGACCTTGCAGGCCATTGCCGATCAACTACAGGTAAGCCGGGAGAGAGTCAGGCAGATACAAAACGAAGCATTAAAAAAACTTAAAAACCAGTTTGGTTTCGACCTTATGCTGTTCCTTGAACCCAACGACAGCTATTAAAACCAGATCGCGCCACAGCAGCACCAGGAGTGATTATGTCATCAGAAAAACACAATACCACCGAACAACCCCAGAGGCCTGACGGGAAGTTTGAATTTGAAACACACACGGGCCACAGAACGGCCGGTAGCGCCTTATGTCCCAGCCGGAACAAACCATGACCCAAACACAAATTTTGTTGCCCGCCAGTTTTAGTCTGTTAATTCTGCTGGCCTATATGTCGGTTTTTTATGTCAATGAACATGAAAAAGCCCTTTTGTTTCGTCTCGGTGAAATGGTCGTTTCAGACTTTAAGCCGGGACTCCATGTTAAGACCCCCATCATCAATAATGTCAGTACATTTGA
>CAZJOY010000012.1:0-44311 GCA_964547705.1 uncultured Methylobacter sp. | reverse complement strand
TTCGGAAAATAAAGTAATTTCTTTTACCGTTTTTTTTGGTTCTATCAAGCTTTGCTCTTGTTTTGCCTTTTTGTTTTGCCGTATATTTATATCCAGTTAACTAAAAAATTGGGCCAATTATAATTCAGATTTAGATTTACCGTTTAGCTAGGTGATATTTCCAAATTTTTTGCTTGGCTGTTCCAGCCGCTTAAGCGCCACCAATCGTACAAAAATCTAATCTGATCATGAATCTCAATTAAGTTGCTCGGTAGAGAGCCGACCAACTAGTTTTAATCTTAATGTCATCGCCCTGCGACATAGGCTAAAAACGCCTCGGCCGGCATCGGCTTGGCATAGAGATAGCCCTGCACATATTCGCAGCCCACCCCGGCCAATAATGCGCGCTGGCCTTCCGTTTCGACGCCTTCAACGATCACCTTCAAATCCAACCGGTGCGCCATCACCACAATCGCTTCCGCTATCGCCCGATCACCGAGATCGGTTTCCAGGTCGCGAACGAAGGAGCGGTCAATTTTCAGATAATCAATGTTAAATTTTTCAGATAAGCCATCGCAGAATAACCGGTACCGAAATCATCCAGAGAAAGTTGAATCCCGGCCTTACGCAATAAATCCAGTTTCTCGGTAATAGCTGAACTATTATCCAACAATAAGCCTTCAGTAATCTCGACAACAACATAGGAAGGATCGAGATCGACTTCGTGTAAATAATCAATGACAGCCTGAACACAGCTCTTCATTAGTAACTGATATTACGCATACAGATGATAAAAAAGCGTAGTCCACGAAAAGCACGAAAATAGTTAAACCACATCGTTCCCACGCTCTTCTGCTCATCGTTATAGACCGCTCCCTGCGGGCTGTCGTCATTACGACCGTCTCTGACCTGACGTTAGGCGAGAAACATACCACTAGGCAGACCTTCCAGGTTTTTACTGGAGCCGCTCCCGGCGGCTCCAGCACTTCCGCCATCCATGGCAGTCGTAAAATCTGGAAGGTCTAACTGGCAACGTTCTGAACAGGCGGGACCTATCGAAAGGATGATAATAAATGTCGGATATGACACTGTCGGCGAGAAATCTACGGCTGATATTTTTTCGTGCCTTTCGTGCTTTTCGTGGACACTGCGTCAAACGAATGTTGACTCATATCGCTCACGATTACCCGCTCACCACGCAAAACTGAGGCAACCCCAGCCATAGCAACGCGAGCTCTCTTCGTTCAACAACTGCGGATTAAACTTTACCTTATACGACTCAGGAAACGAAGGCTCGGCGAACATTTGCAAATCTTTTCGCTCCTCATTAAACAACAAAATACCGCAGTGCCGGCCTGACCTTGAGGATTCAACATACAAAGCCACTTACTGCTAAGACAATCGCCATGAGCCATCTTCTCGAACACACGTTGGCGATTATCTTCGACGATCTGTTGCTGGCGGCGATCGCTTAAATCGAAACCCAGCGCCAAGACACTAATTACATATTTGGTTTTAGTGCGACGGCCCTTGGTCACACAAGAGTTATTGATCGGCTTCCGTAGTTTTTGACCTACGCGCTTGCCGGATTTGAACTTGGCGTATGCCCCATAAGATTGGACGTAGCGGAAAATAAAGCATATGCAGCCAGGATGGAAGCTTGAGCAAGCGGTAATCATCGATATTCGGGTAAAATATCATTGCGCAATACCAAAATAAAACATCGATTCGGCGGACAGTTTGGATGCGGTTCAGCCACTGATGAAGCTTCAATCGGGCGGGAAGATGTTCCATCCACTGTTCAGGGCCGTGTTGAATGGTATAAATAGCCTGCCATTTAGCTGGGTCAATACTGTACCTGAATCCGCTTTTAATCTCGCCGCTCAAGTCCATGCCGCAATATTCTTGAGCCAGCAAGAGCCCCTGTTGTATTGCCAGCCCAGCACCCAACTGGTCAGCGCGTTGCCACAGTCGCGGCCAATCGATATCATGCGTATCCAATGCATTGGGCAAATCAAACAACCATTTCAAGCGCCCCCATCCATGCTTGGCACCGTGCAGACACAGGTAGATCATCAAGTCTTCATTATTCAGGCCGGGAATACCGATATTTGATTTTTTCGATACGGACAAAGCCAGCCAATCATCAATTGGGAATTCAAACGGGTTATGCGTGGCCCGCCAGTGCAATTCCATATGCGGAAATCTTTTCCTGATAAAGAGGCAGTGATTATGGTTCTGGAACAATATCTTTCTAGTTACGGCCAATAAGATTTCAGGTTGATCAAGACTCCATTCCTGTGCTTCCAATATTTTTATAGCCTCATCAAGCTTTTCCGGATCAACCAGAATATCGATATCGCCGACATGCCGGGCAGCCAGATCTCCATAAGCGCGTGCAGCGACATCAAGCCCTTTCAGTACAATTAAGCGAAGGCCTTGCCCGGCGCGCACTAATTCGTGCGTTGCCTGCAAAGCTTGTAATGCACGACGCCTATTGCGCTTGTGCTGCTCGGCCAGCTTGTCCATTAATTCATCTGAAAACGTGCCTGCCGGATGACAGCGTAAATTGCAGTACAGCAATGGCGAAATCTTGTGCCTGATGCCAAGCTCCAGCACTTTACGCGTATCCAGCCCGATAGCGGCCAATTCTTGCTGGCGCAGAAAATGCGCTTCATTCGGTTTGGGCCGGCAGCAGGTGAGCGCCAGCGCAAATTCCGGCCCTTGTCCAGCAGGATCTAACGGGCATTCAAAGAGACGATGATAATGGGGAATCATGGACTAAACTCAGGTAAACAGGATATTCCGGCAGCAGTATAACATTCCGGGATACCCGGCAGCCGACATCAATACAAGTTGCGCGTTGATATTTACTAAGCTTATGATACAACGCCTCAAAGCGCAGACTAATTATTTCATGTCATATTTCTACCCCCTGCCTCGGATCGACGTTGCCGGTCTAACTTACAACGCCTAAAGCCCCTTAACCTCTAATGCCTAAATTGATTCGCATAATCGTCAAAGTAACATCAGCTTGTCGACGTGCCGTAAATGTTGCCATATGCCGCATGCGGCGGAACGGTTTCGGCTTGTTTTCTATCGGAAGAATTAATGTTTACGGCGCGGAATCGATGGGTCTGGTATGAAACATCTTCCTATATACCGAGCCGCTATCCCCTTTTTTCATCTGTTAGCTAACGAACCGCACCGCCCGATGTTGCTGGTTTTTAGTTGCATGTTGCTGGGCAGTTTGAGTGAAGGTTTTGGAATTACGCTGTTGGTGCCCTTGCTTGAACTATTGCAAAACAATATCACACCAACGACAGGTGCCGCTGCACAGTTCGGCCGTTTTTTTGAATTAACGAACATTCCTTACCAGAGTATCAGCGTACTGCTGCTTTTTCTGTTCTTACAGGCGCTGAAAATCGTTTTGCAGAGTAGTCGTGAAATTATCTCCAACCGCTTACAGTTCAATCTGGTAGACCGGCTGCGCGAACGTTGTTTCATGGCGGTAATGCGTAGCGAATGGTATTGGCTGTCCCAACGCAATAATGCCGAGTACGCCAATTTATTGCTGACCGACATCAACAGGATTGGCGTTGGCGTCAACTTTTTCTTACAACTGTGCAGCGGCTCGGCACTGATGTTGGCTTATTCGTTGGCGGCATTGTGGCTGTCCTGGCCGATAACGCTGTTGGTGCTGACGATGGGCCTGATATTTGTCCTAGCCGAAAACGGTTTGCGGCGCGAGGCTTTATTGCTGGGCAACCGTATCGGCCAGACTTCGCACAGCTTGCACAGCGTCGTACAGGAAAGCTTGGCAGGCATGAAGCTGGCCAAAATTCTCGGTAATGAAGAGCGGCACCTGGATAAATTCCAGCAGTCCATGCAAGCATTCCGCCAGCACCAGCTGAATTTTCAGCGCAGTTCCAGCCGCTCAAGAGCCAGAATGCAATTGGGCAGCGTGATGATCCTGGTTGCCCTGCTCTACGCCGGCATCGCAGTCTGGCGCTTGCCGATGGCCGAGCTGGGTACATTGATTTTTGTTTTTGCCCGGCTGATGCCGTTGGGATCGCAACTGCAACAACACCTGCACCATTGGCTGCATACCTTGCCGGCGTTGACCACGGCCAATCGCTTGTTGATGGAATGCCGCGACGTAGCCGAGCCGGTCAATGACTCACTCCAGCCGCCTTTGCTGCTGCAACACGATTTAACATTGAACGCGGTGAGTTTTATCTACCCTGGCCGAGAACAGCAAGCCTTGAGCGAGATCAACCTGCGCCTTCCGGCCAAATCGACAACCGCCATTATCGGCGCATCCGGTGCAGGTAAAAGCACGCTGGCTGACGTGTTGATGGGACTGTTACGGCCGGATACGGGCAGCATCGGCATCGACGGGCACATACTGGATGACGCTAAACGATTGCGTTGGCGGCGGTCGGTAACCTATGTACCACAGGAAACCATCCTGTTTAATGACTCGATCCGGGCAAACCTGCTGTGGGCCATGCCTGACGCTACGGATGACGAACTATGGCAAGCGCTGGATAGAGCCGCCGCCGATTTTGTGCATAAGCTACCCGATGGCCTGGATACCGTAGTCGGAGATCAAGGCCTGCGCCTTTCCGGCGGCGAACGCCAGCGTATCGCGCTGGCCCGAGCCCTACTGGGAAAACCGTCTCTGCTGATTCTGGATGAAGCGACCAGCGCGCTGGACATGGAGAATGAAGAACGTATCCGGCAGGCCATCGTTAATCTGCACGGTGACCTGACTGTTGTTGCGATCGGCCATCGGATGGCGACTTTGCAGCATGCCGATCAGGTGCTGGTTATGGAGGCGGGAAAGATTGTTGCACAGGGTGGTTGGAGCGAGGTACAGGAAAATGGTTATGCGAATGCTTTATTCAGTGCGTAGCGTAAACGGTTAGAGCTAAGCTATTAAAATTACCATGAGCAAATTAAAATGAAAAAAACTGCGCGTATTTTTGTGGCGGGTCATCGGGGATTAGTTGGCTCAGCCTTGGTGCGTCAGCTACAGACTCAGGGATTCCATAACTTGTTGCTGAGAACGCGTGACGAGCTCGACCTAACCGATCAAGCCGCTACTAGCGCTTTTTTCCTTGAAAATCGCCCCGATTATGTTTTGCTTGCAGCAGCAAAAGTAGGAGGGATTCTCGCCAATAATACTTACCCGGCAGATTTCATACGCGATAACCTAGCCATTGAGCAAAATATCATTGCCGCTGCGCACGCAGCCGACGTTACGCGATTATTATTTTTGGGTTCAAGTTGTATTTATCCTCGTGACTGTCCTCAACCAATCGAAGAATCCAGTTTGTTGACAGGAACGTTAGAATCGACCAATCGCTCCTATGCGCTTGCCAAGATAGCCGGAATAGAATTATGCTGGGCCTTTAATCGCCAATACGGAACAAGCTATTTAGCCGTCATGCCCACTAATTTATACGGGACCGGCGATAATTACGATCCCTATAATAGCCACGTTTTACCGGCGCTTATCCGCAAGATGCACGAAGCCAAACAATATGGACAAAAAGAGGTTGTCGTTTGGGGCACAGGAACACCTCGCCGCGAATTCCTCTACAGTGATGATTTAGCAAGCGCTTGCCTACATGTTTTGCAGCAAACTGATTCGCAACTTGCTCCTTTGTTTAATAATAACGCTCCGCCGTTAATTAACATCGGTTGTGGCGAAGATATTTCCATCGCAGATTTAGCGCAACTTATTGCCGATGTGGTGGGCTTTGCCGGTCGATTAAATTTTGATCACAGTAAGCCGGACGGGACGCCACAGAAAGTACTTAATGTGACAAAAATAAATAATTATGGCTGGTCGGCTACCACGACTTTAAAGGACGGCATAGCATTATGCCTATAGGGATTTTTTGAGTTCTAACAGTTTGGGTCTTGTCCAATGATACGTAGGCCTCAAGACACGGGGCAGCATTTTCCGGCAAAATTTAAAATTCCTGTGCGCGAATGACTACGGAACACAATAAGACACAAGCAGTCAACGGAAATTGCGCGGCTGGGCGCTAAGAATTAACAACACAAGACAAATCGAATTCTAAAGAGTGGAACATGGCTAGAGGGTGTAGAAAAAGAGTATTGGTAACCGGCGGCGCCGGATTCCTGGGCTCGCATTTATGCGAACGCTTGCTTTCGGACGGCTGCGACGTATTGTGCGTGGATAATTTCTATACAGGCACCAAAGACAATATCGCCCGGCTTTTGCCTAATCCGCATTTTGAAGTCATGCGTCACGATGTCACCTTCCCGCTCTATGTCGAGGTGGATGAAATCTATAACTTGGCTTGTCCCGCATCGCCCATACACTATCAGCACGATCCAGTGCAAACCACCAAAACCAGCGTGCACGGCGCAATTAACATGCTGGGCTTGGCCAAACGGCTAAAGGCAAAGATTTTCCAAGCCTCTACCAGCGAAGTTTATGGCGATCCGGCCGTACATCCACAACCTGAAAGTTACTGGGGCAATGTAAATCCCATAGGTCCGCGCTCTTGTTACGATGAAGGCAAGCGCTGCGCGGAAACGCTGTTTTTCGATTACTACCACCAACACGGTTTACGTATTAAAGTGGGCCGTATTTTTAATACTTACGGCCCGTGCATGCTTCCGAACGATGGGAGGGTGGTATCGAACTTTATTGTCCAGGCTTTGCAAAATCAGCCTATTACGCTCTACGGCGACGGCAATCAAAGCCGTTCGTTCTGCTATGTCGACGATCTGATTGAAGCGATTATCAGGCTGATGGCAACCCCAGACGATTTTACCGGCCCGGTCAATCTAGGCAATCCTGACGAATTCACGATCCGAGAACTGGCCGAGATAGTTGTAGAACTCACCGGTTCTCGCTCCGAGCTTATTTTTCTGTCGCTGCCTTCCGATGATCCAAGACAGCGGCAACCCGATATAGCTTTGGCCAACGAAATACTGGACTGGAGGCCGGCAACCGATTTACGCGCGGGCCTTCTTCGCACTATCGATTACTTCTCTTGGCTATTGCAGCCCGAAGCGGCCGGCAACAGGAGTGTTCAATAGTAGATAGTCTAAAGTCTTGAATTTACCGGTAATGATTAAATGATTTTATTTACACAAAAATGAAGGGTAACCGTTTAACTAGAAATGCTGTCATGGCAGTAGCCCAGACGATAGTTTCCGGCATCACTCTGTTTTTATTATATCGCTATTTATTGAAAACGATCGGACCTGAGCAGTTGGGAATCTGGTCTATTACGTTGGCTATTGCCTCCGCATCAAGAATCAGTGAAATGGGGCTTACCGGAAGCGCAGTAAAATACACGGCTAAATACGTCGCCCGTGGAGAAACATGCAAGGCCTCGGAAGTTATTCAGACGACAGTCGTTACTATCGGTGTTGTTTTAGCGTTGGTTCTTGCCGTCGGATATCAGCCGATTACATTGCTGATAAGCAAATTAATCCCTGAGCAAAATATTACCAATATACAAACAATCCTTCCGTACGTACTGATTTCAATGTGGATCGGCACTATTGCCAATGTTTTTATTTCCGGCTTAGATGCCTGTCAGCTCATTACTTTGCGGGCGCTGGTGTCGATGTTCACAACCGTGCTTTTTTTAGTGCTGACATTGATATTTGTTCCCCAATACGGATTAACCGGCTTAGTCTGGGCGCAAACAGGGCAAAATTTATTGATGCTTTTCGGAAGCGTGATCTTACTCAGACGAGAGCTTCCTTCATTACCGTTCTTGATTTACAAATGGCGCCTTCCGTTGTTTAGAGAGATGTTTCGCTATGGCGTCAACTTTCAACTCATTAATATTCTTGTTATGTTGGTTGATCCTACAACCAAAATGCTAATGACCAAATTCGGGGGACTCAGTACTGTCGCTTACTATGAGATGGCAAATCGGATGGTTTCACAGTTCCGCTCGTTGCTGGTCTCCGCGAACCAGGTCCTTGTTCCTCATATTGCAAATCTTCATGAAAATGCGCCGGAAGAAATTTCTAAAATATATTTGGACTCTTACCGGGTCATTTTTTTTCTATCCTTGCCGCTTTATACCGGAGTAGTGGCCATAGCTCCATTGGCAAGCGAGCTTTGGATTGGCGGCTACGAGCAGAGCTTCGTAATTTATGTCGGGCTGTTATCCATTGCCTATTGTTTCAATACGCTTTGCGGCCCCGCTTATTTTAATAATCTCGGCACCGGCTTATTACAGTGGAATATCTGGGGACACGTTGTCATGGCGTTTTTCAATGCCGCTTTAGGGTATTTTTTTGGACGTTTTTTAGGAGGAGAAGGCGTCGCTTTGGGATATTTACTAGCCTTAATAATCGGCAGCAGCTTAATCATAGTCGGCTATCATTATGAATCTCAGACACCATTAGAAGAGCTAGTACCTAACGAAGGCAGAAATGTATTTGCGGCTTGCTGTCTTGGCTTGATGGCTGGAGGAGTTTTTTATTTTCTGAAACTTGAAGAAAGAACTATTGCAAGAGCCGGACTGAGCTTAGCTATATGCTTAGTTCTTATCGTACCCTCTCTTTGGGCCCATCCTTTAGGCAAGCAGCTTGGCTGCCGGCTTACTGCCTTTATGAGTTCATAAGACAAATATGCTTCGCTTTTTACAACATTACTCTCATGCGATAGTTCTGAGGCTCGGTTTGATTTGCGAACTAAAACGCGCAGCCCGTTTTGGAAAAACGTTGCCTAAGCCTATCATTCCCCGCGTCCTGAAATGCCCGCACAGCTATGACTACAAAATTCTATTATTACGCTTGCTCGATTCCGACCAAAGCAATATGTTAATTGATGTAGGGGGAAACTCCGGCTACTGGTGTGAATCTATTTTGGAATTCTTTCCTAATACCAGCGTAGTTGCGTTCGAGCAGCTAAAACATGAGTTCGAAAAATACAAATTACGTTTTCGAAATACCGATAACATAGAAGTACATAACATCGGCTTATCGGATAAAAAACCTACTGGAAATTCGCATTGCCGAGCTTTCTTCGCATTCGTCTTTGCATGACTACGCAATTGCGCAGCCTGGGCTGCAAGTTAAATTTGAGGGCACGCAAACAACTTATCTCGATACATTAGACAGCTTCGAACTTGGCGCAATATCCGCAAACAGAAAACTTCTGAAAATCGACGTTCAAGGCCATGAGTTGAATGTACTGCATGAAGCGGTTAACACCTTGCTGCATATCGATATTGTACTTATCGAATGTTCCTTTTTAGGAGAATACGAAAATATTACGCCCTCATTTGCGCCAATGGCGGTTTTTTTAAGTAAGTTCGATTTATATCCGTTATGCTCAGGGATTACGGGACATCACCAGCTCCTCATGCCTGGGAGCGGGACATGATTTTTTGCAAGAAATTTTTACTTAACAATATTTGGGATTGGTAATGGATAAATCGTTACTTGTTAGAATTTTCGGGTTTTCAGCAACGCTGATTCACGGTGATGTATTGATATTGGATCGTTGGCGTTGGTTAAAAAAGCGATTACCAGAAACTAAAAATGGGGAGAGTTTAATTGACATTGGATGTGGGGGAGGAGCTTTTTCTATTGGTGCGGCCTTAAGGGGATACAATTCCTTGGGATTGACTTGGAATGAGCGCGATCAAAATATTGCGACATATCGAGCAAAAATATGTGAGGCGAGTTCTGCTAGATTCGAAGTTTTTGATGTTCGTAATTTAGATGATAGGAATGATCTGGTGAGTCAATTCGATGTAGCAATTTGTTTTGAGAATATAGAACACATAATAAATGACAGAAAACTTATTATCGATATTGCGAACTGTTTGAAACCAGGCGGGCGTCTTTTGTTGACAACGCCCAACATACGATATTGTCCTATATCGCAGGAAGATAAAGGTCCTTTTTCTTCTATTGAGGATGGGGGACATGTACGAAGAGGTTATAGTGAAGCGATGTTGGAAGAATTATGCGATCAGGCAAAACTAATGCCTGAAAATATATCCTACTGTAGTGGCTTCCTGAGTCAAAAAATTACCTCTTGTCAGAGAGTTCTATCTACAATACATCCATTAGTTGCGTGGGGTGTGATTTTCCCTTTACGCCTCCTTCCCCCAATTTTCGATTGGTTTATTACAAAGTTGCTGCACTGGCCTTCATATTCTATTTGTTTGGAAGCCGTTAAACCAAGATATTCAAAATGACTTCAATGCCGACCTTAAAGATAGGCAGTCAACTAAAGTGTGTCATTTTAGGAGGTGGCGGCTTCATCGGCTCTCATATTGTTGAGGCATTAGCTGAACAAGGGCACAGCGTTCGAGTTTTCGAGCGACACAATATTAACACTCGAAACATTGCGCATGTGTTGGGGCGTATTGAGTTAGTGTATGGGGATTTTTTAAATGAAGATGATTTATGTCGAGCCCTGGCAGGAATGGATATTGTTGTCCATCTGGTAAGTACGACTTTGCCCAAATCCTCAAATGACAATGTAATCTACGACATCGAAACCAATGTCATAGGCACCATAAGATTGCTAAATCTCGCAAAGCAATTAGGCATTCGTAAAATCATCTTCGCATCGTCGGGTGGAACGGTATACGGCTTACCGCAATATCAGCCAATCAGCGAGACGCATCCGACTGATCCGATTTGTTCGCACGGAATTGCCAAAATCACTATCGAAAAATATTTACAGCTATATCACCATCTTTATGACTTGGATTATATCGTGCTTCGTTTCGCCAATCCTTACGGTCCCAAGCAAGATCCGATGACAGGACAAGGCGCAATCACAGTCTTTTTGCAGCGAATTCTTAATGAAGAGCCGATATCCATTTGGGGCGATGGCACGGTTGCAAGAGATTATTTTTATATCAGCGATTTGGTGGCGGCGGTTTTAGCGGCGATAGAAAAAGATCCGCCCTCGAAAATTTATAATATCGCCAGTGGCTTTTCACATACTTTAAATGAATTGATCAACATCATGCAGGCAGTAACAGGCCGCACACCACTCATTCGATATTTACCCGCGCGCAAACTGGACGTATCTGTCAATATTCTTGATATTTCCCGTGCCCAGAAAGAACTTTCATGGAGCCCGCAAGTGCCTCTGGAAGAAGGCATAAACCGCACTTGGCAATGGTTACAAAATTATAAATAACAGCATGATTATCATCTCGAACGGACACCATAAATTTATTACGGGCATGGCTGCAGCCGAAGCTTATAAGAATAACGTATTGACGAGATTTATTACTGCCGGCTATCCAACTCCTAATCTTAGACAAGTGCTTACTCGGTTAAAATTAGATAAATATGCTCCGGTCAAACGTTTATTGCATCGTCAGGAAAGTGTGTCCGACAGTTTAGTATGCTCTTTATGGTTGACAGAATTAATTTATGGATTCACTCGCCTTATCGCTAGACGGATGCCATGTTTTGAAAGCGTTGTCGACTATGGTTTAAGATTTTACGCATGGCAAGCCGAGCGTGTTATACGCAAAACGCCGGCGCGGCTTTACCACTATCGCTCCGGATACGGGCACCACTCCGTACAAATTGCCAAACAGAAAGGCATGGTTACACTTTGCGACCACTCGATTGCGCATCCTATGGCATTGGATTATCTAATTGCCAATGCAGGCCAATTGCCGCCACTGGGACGTGACGCTCCCATCAATAAAATGTGGCGCAACATTCGCAAAGATATGGAGCAAGCGGATTATCTGCTTGTTAACTCGGATTTTGTTAAGGATACTTTTATCCACTTTGGCTGCGAGGCAAACCGGATTTTTGTCCTATATACAGGCATCGATGACCGCTTTTTGTCTTTAATTCCGCAACGCACTTCTGCTCCATTAGCGGAACGGCCTATTAGGATTTTATTTGCCGGAGACATGGGGCCAAGAAAAGGAGGACGAATACTGCTAGAAGCGCTTATGCGATTACGAGATCTGTCTTGGCAATTCGAAGCCATAGGTTCCATCGATCCGAATTTGCGAAACGATTTTTCTACTTTTTTTACCGATAGTCGTGTTACGGTAACCAGCCATTTGTCATGGGACGAACTGGCAAAACACATGAGTACGGCCGATATCTTTGTCTTCCCGTCATTAGCGGAAGGCTCGGCTCGGGTTGTTTTTATGGCCATGGCCTGTGGATGTTACGTTATTACCACACCAAACAGCGGTTCTATCGTACAACATGAGGTACATGGAAAAATTATCGCACCGGGCAGTGTCGATGCACTGGAAACTTCCCTGAGAGAAAGTATCCTGAATCGGGATCAAATTCCGGAAATTGGCCGTAAGAATGCGGAATTGATAAAAACCCAATACACGCAGAGTCATTACGGGCAAGGGTTAATGGAGGTCTATAATTTCCTGCTGTCGGAAAACTCATAGCGCAGCATCGAAAAATTACACTGCCATATATTTGAAAGATAAGTAATGAACATAGAAAAAACAGCATCCCACGATTTTAAGTCGGTGAATTGGAAGCCGCGTCTGACAGTCCAATCGCAACTATCGAATGTCTTTGGCGATGCATTCGCCTGTCTTATTCCGATGCTAACTTTCGTAGAAGTAGAGATAGTCGGCCGTTTGTTTCTGCCCGAGATACTGCTGCTATTAATGTTTCCGTTTTTGCTAATCTTTCGCGGGCATTTATTACTCGCGCCCTTGCCGAAAAAACTGATATTGCTCGGTTTTATATGGCTACTCTCTCAAATTGCGACAGACATGATCCGGGACACGCCAATAGAGGACGCGAGCCGCGGAGTTTCAAAAATTATTTTTCTGTTACTCAATTTTTCAAGTATTTACCTTTACATAAACGGTAAAAAGAATCGCCTCTTCATGTTCGCCTTGGGTATCGCGCTAGGGCAAATTCTTATGTATTTTATTAATCCGAATATCTATGCGGAAAATTATCCTTGGAAGTTCGGTTACGGTTCGGGAGTCACCCTATTAATCGTATTGGCCGCGCAGTTTAGGTTTTTTAGTAGAAGAAAACTTCTGTCCGCCATAATCATCCTAAGCGCAGGATTATTGAATTTCTATACGGATTTTCGTTCGCTTGGGTTGATTTGCGCGCTAACTGGCGGATTTATCATCATTACTAAATCCGTTAATTTTGGTTATCACACCATCAAACCAGCTGACATTGCAAAACTTATCTTGTTCGGAGGGATTGCAATTTATGCTATCACCGCATTCTATAGTTATAGTGTCAATGACGACTGGTTTGGCGAGGAAGTGCGTGAAAAATATCTCCTGCAATCTACAGGCGATATGGGACTTCTGCTGGGCGGGCGCGCTGAAATTCTAGCTTCATCCCAAGCAATTATAGATTCTCCAATTATTGGCCATGGCTCTTGGGCAAAAGACCCAAAATATGTCGACACGATGCTATACGCTTTGAGCCAGCATGGGTACGCGCTTCAGGGAGCTCTAAATGACGATCTAATCCCAACTCACTCTTATATAATGGGAGCGTGGGTGGAAGCAGGGCTTGCCGGAGCGATTTTTTGGTTTTTTGCATTAATGCTTACATTGCGCGGCTTAACAGTGTGTTATCAAACCAATGCGGCATATACCCCGCTAGTTTCGTTTATCGCTTTTAACTTGTTATGGAACATACCGTTTTCTCCTTTCGGAGCGGAAGGCCGATTGTTCTCTGCCTATGATCTATCGTTAATGATCGTAACCCTATCCATGACTAGATATTTAGCCACATCAAAATTACCAGCATGAAAATTTCCATCGTCACGATTTCCTACAACCAGATTCAATATTTAGAAAGGGCAATCCGTTCCATCATCGATCAGGACTTTGATGATCTGGAATATATTGTCATAGATCCAGGCTCAAACGATGGAAGCCGGGATATTATCGAAAAATCCCGTTCTAAAATAACTCAAATCCTGTATGAACCCGATAAAGGCCCGGCTGACGGGTTGAATAACGGATTTCGGCTTGCAACCGGCGACATTTTTGGTTTTATCAATGCCGACGATGAACTCTTGCCGGGAGCATTGCAAAAAGTCGCCGCCTATTTTGAACAGTATCCGCAAATCGATGTAGTTTTCGGCAGCGGATATATAATCGATAAAGCTGGGACGATAATTAGAAAAATTATGCCCACCCGTTATTCGAAAAGATTGGCTGTTTACGGCGCAGTTACATTTTTTCAACAAGGCACATTTTTCAGGCGTAGTGCATTTTATGCAACGGAGGGCTTTAACATTAGCAATCGGACGTGCTGGGATGGAGAGTTACTACTCGATATGGCACTCAACGGCTGTAAATTTGGCGCTTTTTATCAGGACATCGCTACGTTCAGAATCCATGACTCGTCAATCAGCGGCTCAGGGAGATTGAACGAATTATACCAGCGTGATTGTAACCGCCTGTTCATCAAGGCAATGGGCCGGCCTATGAATTTTATGGATAAGCTTCTAATGAAAATATATTTGCTGGAGAAATGGATCACCAATCCAGCAGTAACGTTTAATCGAATTTTAGATATCATTAGATGAAAATCGCTGTTTTGTGGACCGAGTTATCGGGATATATGAATGCTTGTCTTAAAAAGCTGGCTGCAATGGATGGCGTGGAGTTGTTTGTTGCAAGCAGCCGCATTAACAAGGATGCGCCATTCGACGAGTTAACTTTCGCGTGGATCGAAAACCATTTTCAGTGGCATGGCTCTGTGGATGCTAATCGCCTAATCCCACTTCTTGAGAATTTTCAGCCGGAACTGATTCTTTGCGCGAATTGGCATTATCAAGGTTATCGAAAAACACTAAGACATTTCAAAGGACAATCCATCCGAGTCTTTACCTCGGACAGGCCATGGATGGGAACGCCCAGACAATGGTTAGGCATTTTTATTTCGCGTTTTTATCTTCATCCTATTTGCGAAGCAATATTTGTAGCAGGTGAGCGGCAATCAGTTTTCGCGAAAAAAATGGGCTTCTCACAAAAAGAGATTTTGCAAGGCCTGTACAGCTGCGATCATGAAAAGTTTGCCTCGATTTATTTCGAGAGAAAAAAACAGCAATTAGACCCTCGCTCATTTTTATTTGTTGGCAGGTTTGTCTCCGAAAAAGGCTTGGATACATTGGTTGATGCTTATAAGCGTTATCATAAGCAAGCAGCTGATCCTTGGCCGTTGAAGTGCTACGGTGCCGGACCTCTACAACCTATGCTTGACGGTATCCCAGGAATCGAATGCAAGGGATTCTGCCAACCTGACGATTTACCGAAGAAATTCATGGAAGCAAATTGCCTGATATTACCAAGTACTTTTGAGCCCTGGGCGCTAGTAGTTCATGAAGCAACGGCCGCGGGCCTGGCAGTAATCGCTTCCGATGCCGTGGGCGCTACAGTACATCTCATTCAAGACGATTATAATGGCTATATTATCGAAACAGGTAGCGCCGAGGAACTAGCCGGAGCGATGCTGAATTACAGTGCATTGAGCCCTGCGGCGCGCCACATCATGAGTGAAAACGGCTATTTGATGTCGCTGCAATTTACCCCTCGCCGTTGGGCCGAAACAGTGCTGAGCATACCGAAGAGAATTAACGGTAAAATTTACGAAAAGCCGACAATAGAACCTTAAATTTTCAATCACTTATTTTCATGAGTACGCGGTGAAACAATCCGATCATAATCAATTTGTTCAATACGGCTGTGGCTGGTCGGCACCGAAAACCTGGACAAATTTCGATGCCTCTCCTACGTTACGATTCGAAAGATTGCCGTTAATCGGACGGCTTTACACCAAGAACGCGGCACGTTTTCCTGATAATGTTAATTACGGCGATATTGTTCGCGGCTTACCGATATCGGCCGATTCATGCCGTGCGGTCTATTGCTCGCATGTGCTTGAACACTTGTCGTTGTACGAATTTAGGATCGCGTTAAAAAATACCTACAAAGTTCTGATGAAAAGAGGAACTTTTCGTCTGGTATTGCCTGACTTGGAATACCTTATTGAAGAATATATTCATAATTCCTCTCCCGAGGCCGCAATTAAATTCATGCAAAATACATCGCTAGGCAAAGAAGTTCGAAACAGAAAATTAAAGCCTTTCATACATGAATGGCTTGGAAACGCTCAGCATCTTTGGATGTGGGATTATAGATCGCTTGAAGATGAGCTTAAAAAGGCAGGATTTAACAATATTAGGCGAGCCCAATTTGGCGATTCTTCCAATCCAGCGTTTCAAGATGTTGAAGATAAAGACAGATGGGATAATTGTCTGGGCGTCGAATGCAAAAAGTAATCGGCTGAACTAGAACGCGATATCGCACAAATAAAGAATTGCTAACTATCATTGCCGCCAAGCTATTAAAACCAATAAACGCATGAAAATTCTTCACGTCACCCCCTCCTATTATCCAGCGACTTATTGGGGTGGCCCCATATTTACTGTTTATACTTTAAACAATGCCTTGGCTAAATTTTCCGGGATAACGTTGAAGGTTTTAACAACTGATACAGCAGGCCCACTGCCATCACAACGCTTGGACTATGCACTGTTTGATGACCTTTACCCAAATCAAGAAATTTTGATGACGCCTCGAATAGCGGGTACCAGCGTCTCGATCGAACTGTTACGAAAATTACCCTCTCTAGTACGCTGGGCTGATGTTGTGCATCTCACAGCTATTTATTCATTTCCCACTATCCCAACATTATTAATTTGTCGGATGCTGCGTAAACCAGTTATATGGTCGCCTCACGGAGCAATACAGGATGCACATGAATGGCCTGGATCAAAACGTAAAAACTTGAAGCGCGTTTGGGAAATTCTATGCAGCTTTTTAATCGCTAAGGAAAAAGCGATCATTCACGTGATATCCGAACGAGAGCGTGTCGCGACTCAAACCAGAATACCCAAGGCTAAAACGGTAATTATGCCAAACGGTGTAGAAGTTCCTAATGCCATGCCTCAAAGAAGCTGGGTGCCGGAGGGAAAACTAAGGTTGTTATATTTGGGGCGTCTTTCACCCAAAAAAGGGATAGAAAATCTGCTTCATGCGATGGCGCTCCTCAATGATCGAAACGTTGCATTATCTATTTACGGTACTGGCGATGCTGTTTACGCTAGGGAACTGTGCGATTTGGCGGATAAACTCGGAGTTTTAAACAAAAATGTATTCTTTGTTGGTCATGTGGATGGAGAAAAAAAAGAACAAGCTTTTTTTCAATCGGATGTCTGCATCGTGCCATCCTATACGGAATGCTTTTGCATGGTGGTTGCGGAAGCATTGGCTCACGGCGTACCTGTGATCGCCAGCCATGGAACGCCGTGGGCTGATGTCGAGAAAAATCAATGCGGACTTTGGGTGGGAAACGAACCGAAATCACTCAAGGGAGCCATTATGCAAATTCGCTCGATGAAGCTGTCTGAAATGGGAATACGAGGCCGGGATTGGATGATACGCGATTTTTCATGGGACACTATCGCTAAAGAAATGATGGGGATCTATCGATCTCTTGCTAATCATTGAACTCTTAGGGATCGCATGAGAGATAACATTGATATTGTTGCAGATTACGGGTGGGATAATGGTGAGCCTAGGTGCTCTCAAGTGTATTTGTCTGCGCCGATAATCGAAACTTTACGGGCGCTGAAAGCCGTAAGGGTACTGGATCTGGGTTGTGGAAATGGGGCTGTTAGCCACTACTTGCAAAGCCATGGTTTCAGTGTAGTGGGATGCGATGCAGACCAGCAAGGAATTGAGATGGCGCGAATGGGAAAGTCAGAGGCTGAGTTTAGACTGGTTTCTGTTTATGACTCGCCTGATGCCTTGGGCGAAACTGCTTTCGATGCGGTTATTTCAACCGAAGTTATCGAGCACCTTTTTCTTCCGGCTGCGCTTCCTCGCTTCGCGCGCTCGGTGTTAAAACCGGGAGGCCATCTGATCCTTACCACGCCCTACCATGGCTATTTCAAAAACTTACTGATCTGCTTGGCGGGAAAATGGGATAGTCATCATACCTCTTTGTGGGATGGTGGCCATATCAAATTCTGGTCGTACCGCTCATTATCAGAATTGCTTGAAGCAAACGGTTTTGATGTTGTTGGATTCAAGGGCGCCGGGCGGGTCTATGGCTTATGGAAGAGTATGATAATAACGGCAAGATTACGTAATACATCGGACAATGTGACCAACAATTAAATAAAATGATACTCATATAATGCTCCCTATTTCAGTTGTTATTTTGACATTCAATGCCGCTGAAACAATCGGCGCGACTCTCGCTTCTGTTGTTGCATTTAGCGATGACGTGCATGTGGTAGATTCCGGTTCCACTGACGCCACGCTCGAAATTGCGCGCAGTGCAGGTGTGAATATCGTGACCCACACATTTGAGAGCTACGGTGTACAACGCAATTGGGCGATAGATACGTTGCCGCTCAAATATGAATGGCAACTGCACCTTGATGCTGACGAGCGGGTGAGTGATGCTTTGATGTCTGAGTTGTGCGAACTATTTTCTGATAATGGGCCGCCACTGTCTATTGCCGGTTATTACATTCCCCGCCTCGTGCATTTCCATCGCCAGCCGATCCGGCATGGCGGTATGTGGCCGATTTTCCATTTACGTCTGTTCCGTCGAGGGTGCGGCCATTGTGAAACCAGAAAATACGATCAGCATTTTTATGTCAATGGCCAGAGTGCGCAGTTGAAAGGACCGATGATTGATGATATTCGGTTAACGCTTACTGAATGGTCGGCACGACATAACCGTTGGGCTGACGCAGAGGTGGATGAAATACTTAATCCTTCAAACAATGTTATTCCGCCAGGTAAAGTTACTCCTGTAGATCAACAACGCATGAAACGATCTTATTACTACAAAGCCCCGCTCTTTTGGCGCGCTTTAGGCCTCTTTCTTTACCGTTACGTAGTGAAGCGGGGGTTTCTTGACGGACGTTGGGGCTTGATTTTTTTTGTATTGCAAACCTTCTGGTTTCGTTTTCTCATCGATGCAAAGATATATGAACAAATGAAAAATAACGAGCGAGTCGGAGACCATAAATCAACAAAAAACAAGAAGAAATTATGAATGACTTCTGGCAAGTAGAGCTAAAAATAGGACCGAAAATCCTCAACGAAGGGATTGATTGTGTGGAAGCAATCCGGCGTGAATCCAAAATTAATGCGTTGTTATGAGACTTCAAGCACTTCTGATCAGGCTGGACAAACTGAGTCAAACGATACTATCAAAGCGATTGTCGCAAGCGTTGTTTTGCCATAAAGTACTAGCAGGTGCCGAACATAGAAATGTTCTGGCAGATGATCTGAGAACAGTAGTGGATATTGGCGCCAATCGCGGCCAATTCGCCTTGGCAGCTCGCCAGTGGGCGCCCAAAGCTCAGGTTATAGCGTTTGAGCCGCTGAATGCCCCTGCATCTATTTTTCGTCGTATTTTTACCGCAGATAGCCATGTCGTTCTGTACCAGACGGCGATCGGGCCGGAATCCACGACGCGGCACATGCATGTTTCCGCCAGAGACGATTCGTCGTCGTTATTGCCGATTTCTTCACTACAGACAGCCATGTTTCCAGGCACCGAGGAGGTAGCTGTCGCTGAAGTGCGCGTAGCACCGCTTGATGAATTCGTCAGCCCAGCTGACTTACAACCGCCTGCCATGCTGAAACTTGATGTCCAGGGCTTCGAGTTCGATGCGCTTAGGGGCTGCGAGTCGTTGCTGGGTCATTTTGAATGGATATATTGCGAATGTTCTTTCGTTGAACTTTATTCCGGTCAAAAAATGGCCTGGGAAATTATTGATTGGCTTTCGGCCAAAGGCTTCTACCTTGCTGGCATGTTTAACTCTACCTATGACCATCGCGGACAGGCCGTACAGGCGGATTTTCTGTTCAGTCGCAAGAAGATCCAAAACGTGGTGGAAAAATAGCATTATGAAAATACTGATTCACGGGATCAACTTTTCCCCTGAGCTGATAGGCATCGGTAAATATTCCTCCGAGATGGCTGAGTGGCTGGTTGCGCAGGGACATGAGGTGCGGGTGGTGACGGCTCCGCCTTACTATCCTCAGTGGCAAATAGGCGAGGGTTATCCGAATAGATGGCATAAAGAGAGAAGGCGGCAACCCAGAGACAAGAATGGCCTAGTAGTTTACCGCTGTCCATTATGGGTTCCGTCCAAACCTTCCGGTTTGAAGCGTTTACTGCATTTGTCCAGCTTTGCACTATCCAGTTTTCCGGTTATGTTGCGGCAAGTTTTCTGGCGGCCCGATGTGGTGCTGGTAGTTGAACCCCCATTCTTTTGTGCACCGCAGGCATGGTTGGTGGCGCGGCTTTCCGGTGCAAAAGCGTGGCTGCATATTCAGGATTTTGAAGTTGATGTGGCATTTGATCTTGGCATTTTACGCGCGGATTGGTTGAAGCGTTGCATCCTCATCGCCGAACGCTTGATACTTCGCCGTTTCGACCGGGTATCGACAATTTCTTTCAAGATGTTGGAGAAGCTGGGCAGCAAAGGCGTGACGTATGATAAAACTTTTCTTTTTCCTAATTGGGTTGATTTGAGCGAGATTCATCCTTTGGATTCCAAGAACGGGTTCAGACGCCAATGGGGAATATTGCCAACTCAGGTTGTTGCCTTGTATTCAGGAAATATGGGCGAAAAGCAAGGCTTGGAAATTGTGTTGGAAGCGGCAGTCGAGCTTGAAGAAAGTTCTGATGTCCGGTTTGTTTTGTGTGGCGATGGCGCCGCCAAATTGAGATTGCAAAAAAAGTATGCCGAACTAAGAAATGTTATGTGGTTGCCATTGCAACCGTCGGAAATGCTTAACGAATTGCTAAACATGGCTGATGTGCATCTGTTGCCGCAGCGTGGGGATGTGAAAGATTTGGTCATGCCGTCCAAATTGTTAGGCATTTTGGCAAGCGGACGGCCGGTATTAGCCACAGCCCATCCCGATACGCAAGTGGGTGGAATCGTATCTCAATGTGGAGTCGTCTCAATTCCGGATAATGCCGGCGCATTTTCAGACCTTTTAAAATCGCTAGCAGCTAATCCCGTTGAGCGGAGACGGTTAGGAAGAGCAGGCAGGCGCATTGCGGAACAGCAATTTTCAAAAGAGATTGTGCTAAGAAAGTTTGAGCGCGAACTGAAGGGAATTTGCAATGTCTAGAAGTTTTCTTCGTCCACATGCATCCCGTATTGCTTTTCTGCAACGCTTAGTAGACAGCTTTCTGATTTTTTTCATTTACTGGGTCGGATTTGTCTTGCACGACGGAGAGTGGAATACCACACGAATTTCAGTGTCGGTGTTGGCAGCGGTCTTTTTTGCGCTTTTCGCCGAGATGAAAGGTTTTTATAACTCTTGGCGCATCAATTCCCTAGTTGATGAGATTCGTACATTACTGTCCATTTGGCTGATAGTAATCTCCATGCTGCTGCTGTTGGCATTTGCGACCAAAACATCGGAAGTATTTTCCCGGCTGGTCGTATTGACATGGTTCATTGCCGCCCCGACTGCATTGATAATCGTCAGGCTGGCTGTACGCGGAATATTAAGATATGTTCGTCGACATGGTACGAATACTCGTACAGTGGCGGTGGTTGGACACAATCCGGTTGGACATCGTCTTATTAAACATTTTGATTCAATGCCATGGTCCGGTTTAGTGGTCGATGGAATTTTCGATAATCATCAAAGTGAAGAGTTGCTGGCGAATGTGGGGAACTCAACATATTCCCTGGGTTCGATAGATGACCTGATTCAAAAAGCGCGTACAGGCGCAGTTGATTCCGTATATGTTGCGTTACCGCTTCAAAACGAGCAGCTCATTGAAAAATTGGTCAACCAGTTTGCGGACACCACAGTATCGGTCTATGTGGTGCCGGATCTTTTTATTTCGGAATTGATGCATTCTCGGTGGGTTAATTTCGGAGGAATACCGCTGGTGAGTGTGTATGAGACTCCGTTTTATGGCCTATATGGATGGACCAAGCAGGTGGAAGATTTCATTTTAGGCTATTTGATTCTGCTATTGATTTTTCCTCTGATGCTTGCAATTGCGGTTGCAATTAAGGCGGCATCGCCCGGTCCGGTATTATTCAAACAGAGGCGCTATGGATTGAACGGCACGGTTGTGGAAGTATGGAAATTTCGTTCCATGACGGTATGCGAGGATGACGAAAACGTTCCGCAGGCAAAAAAAGGCGATATGCGGGTTACACGCTTGGGAGCATTCTTGCGCCGGACATCGCTGGATGAGTTACCCCAATTTATCAATGTATTGCAAGGTTCGATGTCAGTGGTAGGACCACGTCCGCATGCGTTGGCACACAACGAACAGTACCGCAAATTAATCAAGGGCTATATGTTGCGACACAAGGTTAAGCCGGGCATTACCGGATGGGCTCAGGTAAACGGTTGGCGGGGAGAGACGGATACGCTGGAAAAAATGCAAAAACGTGTCGAGTATGACTTAGAATACATCCAAAACTGGTCTTTATGGCTCGACCTTAAGATTATCACTCTGACCGTGTTCTGCGGATTGACCGGAAAAAACGCTTATTAGTTCATCCTTAGCATCCGTTTTGAGTCGAATGTTCATTGTTACATTCGACTCGAAAAGTACGTCTTTTTCAGACTCTTCGAGTCGGCACAGCTTGTCCGACTGCCGCTCCCATTATCAATGCATAAGTAAAAGCCACGGCAGGTATTTGTAAGCTGAAATCCACCAAAGCATGTGCGCCGACAAGCAAACTTGCGGAAAAACCAATCGCCGGGTAAATCCAATCCTTTCGTCGAACCCATACACCGCGAAGACATATTAGAGCCATTAAAAAAACAGCCACAAATAAGGCAGAGGCTTGCAACAAACCCAATTCAAAGATATTTTCCAAATAAGTGTTATGCGCTTTATCGTAATAAGCCGAGATAGTTTCATCGCGATATAATCTAAAACTCTTCTCAAAACTACCGTACCCTACCCCCAACCAGCGATTTTCAACATTAGCTTTCGATAAAATATCATAAACCAACCAGCGATCCTGATTTTCGGATGATATATCATTAAGGCGCTCGATTAATTGATCGCCGCTTTGTTTCAACACTCCCGCAGATACCAAGCCGATGGCTGCCAGCAAAAGCATCACAGCGGCATGATTCTTAATCTTACGGCTCGCTAGCAAGATGACAAAAAGTGCAAATACAGCCAGTGCGGTACTCAAACAGCCGCCGCGAGACAAACTCAATAACAACGCTGTCGTAATAATAATGATCAGTAATAAAGGGAACCAACCTCGAACAAATACACTCTCAAAAAAATATTGCCTGCCGTAATGACTCTTAATGCCATATTGAAAACTGGACTGAATCTTCTCAAATAACAATGGAAAACCGGCCAGCAGCGTTAAACCCGCATAAGTGGCATAAGAATTACGGTTAATAAATGTACCGGTCACCGATTCCCGGTAAACCGATTTTTCAAACCATAACACCGTATTAAACCCGCCTAAATAAATAACCAGGCCATAAACTGCATAAATCAGCCCGGCATAAGCAATGCTTTTAAAAGTAAATGCAGCCTGTTCGCTATCCCGGTTAAATTGCAAGCTGATAAAAAAGACTAATAGATAACTGACCAGCTTCATCAGTGCCGTCGCGGTTTCTTGCGGAGAAAGACTGATGTAAGCCTCAACGGGAGCCGGTAATTGTTCGCCGGCTAGTTGCCAGAAAGGATGCGTCCAATTATCCGGTGCAAGATTGGAAAACTGCAACAAACTCCAAATGATAGGAATGAAGATCAGGTAAAGCGGATATTTGACGGGGTGTATGCTAATACGCAGATCGGTTCGGCCCAAGAATACCGCAACGCAAGCACTTAAACCGAGCACGGCCAACAAAATCGCATATAAGCTCCAAGCCCAGGGCCGGTTCGCGCCAAATGGGATCGGCGACAGCAATATTGCGTATAGAAAAAATTTGAACATAGATATACGTGGATAAGACTACACGCCGTCTCGCCTGAGAGTATTGTTGGCTTCAGCTCACAAAAATTTAATCGCCGCGACAACCAAACCGCCAACGGTTAAGGTTGTTCCAAACGACCAAACCATAAAATGGTCAATGCGTAATGTTAATTGTTCGAATCGTTTATCGACTTGCTCGAATCGTTTCTCAATTTGCTCGAATCGCTTATCGATTTGCTCAAACCGTTTGTCGACTTGCTCGAACCGTTTATCGATTTGCTCAAGTCGTTTTTCGATTTGCTCGAATCGCTTATCGACTTGCTCAAATCGCTTATCGATTTGCTCAAACCGTTTCTCAATCTGCTCAAATCGTTTTTCGACTTGCTCAAACCGCTTATCGACTTGCTCAAACCGTTTTTCCATTTGCTTAAAACCTTCAGCCATCAATTCACGCTGATGTTTTAATTCTTCCTCAACCCGGATCGTTCTTTCCCTTAAATCCAATTCATAGCGGACATTAGCATTTAAGGCCTCCGGCGCCGCTGAGATCACTTTTTTAATTAGCGCCTCAATTTGCTCTATATCTTCTTGAGCCAATGACATCTTTGTGCCTCATCTGCAATAATTAACTTATTGACAGTATAGCAAAATCGGCTTTTCTTTAGCATCAATAAGTACTTGAGTTAAAGTTTTCCAGTATTCTGGAGTGCAAGCTCTGCTTGCAAAACAGGCAAAGCCTGCACTCCGGCTTTGAATAAAAACTGGAAACTTATATTCAGATACTTATGTAAAATTTCAGCGGTCCGTTCTTGACCGATTACAAATCATTACGGCATTATGCCAATCCTCTTTATAACCAGCATGCAACGTCCGGGAAGCCTTACTAGGTAAATAATGGACATCTCCAGTTACTTTAAGTAGTAATCCGAAACTCATTCCAAACAATAATGTTTTTAGAAAGCTTTTGAAAGTCCGCTATATTAGCGGCTAACATGTCTTACAAAGCAAAATTAGCTTACCCTGAAAGCAGGGTTTCCAATAAAACGGTCAACTATTACAATAAAAAATTACTCCGCTAACGGTTTTCATCATGGCTCTTAACATTATTGATTTAAATATCCGCCCCAAAGTCGAACAAGACACCGCCTTTCTTGAAAGGCTTCACCGTTCGACACGGCCGGATTTATTACAACTTGGCCTGCCCGATCCGCTCTTGGAAAACCTCATGCAAATGCAATTCAATGCCCAGCAAACCAGCTATCGCACACAATTTCCCGATGCCGAATATTCGATTATTGAAACAAAAGGCGAAGCCATTGGCTATTTAATCGTGAATACAAACGATGAATCAATCAGGCTCGTTTACATCGCATTATTACCGCAGGCACGCAATCAAGGGTACGGCCGCCATTTACTTAAAATATTACAAACCGAAGCAGCGGACACGAACAAGCCGCTCAGATTATCAGTCGATTCGCAAAACACACCAGCCAAACATCTTTATCTTTCATCTGGATTTCAAGTCAAAAATGACGATGGCGCTAACTTGGAGATGATCTGGCTTGTACATCATGCACAGGAATAATCGAATGTCCGTCCCGAATAGCCAAGCAGTTACTCATCTGACAATCTTTTCGACGCTTATCCGCAAAGCGCGGAGCTTCGCGCACAGGCCTTGGTTTGAGAAAGCTTGGTTCCTTCCTGTCTGGTTATTACTGGGGGCCAGCCGTTTTGTCATCCTCATTGTTCCTTTCAGGCGCTTGGCATTCTGGCTGGGAAAACATGAAGGTATTGCTCCCTGGATACCGCTCGTCGATGCCCGCGCTGAAGCCAGAGCTTTATCCATTTCAAGAGTCGTGCAGATGACGGCAAGGCACACGCCCTGGAAATCGAACTGTTTTCCTCAAGCTATCACAGCAAGGATTTTACTCGGGCTTTACGGCGTTCCGTACAGCTTATTTTTCGGCGTCAATCGCAATGCCGAAGATGTAACGCTGGCAGCCCATGCCTGGGTGGCTGCCGGACGAGTGCGAGTCACGGGCGGCATGAGCTTCGATCAATTTACCGTGGTGGGCTGTTTCGTCTCCGCCCGTTTGTTACCCATGAGCAGGCAGTCTTCGAAATAAGTCATATGCATGGATTTTAAGCAATCTCACAACCACATATCCAGAACCGATCTAAACACAACAGAGCAATCAAGCTTATTCCGATTCAATAGGGCAATTATTGCACTGCTCTGCACTACACTGAGCGGGTCGGATTGATAAAACCAGATCGACTGTCACCCCCTGTTGCAACAGAACTCGCCCGATGCTTGGGTGCTAGCGGTGTTATGTGATTTCAGATTGCTATTTTTTAATGAGGTACCCCGGCACGGCGGAAGCATCGGATATACAACCGTTTTTATATATGCAAAGATGATTGAGAGAATAACGGACTCTTTATAATATAAGCTCGAACGAACATGAACACAGCAACCTTTTTTCTATCGACCGGAAGATGCGGCACCCAATGGCTTGCCGAGTATTTGAACCACATTTGCAAAGAAAACACTGTTATTGAACACGAGCCTCTGCATGATCGTTATTATCCGAGAATAATGCTCGGCCGCCGGGACTTGGAAGCCGTTAGCAATGCGGCGGAGATTATTTCCCATTGTTCGAAAATCGAAGAAATTCTAAAGACCAAATCCTATATCGAATGCGGCTGGCCTGCATGGGGAGCCATTCCTTATCTTTTACGGCGCTTTGAGGGCAGGATTAAAATTGTGCAACTTGTTCGACATCCTATCCCAGTTGCATGTTCGTGGGTTTCTCACAGGGCTTTTTGTTCTCCGCTTATTCCCGGACTTCCTTTTCAGGAGAAGGTGCTGGCTTCACCCTTTGACGAAGGAGCGGCTTTCACTCAATACCGCGAACATTGGGATGGCATGAATCCTTTCGAGAAATCTCTATTTTTCTGGGCGGAAGTCAATGCGCTCGGCTTGAAACTTGAACAGGAAGGCAATAGCCCTTGGCTGCGAATACGCTTTGAAGACCTGTTTCATGGAAATGCTCTACGGGATTTAATCAGTTTTCTTGGATTACCCATGCCGGAAAATATCGAGGAACCATTGAAAAAGACGAAGGATAATTTCCACTATCTTTGCGATAGTTGGTGGAACCCGCTGGACATTCAAAAATATCCGGAAACAATGAAGCTCGCCACTCGGCTTGGCTATGATCCCCTGACTATTGATGAAGAAAAATTACGCAGCCGTTACTACCCTTTCTTTTAGGGAATTTCTAAGGAAGTGCTGAACAAATTGATTCCGATCATCCTGAGCTTGTCGAAGGATTTAATCAGCGCCTCCCTAAAAAACCTCCCACTAATTCGCAGCATCTTTCAAGGAGCACTCGTTTGAACGTCACCACTCCCTTTGCCGCCTCGATACGCCCATTCCCTTATCGCATCGTGCCAAATTTTCTCGGAAACGATTGGGTAGAGCGCTTGCTGGCATACGCCATCGCCCATCAATCCGCATTCGTTGCCAGCGGCGTCGGCTATGGAACAATCGCCCGAATCGATCCAAATATACGTGTTTCATGTAAATTGAAAGATTTCGGCGCACTGCGCACCGATCTGGAACCCCTCTTCCGGGCGGCTATGCCGCAAGCGGTTTCGGAATTGCGCCTGTCGCCATTCGAGCCGGCTTCCTGCGAAATCGAATTGGTGGCCCATGGCGACGGCGCATTTTTTAAGCGCCATATCGACACCATAACTCAAGCCGATGATCCGGATATAAAAACCCAACGCGTATTAACCGGCGTTTATTACTTCCATGTCATGCAAAAACGTTTTAGCGGCGGGCAATTGCGGATGCATGCGTTGACACCTCAGGAACAAGGCGGCAGCTTTATCGATATCGAGCCGGAGTGCGACCAATTGGTGCTATTTCCGTCCTGGGCGCCGCATGAAGTGCTGCCGGTCAGTTGCCCGTCTCAAGCCTTCGAGCACGCCCGCTTTGCTATCAACTGCTGGTATCGGCGTCTGCGTCCGTAATAAGAGGCATAGCTAAAAGAAAATATAGCGCGATTACCCTGATCAATAGGATTGTTTTGTTTGCGACCGGCTGTTATTCTGAAAAGGTTTAAACTCTATTGAGACACAGGGGGCATTACTGATGCAAAGCTACGAAACTGACGTAATAGCATGGGCAAATGAGCAAGCGGCATTTATTCGTTCCGGTCGCTTTGACTTGCTCGACCTTGAACATATTGCGGATGAGATTGAAGACGTGGGCAAAAGTGAGCAACGTGAATTTGAAAATAGAATGGCGATGTTGCTTGCATACTTGATTAAATGGCGATATCAACCAAGCCATCGGGGTAAAAGTTGGGAACGAACCATCAAAGACCAGCGTACTATGCTTATGCGCAGACTTAGCAAAACACCAAGTTTAAAGCCCAATCTTGAAAATCCTGATTTTTGGTCGGAGTCATGGGCCGATGCTGCACGCATTGCGGAGAACGAAACCGGGATATTGAACGTGTTTCCTGAATCTTGCCCGTGGGACTTCGATCAGATCATGACCCCTGAGTTCTGGCCGGAATAAATGGCACTGTACGGTTAAGCACGAGTTTCCAGCGTTGATCAGGTTTTTAACGGGCTCCGAGCGTTATCTTAGCGAATAAGAATTTCATATTCGTCGTGTGCACCTATCCATATCCAGTAGTAGCCATCATCTTTTTTTAATGCTAATGCCCGGTAGTCAAGGGTTATACGAACCGACCAAAGATTCCCGCCTACTTTTTTAAAATGTAATGAAGGGTAAAAAGGATACACTTTCCATATTCGATAGTTTTTTCGCGCTTGCTCTTTCGTCTTCTGCGGTAAAGCTTGGTAAGCTTTCCAAAAATCAGGTGTTGTGTATGACTTCATCAAGACTTTTAAAGTGATGAGTCGCAATATCTGCTTCGGCTTTGGAAATTAAGCTATCCAGTTTACCCGATTTTAAATCCGCTTCTAACTGATGATCCCACAAGTCATTAACATAGTTTTGCAACCAGAGAGCAAGTTGCTGGACATCGTTTTGGGGTAGCTTTGTAATTGCTGTTTCAATTTCGGCAAGTGTTGTCATAGTTGTAAAACCCTCATGATAAATAGCTTGATAAAGTGTAACATGATCTGCGAGGTTGATTCAGATGCGCGGATATTCTGATAGAAACAAATATAATTTACAATTGCTCTTCTGCTGAACTAACTAGCCATTCAGCCAAGCATTTCCGGTGCAGTCGCCAGCATGGTGACTCCGAAAAATGTTTCCGGTCGTCAAGCCGTTCGTGCTGAGCCCTTCGATAAACTCAGGAGAACCCTGTTGAAGCATGAGCGGCTTGACGCGATAGGTCCGAAATTTTTCCGCTCACCTCATTCAACAAGCTCATGACAGGCTTCGCCAAGGCTCTCCTGAGTTTATCGAAGGGCTCAAGGCGAACGGAAAAACTTCACCGATCCATATCGGGAAGTTATTGACAGCCAGGCGCTTCATGCTACAAGCAAAATCTGCTCCCGAATAACTTCCTCACCTTGCAAATCCTCTTCAGCAAGCGCACAATTCGCCTCCAAAACGAGAGCAATTGCTTCTTCAAGATTGGTCCGGGCTTCATCAAGTGTTGCGCCCTGGGCATTAGCTCCCGGCAATTCCTCAACAAAAGCAATGTAGCCTTCAGGAACTTTACGAAAAACAGTTGTAAATTGAATTTGCATGGTTTGCACTTCCTTACAAAAAATATAGCTGCTGATTGTTTTTTGTACTGCTCAAAAAAAGCAGTTGGCGCGAGGAAAGCCGTTCGTGCTGAGCTTGTCGAAGCATGAACGGCTTTCCACATATTCACCCATTTGGATAGCGCAACTGCTCTTTTCTAGGTTAATCCGCCACGGCAGCGATCAACTGATGCGCCAGCAGGTCATTGAAGAAAGCGATCAGATCGGCGCGGCAGGTTGCCTCATCCACTTCGAATTCCGCGCAAATCGTTCGAACAATGTCTTCGAGAACAACAGGCTGCTCCAGCAGCGCCCAAACCCGCGACCCAACGCCGCCAATGCCGAAATATTCGCCCCGCTCAACACTCATTGCCACCGTGTCGCCATCCATGTCGGCGGAGATCAGGTCAGGGTTGCGAATATAGCGGTTTGCGGGATCGAAATCGGACATCGTCATCATACTCTGAAATTATTAGGAATTTTTTATAGTATCATACCCCGGTTCCATTTTAACGTCACATCCCATAAACCGCTTCTCGATATATGCCTCAATCGCCCGACAATTTCATCCTGGATTTCTCCGGCCACATCCACAACCTCGGCGATTTGCAAACCCAGCTCGGCCTTGCCGGCCATAATGTCCAAAGCACCCTCCAAGCCGCCTGGCGGCGTTGGGGAACAAGTCTGGTGGATCATTTGATCGGAGACTATGCCCTAGCCATTCGGGATGAAACGCAGCGTCTTACCTACCTTGCCCGCGACGCTCTCGGCGTTAAGCCGTTATATTACCGTATCGATAATGGCCGGCTCAGCCACGGATTCAGCATTCCGGAATTGCGGCGCCGCTGCCCGCTGCCGGTTACTGCCGACATGGACTGGGCCGCCGCCTATATGCTGAACCTTTCGTTTAGCCAGACTGAAACCGCCTACAAGGAAATCCATAAATTAGCACCGGGACACTGGCTGAGCTGCGACGGCGAAGGTCACATCCGAATCCAACGCTACCATAGCTGGCGCGACGATGCCCCGGCAGCAACCCAGCGCGATCCGCGCTGGGTCGAGACTTACCGCGAGGTCCTGGAGGAGGCGATCCGCTGCCGCATGGACCCGGACGCCCCGATGGGCACTGAAAACAGCGGCGGCATCGACTCGGCCACCATCACCGCTTATCTGGCCCATTTTCTCGGCGAACCGGGCGACCGCTTACATAGTTTCGGCTTCGCCTATTGCGAGCAGGAACCCGCCTACATTCTGGAAACCAGCCAGGCCAAACGCATCGTTCACAATTATATTATCACCACATGTATCGCCGATGACGAAGCCGTCTCGCTAGGACTAAACACGCTGGGTTATCCGCAAGAACACCCCAACAGCACGGGACATATCCCGTTTTATAGAGAATGCAAACTGCGCGGCATTCACGCCCTGTTTTCCGGGTTCGGCGGCGATGAAGTCGTCACCCACAGCGGTCACCATTTGCGTCGGGAATTGCTCGACGGCGGACATTACGCCGCATTATGGAATATCCTGCCGGGCGATCCGATCAAGCGAACCTTGCGCCTGCTGAAGACAGCCGCTCTCGGCCGCGCCAACGCCGCTTATAACCCTTTATTTCTGAAAGCCTGGGAGCAACGCTGGCCGCATCAATTACTGCGTCCCGAAGTGGTGGAGCGCTTGAACCTCTACGAGCGCCATATAGAGACGGCCCGCTATGACGCCCCCTACCGGCGCATCAACGATTTCATTCTCCAACACCACTTGCACCGCATGCAACTCACCGCCCGTCTGGAAGACTGCACCCTGATGGCCGCCGCCTATGGCGTGGATTATCGTTGGCCGCTTTGGGACGCGCGCCTGGTGCAACAATACCTGTCCACGCCCGGCATCGAAAAAGTGGGCCCCAAGGGTATCGGCCGCTACTTGCACCGGCGCGCCATCGACGGCATCGTGCCGAAACGGGTGATCTGGAAACCCGAAAAAGACATGGGTGAAAACTATCAGCTCAAGAACACACACATTGCCATTGCCCGGATGAGCAATTTGACTCGACAGTTGGAAGGCAATCTGCACCCCGGCTTGGCGGAGCTTATCGATCAGGATAAATTCCGCCAACAAATCAAACAGATGGAACTAACGTCAGCAAACGGCATCTGCCGCCTATTCATGCGCAACATAGGTCATATCCACTGGTTAAACCGGTGGCTGCATGATAACAGCATTCCAGGCTAGAGATTTATGGCATCATCAATCCAAGCAATCGATCTAATGCGCTATGGTATGGTGGGGCTTATCCTGGCGTTCTGGGGACTGGCTTTCATTACTGCTCCCGGCGGGCGCTGGTTCGGGTTGCGCCCGTTTCGGCCGCGCAGCTCGCATTGGCTCATTACGTTAATAACAACCGGAAGCATCGCAGCGGTGGCCGCGGTGTTGATCTGGCCACGCGCACCGGGGCAGGAAACGATATTGGGCATTATCGGCTTACTGACGCTCGGAGAGCTGCTTAAACGCTGCTTTCCTGCGGCTCCTAGCCGGCAAATCACATTATCGCCGGAAAAAAACCTCTATACCTCGCGTTTATATCAGTCCCACCACTACACGCTATTCGAACCGCGCCCGAATATCCGCAGCGCTGAAGGGCTGATGCATAACCGTTTCGGCTTTCGCGACCGGCGTCTGCTGGAACCGGACCCGAACGCCATCCGGCTGGTTTTCATGGGCGGGCCTACCGTTTACGGCGTTACGATTCAGGACAATGCCCAGCTCTTCACTCATCTTCTGGAAGAACGCCTGAATGAAGCCTATCGCGACCGACTCAAATCGCGGCATTTCGAGGTGATCAATGCCGGCATGGCCAATGCCAGCTCCGCCGAAATGCTGTTGCGGCTGATCTTTGCGGTGTCCGAGATTCGGCCGGCCCTGGTCGCCATTCAGGCCGGCATTTGCGATACCTGGCCCAGGGTAGCCAGCGACGACTATTTTGGCGATTTCCGGCAAATGCGCAAACGCTACGGCCATGGCCGGCTACTTCAACCACGCTTGTCGATCGCCGACTCGCTGGCTCGCGCCCTGATCTGGCGAAGCGCCTTATTGGAAGGCTGGCTAGGCAAACACATCCCCGCCGAACCGCTGCTGGAAATGACGAATCATAATAACACAGGCCGGCGCGACCGCCTGGTCACTAATCCGCCACGCTACTTCGAGCGCAATCTGGATTATATGCTCGCCTTGAACCAGACAATGGGCGCCCGTTCGCTGCTGGTCGGCGACCACATTCCTATCGGCCCCAACCCCGATGGTTTGTACCAGCGGGCGGTGCCGGAACATCATGCCGTCATGGCTGACCTTGCCGAGCGCCGGCAAGTGCCGTATTTCGATTTGGCTTCCGCGCTGCCCTTGAGCGACGATATTTGCGAACTCGACAAATATCTGAATGCCGAGGGGCAACGTCGGCTTGCCCAACAGCTTTTCGACTTCCTACGACATGAAGAGCTAATTGAAGCCTTGTTAAGTCATAAGAATTCTAATACTTAAAGTTCCGTAGGGTACGCATTGCGTACCTTTTTAAGGATTGAACCAACGGATAACTTTGAAAAAGGTACGCGATGCGTACCCTACCTGACTAATCGCTAGAATCATGTATCTTCTGCCTTCGATGTCGGCGCGATGCGCTGTTTCATAATTCGCATATTAGCTAGAAGCCCAGTTAGTGGTAGCAGAACCATGGCCCTCCGCTGGATAACCACTTGGTTTTCCTCCTGTATGTGAATTTACAGCCAACGCAGTAAGAAAAGGAGGGCGATAAGGCAACCGATTAGAGCCCGCCGACGAGGATGGCAAGGCGAGCGTATCCTCGGATAAAGGGTGAGTCATTGTTTTTCTCCTTAATTTTCAAAAACAGTCAGAACCAACCGATGCCGGCGGCTGAACAATACAGGTTATATCGCCGGGCGGCCTCATATCGGTTTTTTATTGCTAAAATCGAAAAACCGGCAGAATAGGTTACGGCATCCTACCGTTCCTTATCGAGAAAATCAAGCCTCCCAGCCTCGCTTGCACGGCGGCCGTTCCCCAACCGAAATTGCCTTCCAGCAATACCGGCCCCGAGGGGGCCGGCACCCAATCCCAGGCAATCGCACGAATATCCGGGAACCCGGCATGTGCCCGGTAGGACAATTCGGCCAAGCGGGACCAATCCGGCAAACGGCGTAAAGCTTGGGCTGCGGCCTGAACTCCAAAAACGGCGTCGCGAATCGTCTGCTCGGCGATCAACCGGGGCTCGGGCGGCAGAAAGGCGCCGGTTTCGGGATGAAGGGGCAGGATGGCGTAGAAGGTATCGCCGTTGGCGGTGCGGCCCGCGGGCACTTCCAGCGTAGCGCACAGGCAACGGCAAGCTGCGGCGCCTTCGCCCGGATCGGTATCCCATTGGCTGATAAAGCGCACTGTGATGGTTTCCTGATTGTAAGCCAGTGACGCGAGATCGGGATGATTCGCCAAATAGGGCTGGATCAGTGCGCTATCCTGCCCCAGCAACCGTCGCCACGCAGCCTCGACCGCCGCCGCATCCGGCAACGAAGCACCGCCGAAGGTTTGTCCCGCGATGCCGTCCAGAGCGCTCCAGGCCAAAAAAGCCCCCCGTCCTTGGTTGCCGCTGTTCGTCTTACAGAACACGCGCTCGTGCTTTTTGACCTGCGCCTCGAACCAAGACGCTTCGCGATATTCCCGCACCACGGCGAGCGTCGCTACCACCGGAACACCAACTCCGGCCACTTCATCCGCCAAGCGCAGTTTATCTTGCAACCGCCGGAGCGAATCCGCCTGCAAACCCAGCGGCTCGCTACGCCAAACATGATAAGCAAGGGTCCCTGCATCGTAGACATAATCCAGCCCCCCATCGGGCGAGCGAAAGAGGCGATAACGGTAACTTTCCCAAGGTGGAATGCACCAAAACAACGCTAACTTCAAGATGCGCAACCCTTGAATCCGGCGCGAAATACCTTCCTCCCGCTCCACGACGAACGCCATCTGGCGTAGACTGCGCCGGCAGGCGGGAACGGCATGCCCAAAGACCCAGCGCAGCCATAGCCAACATTCGACCGTCAGCCAAAGCGGTCGGGGCCACCGGTCCCCAGATTTCCACCACAGAGTACGGTGTAAATGCACCCGTTCGTCGGCGGCCGGCCAAAGATAGGCTGGGCTGACCACGCCATGTGGCAAGCGGCGTTGAATGAGCTCGCGCCGGACGGCGCGGCACAAGCGTTTAAGCTTGCCGCCAGCCATCGTCATTCACAGCGGCCGGCCGTCGGCATCCAGATAACCGAAACGGCGCATGACTTCGCCATGGTCGGCAACGATGCGGGCGATTTGTTCGGGGCTGAGCCTGTTGCGCCAATTTCCACTCTTGCCATCGCGGAAAAAACGCTCGGCGCGAGGTGACTGTTCACAGAAACCTTTTTCCGTTTCCTGCCCGGCAAGCTCCTGGAAATCGCTAAAACGGATGGCTTTCTCGATACGAACCGGATCGTCCGGCAAACCCAGAAACCGCGCCGCCCCGCTAAAAGCCGCCACGGGATCGGCTTGCATATCCTCGTAGCGAAGCACATGGCAGTTCAAAGCCGGTGCGTCGACCCAACTCAGGACATGCTCGGACCAACTCAGCAACTTATTGCGGACTTGATATAACAACTGTTTATTACACGATTCGCCTAAGACCAGTCGATGATTCCCCATACTGGCAATCGCCTTATCGAGACTAAGGCAATTATGGTTAGCATAGGAAGGCGCGACATCCAAAGGATTGCGCAAAATGTACAGCGCGCCGCGGGTGGCTTCGCGACTGACCAGCGGTTCGCCGTCGGCGGTGTAAGTATAGGCATCGTGAATCTTATTGTAGGTCGTCTCGCCGTTGAGCGACGACCAGCGGTAAACCTCGGGCCGCAACCGCTCCAGCTCGTCCGCGTCGAGATCGGCGCTGTCGAAACCCAATACGTTGTCGAGCCAGCCTCGATCACTGGCGATAAAACCGGTAGTCAACTCATTGATGTCCAACGGCTTATCGCTATCCTCCAACAGGTTTTGCAAGAAGACGCGAAACCAGGTATTGCCGGATTTTGGATAGGACGCCAGCCAATAAATACTGTTCATGATCAAGGATTTTCGGCGATGTCCGCCAGCAAGCAGTCGATTAATCGCTCCAGCATGAAGCCCTTGTTGAACCGCGTAACGCGGGCCAGGTGAATTTTTCCCGCCAATTGCCCGCACAGTTTCATGTGTTCGGGCTTCAACTCCATGCCGTCGAGAAACCGTACCCGGTAAGTATTGTTGCGCAAAGGCTGGAAGCGGTGCAGCCCCTGGATGGGTTCGATTCGAAACTCCTGGAAAACATTATTGCTGCCCAAGATGTAAACCCAGCGGATCGGCAAGGGCGGCGTATCGGCGGCCAGAGCAATCGGATAATTGAATTTTTCGAGGTTCGGCCGGATCCGGCGCAGGCCGGCGGTATCGATATTTAAATGGTCAGCCACATCCTGCCACAACTTGATGCGCGGGAAGCCCGGCACGGCACGGCAATCGCTATCGACCGGCACCACATCGTCGGCGAGTATCTCATATCCGCGTTGCAAAAAACCTGCTGCCAGCGTCGATTTGCCCGCGCCGGAACGGCCGACGCAGACCATGCACTGGTCGCCGATCCGAATGGCATTGCCATGCAAAACCAGATGGCCGCGCTGGAGCAGCAAGGCGCCGAAGGCGGAACCTAATAAAAAAACCCGGATACTGTCCTCGTCGATGCCGGGTTCGGGATCGATGCAAATATCGTTGCCGTTGCTGACCAGGAAACGGGCGACTTGAGGCACTTGTAGCCAAAGACTTTCCGGCGCAGCCCAAAGGAACGGCCCTAATTGTTGACCGTCCGCCAAGCCGCCGGGCGCTAACGGCCCGAAATGGATTTTCACATCCGCCGACTCGGCATTGCCCGCTTCCACAGGCAATAATTCAGGCAAATCGATCTCGCTATCTATGGACAGGTTATAAGCGGTGTAACGCATAGTGAAATAAAAGGGAAAAATAAAACGATGGGCCGTTTGCTACCGCTTTGTTGCCCAACTGTAATTCGTCTGCCATTTTTACATTTAGGCATTCCGATGTCCACCCTCATGCCGCCAAATTATTGAACGGCCAAGCTTCGTTCGCCTACATTCCACTTTCCGGCTATAAGTATCCATACAACTTATTGGCATTACCTCGTCTTTACTCGTTGCGCGAGTTAGACCTTCCAGGTTTTTACTGGAGTCGCTCCCGGCAGCTCCAGCACTTCTAACCTCCATGGATGGAGGAAATGCCGAGGACTGCCGGGAGCAGTCTCGGCCACCATCCATGGCAGTCGTAAAACCTGGAAGGTCTGCTTATCGGCCTGTTTCTCTCCCAACATCAAGCAAGGCATTGCTGGCGAGTGGGAACGTGAACAAAGGATGCGTCGCCTAATTTAAAGTTGTGTAGATACTTATGTCAAAATCACTAAAAAATGCGTTGTGGTTGCCGAAACTGACAATTCCGCCTAATTTCAGGTATTGTCACAGCCTCGTACCCTGCGGTTTGAAAAAATTCCATCTGCTAAAAAAATTCTATTATCAATTTGCGGAAAATCAAAAAACGATGTTAACCTAGCCTACGCCGTAGCAAATCGGCTTTTCCAACTTTGGACAGGCGCTAGTCTGCGGTAAAAAACAGTTAATACAGAATGATGGAAAACTAAGCCGCCTAAGCAGTAAATAAGGGGGATTTAAGGTGTGCGCGGTTTCCAACCACTATATTACACTATTTCAACTATCCCATACGTAAGGAGATGAAACCGTGTCAGATTATTTTTTAGGCGAGATTCGCATGTTCAGCTTTGCTTGGGCGCCGCAACACTGGGCGCTATGCCAAGGCCAATTGATGACGATCCAACAGAACAATGCCCTGTATGCCCTGTTAGGCACTACCTTCGGCGGTAACGCTACTACCAACTTCAACCTGCCCGACCTGCGCGGCCGGGTGCCCCTCGGCCAAGGCCATTCGCCTATCAGCGGCACCATCTACCAACAGGGAAGCACCTATGCCGGAGGTGCCGAAACCGTAACACTCAACGCCACTCAAGTGCCGGCCCATACGCATACGGTCAAAGCCATGTCGGCGCAAGGCACGGCAGGACCAAGCGACGGCATTATTTCCAGCCTTAAAACTACCGTAACGCCGACCGTTTACAGCACCGTCCCAACCAGCGGAGCGACCTTTCAACCGCTCAATGCCGGCACCGTTTCCTCAGTAGGCGGCGCGCCCCATAACAATATGCAGCCGTTCACGGTAGCCAATTTCTGCATCGCTACGACCGGGGTGTTCCCGGCGCGCAACTGAACCGACGCCACCACCCGTTTTCAATATTTAGCAAAGGAAATCAATCATGTCACAATATTATGTCGGCGAAATCCGCTTATTCGCGGGAGATTACGCTCCAGTGGGAGACTGGATGAAGTGCGAGGGCCAAGTGCTGAACGTCAGCCAGTACCCCGCCCTGTTTGCCCTGATCGGCGCTACCTACGGCGGCAACGGCAGCACTACCTTCGCGCTACCGGACTACCGCGGCCGCATCCCGGTCGGCCAGGGCACGGGCACCAATCTTACCGCCCGCGCCTTGGGACAGACCGGAGGCAGCGAAACCGTTACCCTGAACGATTCGCAATGGGCGGTTCACAACCATAGCTTCAACACCCTGAATGCTGATGCCACAGCCAGTGCTTTGCCGACAGGTAGCAATAATATGGCTCATGCCAAAGGGATGAATGACGTCCGTATTTACCTGAACGATTCGGCGCCGTCGCCTACCGCCTCCACCCTGGATGCAGCGAGCTACGGTTCCGCCGGCGGCAACCAGCCTCACAACAATATAATGCCGTCCCTGGCGATGACCTATATCATCGCCGTCAACGGCCTGTACCCGAACCGCTCTTAACAATACAAACATAGAGGAGACTTATCGTGGACGCATTTACCGGAGAAATCCGTATCCTTCCCTACCTATTCGCACCCCGTGACTGGGCCGATTGCAATGGCCAGCAAATGCCTTTAATGCAATATCAGGCATTATTTGCAACCATTGGCACCATCTACGGTCCTAGCGACCAAAGATCCTATTTCACTCTCCCAAACCTTCAGGGCCAAGTCCTTATGGGCACCGGTGCCGGACCGGGGCTTACCCCCCGCACTATTGGACAGAAGGTGGGGGCCGAATCCGTAGCCCTGAATATCAATCAAATGGCTGCCCATACTCATACGGTGACCGCCAAAGTATTGCCCGCCTCACCAGCAACCAACATGAGCGCCGCGCCAACCGCTACGTCCTGGTTATCGCGCACCGCTCAAACTTCGGTGACGCCACCCGTAAATATCTTCGCTTACACTCCCTCAGGAACCCCGGATGTAACCCTAGCCGGCCAAGTCTTCGGTTCGGCGGGCAACGCGGCCCCGGCAGCCCACGAAAACCGACAGCCTTATCTGCCGATGCGGTTTTGCATCTGCATCAGCGGCCTTTACGCGGCCCGGAATTAAAGCATGGGCAAAACCGACTCCGAGCAACGCTTTGCTCCGCCCGCCGGCTTGGCGGAACGGGGCCATGCACTTCGCCCCGAGAAAAAGGAAGACCGGCCGTTTCTGGAAAACCTGTATATTTCGGTGCGCTGGCCTGAATTGGAACTCACCGGCTGGACGGAGGAAGCCAAGCTAGACTTTCTCCGCCAGCAGTATTTCTGCCAGGATAAGCACTATGCAGAGGCTTACTTCGATGGCGAGTTCCTGATCCTGGAGCAGCAAGGGGAGCCGGTGGGCCGGCTCTACCTGTACCGCAATAAAAGGGAAATTCGCATCGTCGATGTTTCCCTGATGCCGAAAGTTCGCAATCAGGGCTTAGGCACTCTCCTATTGCAAGGAGTGTTTGCAGAGGCCGAAGGCCCAGGGCTGATCGTCAGCATCCATGTTGAAAAGTTCAACCCGGCGCAAAACCTGTACCGCAGATTGGGCTTTAAGGAAGTCTCGGAAAACGGTCCTTACTGGTTGATGGAATGGACGCCGTCCGGCGTAGGCTTTGTTCATAGCCCGGATGAAGCTCAAGCGGAGTCCGGCTGAACGAAGCCCAGATAGGCATAGCAATACAAAAAACCGGAAAATTTTTTATAGTGAGTGGATAAGCAAAGCCTATCCACTCACTTAATAGACATATCTAGATTTAAGGCGGCTGCCGAAAAATCCCCTCTCTTCTTACTGCACGAAATAGCTACTCATTCTCTAAAAAAACATGAAGATCCTAACACTCGATTTTTTCGCACCTCACGTCAACACCACCTTTATCGCCTTACTCGACGGCGGGCTGGAACAGCCTCTCATTCTCGCCGAGGCAACCCCTTTGAAATCGCATCCTTTTCCGGGCCAAATCCGGGAACCTTTCGATCTTCGCTTCCACGGCGAAAATTCTATCCTCCTGCACCAAATGATCCATCGTCTGCGCCATGACGTGCTGGGCGAGTTGGAAATTTTCCTGGTGCCGATAGGTGAGGAAGCAGGACATTATATTTATCAGGCGGTTTTCAATTAAATTTCCACTAACACTCAACGATACTTTTTTCAAAACGGCTCCCCCTCGCTCGGCGGAAGAGAGGGAGTAACAAGCCAAAACCCGAGATGGAAGGATATTACCTTATCACTCGAATGGCGATTCGCGCCTATCATCCCGGTGATCGGCATAGAGCCCATTACGTTCGACATAATGTAAAAAGACCTGCGAACAAGCACCAAACCGGTTTTTCTCGCGCCAATGTACCAATTCCCTACCTCTAAAAATCAGAGCATCGCCAGGATTCAGCAGGAAGCTGCAAGATACTTTTTCTTTATTTTCGACCCAAATCGGCCAAATTTCGCCTTCATAGCCCAAAGCTAAGGTTACAGTTATTTCGCAAGCCTCCCTATCCCGATGCGGCTTCAGTTCATTGCCAATGCGGTAACGGCGCGCATAGCTGTAAGTTTTAAATAAAGCCAAACCGGTATATTGTTCAATTTTAGGCAAAAGATGTTCGAGCAATTTTTCAAACAAAACTTCCTTATAAAAACCGGTCGATCCCGGCACTTGTGTCTCCTCAGAGTTTCCTCGCCCTAGAGAAACTATCTTTTCGAAGAAACGATCATATTCTGATGTATTGATGAGTTCAGGCACCAATAAAAAACCATTTTGTTGAAATTCATTCATTATTGCTATATCCAACACATACTTTTAGATTTCTTTCTATCACATCATAACGAAAATAAAGCAGGCTCGCGAATTTGACTTTTAACGATATAATGATTTCGAATCATCAGTCTATAAATAGTGGAAACTCTTCTTTCTAAAAAATAATTAGTCTTGTGCCATATAAAACCAAATACTGCCAACTTCCTTTCTCTTTCGACACTGGCCGTTTAAACGACGATCTTAAGCAAATCAGGGAAACCGACTGGCTGGATCATTTCAATACTTCGGCCTATGACAACGTTTGGCGTTGCGTGCCTTTGCGCTCCGTGGACGGTAAATCAGACCATATTCAATCGCTATCCGATAAACACTATAAGGATACGGACATCCTCAAACGCTGCCCATATTTCCAGGAAGTCATAGACAGTTTCGAATGCGAGAAAACGTCGGTACGCCTGATGGCTCTTGGCGCCGGCAGCCAAATTAAAATGCATACGGACAAAGGCACTTCGTTCGAGGACGGTATCGCACGGCTGCATATTCCGATTGTCACCACGCCCGACATTTGCTTCACAATCGAAGATGAAGAGATTCATTTTTCAGCCGGCTTTACCTGGTATTTAAATGCCGGTTGTCTGCACGGCGTACGCAATAAAAGCCTAACGCCCAGAATTCATTTAATGCTGGATTGCATTGTTAACCCTTGGCTGGAAAACGTTTTTCAGGAAGCCGGATTTATACCAAGAGCAAAACCAAAATACGGCGATCCTTCGATTAACGATAAAAACGTAGGAACGATTATCGCGAGTTTAATTGCCATGAATAATGAGCCGGCAAAACAGATGGCCGCAAGATTAATTGCCATTCAAAAATCCGGGAAACAACCACATGAATGAAAATTTTTCCGCGAATGAACGCGCACTGCTCCGCAATCAGGATATGCCGTTTGAACAGCTGGAATCTTTGTCAGGGTGGTATCCGGTTGTAGCCAGGAACGATAAATTGTGGTGGCGCTTCTTCGGCGAAAAACGTTTTAGCGAACCTTTTTTTTACGATAGTGTTTCCACTCTCAACCATGATAAAAAGCTCTGCGTACAAACGTCTTTCAATGTGCTGGATACATTCGAAAACTCGCTGGCGCCAACGGCTTTCATTTTTCACACCTCGCGTTGCGGTTCGACGCTGCTGTCGCAATTGCTCGCCTCCCTACCCAGCTGTATCGTGTTATCGGAACCGCCTATTATCGATTCCTATCTAAGCCTCTACCATGCCCAACCTGAACAAAGCGGTGCGGAAAAGACATTGCGGCAATTGGTTGGGGCATTAGGACAAAGACGTTTCGCGGAAGAACGCCATTTTTTCATCAAGCTCGACAGCTGGCACATAAACAGCCTTCCGCTGTTTCGCAAGGCTTTTCCCGATACGCCTTTTATTTTTATGTATCGGAAACCGGAGGAGGTATTGGCGTCCCATCAACGGCAAAGAGGACCGCAAATGGTGCCTGGACTGGTGGACCCTGCCCTGCTGGACTTGGATGCCGAACCGCTGATGCCGGGCGAGTTGGATAAATATTCCGTCAAAGTGCTGAGGCATTTTTTCAAAGCAGCTTGCGATCAGGCGGGAGAATTGATTTTGCTGAACTATAGCCAGTTACCGCAAATTGTTTGGACCGATCTGCTGGATTTATTTTCAATATCGCCCTCTCCAACAGAATTAGAGACCATGAGAGACCGCTCCGGTTCGCATTCGAAAAATGCGGCAAAATTTACCGGCGATCCGAAGCCAATGGCGAATGACGCAAACATTGAATTATGCGCAACGGTCTATCCTTATTACGAGAAGCTGGAGCAGTTGCGCTTGGATCGAATGGTTTAGGCGATATAAACCGTCGTCCGTCCTATCAACCTAAAAAAATCAGTTGAGCATTCCAAATCCCCAGAAAGCCTGTAGGGCATGGACAGCTTCCGTATTGGCTTATGCCGGTCCTATTATGAAACCAAAAAACTTGCATTTAATATGGAAACAGAACTAAACTTGCCCAGCCGCAATAAAGCTAATTCCGGACGCTAGTCATTAAAGGCTAAATAGTTCTTTTGTCATGCGCCTGGGTTATAGCGGCTTGCGGTTGAACTATAAAACCGTACATTTCCAGAGCTTGGCCGCATTGTCTGTAGACCGCGAATATCATGGCTTACAGCCGACAAGTCACGGCTGGATAGTAGAAGTGCATGGTCGAAAGGCTCAACCATGCGGCTGGACACCTTAACCTCATGGTTAGAAGCTAAAATCGTATGGTCAAAGCCTTCAACCACACGGTTGGAGAGTTCAACCACACCACCTGGAGACTCAACCGTGCGGCTAGATATTAAAAATACGCATTAAAACAACCCAACCGCGCTTAATCGAACTAAAAGCCTTGGCAATCATTCCCGGCTAACGCCCGCCAAGACCATTTGTTACGCTAATTTATTGACTCAAAAAGGAGCTCATCATGGCTAAATCCGATTTTATCCCTAGCCCGGACAATGATTTTTCGGTCTGGCTCAATCGTTTCGCAACTAATTTTCCCTCTCTACTAACCGATTACAATTTATCGGATAACGATTTGGCTACGCTAAAAGCTAGCGTCACCGATTTCAATAGCAAAATTGCAACTGCCAGTGATGCTGCGGCATCCGCCAAACGCGCTACTACCAACAAAAACGATAGCCGGCATAATGTTGAAGCCCTGATCCGGTCGCTGGTGCGCCGTATCAAGGCACATCCAAGCTATAGCGCTGGGGAAGGCGATCATCTTGGTATTGAGGGACCGAAGAGCACAGTTGATTTTTCTGCGCTCAAACCCAACTTAAACGGCATCGACCAAACCGGAGGCCAGGTGGCGTTAAGTTTTAATAAATTAAAAAGCGATGGCGTCAACATTTACGGCCAACGCGAAGGAGATACTGACTGGGTTTTATTAGCCCGCGCCACGGTTTCCCCGTATTTGGACAATCGCCCGTTGTTAAGCACCGGTAAGCCCGAACTGCGCCATTACACGGCCATATATATGCAAAAAGACAAAGAGATCGGGCAGTTTAGTAATGATATAGCGGTTAATTGTGCACCATAGGTTTTAACGAATTATCATTTTTTGTTCTCGTTCCCACGGGCTCCGTCACTGCCATTAAGTTAAGCCGTTCGTGGTGAGCTTCATTCGACAAGCTCATGACAGGCTTCGATAAACTCAGGAGAGCCTTGTCGAACCATGAATGGCTTAACGACTAGTTCCCAAGCCCCTGCTCTCGTCGTTATACACATCTCGACGTAGGCCGGAATAAGGCCACCCAAGCGTA